>JBCCMB010000150.1:0-6654 GCA_039026555.1 Pseudomonadota bacterium
GAATTTTTAGGGCAAAAACAGCCCTTAAGCTATTGATATAGTTGACTTTTTTGAGAAATCGTCTGGAGCGGGCGATGAGATTCGAACTCACGACCCCAACCTTGGCAAGGTTGTGCTCTACCCCTGAGCTACGCCCGCATCCGAGGGTAGACGGCTAGCGCCGCCGAGGAGGGGTATAAAGCGCAAACAGGTCGCCGACGCAAGTGGCGAACTGGGGAAATACTCCGCCTTATGGCCGGGCGCGCAAACCAATACGCGCCTGTCAAATCTGCAAGCATTCTTTAGATAGCCGGTTGAATTGGGCTACGGCTATGGCGCTATTTCGGTCTGCGTATGTCGCGGCTGATCTCGCCGCGCGGAGAAGCCGCCGGACCTCGAGCATCGATAGTCCCCGGCGCCTTGAAATCGCGTGATCCGCTCAAGGGAAACGAATGCGTCCTGGCTTCACATTGGCGACCCGAAGGAGCCAAGTGGGAGACGCGTTAATCTCCTAACCCAGGCGGCGGGGTTTTCGGGACTTTCAAGCGGCGCTTGGTGGCGTGCTCTTCCGCTTGATCGCCGCTCGCCGTTTGCCCGCGCATATAGTGGCGCTGCCAGCGTTCCTTCATCGCTTCAGCTTCCTTGGACTGAAGGCGTTTGTTGAAATCGCCGCGGGCGTCGGACCAGGCGGCGTATTCCTGATAAAGCGCGTGATTGCCCTCTAGCATGCGAAGAGTGGGTTGAACCTCTTCGAGCTTGTTGTGCTCCATCAGCGTCAACCAGCAAAATGGTTCGCCTTTCTCAAAACGAACGCGGCCGGGGCGCGTCATTTGCCAATTCATGGTGAAAGGAAAGGGTAGCCAGTCCGTCTCAATCAGGCCCGTCAGCGGAGCGATGCCATCCTTAGGTTCGTTTGGCGGGCCGGACGCCCAAACCGCCCAGCCCGGCGGGGTGCGAAACAAATGGCCGGTATGAAAGGTGACGATGCCGCGGCGAAAATGGCTGTCAGCGATGTTGGAAATCGGCGGCCACGGCTCGTCGCCTGTGATTTTGATATTAGACTCCATTGGACCGCCATCCCATTCTATTGTGAGGCCGATAGGGCATAAAATCTCCCATCCGGAGGAGTTCGCCATCGTCAATGGCAAGCAACGATAAGGATGGCGATCTTGAAACGCATCCATCCAGGCGCGACGTGAGCGCCCCGGGATGATTTCAGGGACATATTCGTGAATTTTATAGCAATCGAGGCGCATAGAGGGTTTTCTTCATAGTGTATCGCACCGAGCAAACGGCGAGCTGAGTATAAAGAGGGGTCATGCAAAGCCCACCGCCCTCCCCTGAAGATTTTTCACGCGCCCCTGAATTGCCGGTTTTCGCCAAGCTGGACGCCCTAGGCGTGACGCATAACACCACATCCCACGCGCCGACCCACACTGTCGCCGACAGCCGCCATGTGAAAACCGATATTCCTGGCGGCCACACCAAGAATTTGTTCATGAAGGACAAGAAGGGCGCGCTGGTGCTGGTGTCCGCTTGGGCCGAGAGCGATTTACCGCTGAACCGCCTTCACCGAGTTTTGGGCACGCAGCGCTTGTCCTTCACAAAGGCGGACCTTTTGTGGGAGGCGCTGCGGACGACGCCCGGCTCGGTATCGGCCTTCGCGCTATTGCATGATGAGGCGGGCGTCGTCCGGTTTGTCGTCGATAAGACGCTGACGACATTCTCGCAGGTGAATTTTCACCCGCTTCGAAACGATATGACCACGACGATTGCGTTCGCGGATCTTGCGGTGTTCGCGGACGCCTGCGGACACCAGGCTGAGCTCGTCGATTTCGCAGCGTTAGCCGCCGACTAGTCCATAGAAACAACGCGCAAGCTTGCTTCCAACTCAAACGCGTCCCATTTAGGAGCCAACAATTACAAGCGGGCCTGCAAACGCGTCCGCATCGAGATTTTTAGGAGCGCCGTGATGGATATTTCAGGCGAAACCGGACCGCTCGTCATTGACGGGACTGACGCGAGTTTCATGCAAGACGTCATTGAGGCGTCGCAAGACACGCCCGTCTTGGTGGATTTCTGGGCCGAATGGTGCGGCCCCTGTAAGCAATTGACGCCAGTTTTGGAAAAAGTCGTCGGCCAAGCGGCGGGCGCGGTGAAGTTGGTGAAGATCGACATAGACAAAAACCCAGGCGTCGCCGGCCAAATGGGCGTGCGTTCCATCCCCGCCGTGTTCGCCTTCAAAGGCGGCCGGCCTGTAGACGGGTTCCAGGGCGCTCTGCCCGAAAGCCAAGTGGTGGAGTTCATCAAGCGCTTAGGCGGCGGCGACGCTCTAGAACAGATTGAAGAAGCGCTAAAATCGGCCGCTGAAACATTCGAAGCGGGCGACATTGGGGGCGCGGCGCAAATCTACGCCGAAATCGTCCGCGCCGATCCGGAAAACGCTAAGGCGATCGCAGGACTCGCGCGCTGTTATCTCGCGAATGAGGATTTGGAGCGCGCCGCGCAGACGCTGGAGATGGTTCCTGCCGACAAGCGCGAAGATCCAGACGTCAAAAGCGTGGCGACCGCGATCGAGCTCGCGGCTAACGCCAGCGCGCCGGACGAAACTGCGGACCTCGCAGCAAAAGTCGCGGCGGCGCCGGAAGATCATGATGCGCGGTTCGAGCTCGCCAACGCGCTTGCCGGACTGGGACGCCATGAAGAGGCGGCGGACCATTTGCTCGCCATTCTTGAAAAGAAACTTGATTGGAAAGACGGCGAAGTCAAAGCCCAATTGCTCAAAATCTTCGAAGCGGCGGGCCCAACCGCCGACGTCACGAAGGATGGCCGGCGTCGCCTATCGTCCTTATTGTTCAAATAGGCGCTAAGCCATCCAGTGCGCTTCACGCTAAAAGACGCCGGACACCTCAATTGCGAATTCCCGCGCGTTTTCGGCGTCGCGGATCTCGCGGAACAAGAGCGGCGCGATATCTCGCGATCCGGCGAATACGCGCCGATCGCGCCCCTCCCCGTCCCTCAATATGTTTTCGACGCTGAGGCGAATACGCAAACCGCGAAAGGCGCGCGTTTCGATAAAGCCTTCAAAATCGACGAGTTCACCGCTGTCTTCGAGTTCATCCAAACCGAAACTGGGCGCATCTGGGTTAGCGAATAAGGTGAGCCCCCAGGCGAGGCGTAGATCTGTGAGATCCTGACGCAATTCGATTTCCGCTTCCCATTCGCGTTCTTCTGATAACTCCCGATCATCGCCCGTAACCGGGTCAGTGACGCTGGAGGTTTGCCACTCGGTTTCCGCATCCAAGCGCCCGCCGACAAGTCCTAGACGGTCGAGCGGCAGTGTCGCCTCCATGCGTAAACCTGCACGCGTACCAGATCCGATATTTCCGGCCGCCTCCAAACCGCCCTGCAACGGCAATACGTCTTCGACATCTTCAATCCAGTCATGAAAAGCGGTGACGCTGAGCGCGCCGATTTCGCCGAAACGACGTTCATAAGTGGCGTCGATCGTGACCGTGCTCTCCGGCGATAAATCTGGATTTCCCAGCGCCAACTCCCCATCGCCAAGATCAGTAGCGCTGGTGAAGTCGAAAAAATCGAGCTGTCCCACCTCGCGCAAGGCCCGCGCCCGAAGCTGCGTCTCGGCGCTCGGGGAGTAAGACAACGTCAAGCTCGGCTTCCAAAAGAAAAAGGACCGGCTGTCTTCGAACCCGCCCGTCTGGGTGATAGTCGAACTCTCCCCGCCCAGCGCAGTCTCAACGGACACCCCGCGAAACTGAAACGTGTCCGAAAGACGAAAATCGACCCTTTCTTCCTCCACGCTCGTCCGCGCGCCCGGCACGTCTTGAGGCGTCAATGCGCCATTTTCGAGCTCCAAGAGGGAAAAATCGCTGTCGAGCTCATTAATGGCGCCCTCGACGGACAATTCAATCAAATGCCCGTCAATCCCCGCATAATCGGCTTCGATACGGGCGATGGTTTCGGTCTCGACACTGTCGAAAAGCGTTTCTGCGTCCGTGATGTCGCCCTCGGGCAAACCGACCCGCACCAGCGAGCCCGTTTCACGGAAATCATAATTCCGATAAAGACCGATGCCTTTGAGCGTCAAATCTTCGCCGAACCCGCGTTCCACATCAAATCCGAGTTCAATATCCTCACCCTCGTCGGTGTCGCCCTGAAAGATTGTGAACGGCGCGCCGCCCATTGGCGTCCGGTCCGACGTTTCGCCGCCGGCTTCGTCAAAATACTCATAGGCCGCGTTGAACCCGACCTGCGTGGCGCCAAGATCCCACGTCGTCGTCAGCGCCCCGACATAAAAATCCCCATTCTCGTCGAAAACTTCGTCGCGAACCTCAGAGACTGACCCGTCGGGCAGGCGGACGCGTTCGGTTTGTTCGATATATCTTTGGAATTCTCGCGCTTCGAGGCTCGCCGTGTACCGCAAAGGGCCTTGCGCGCCGGAGTAACTGATCTCTCCAAACGGACGCCAGACAGTGTCTGGCGTATCGATATCTAGACCGACGCGCCATGTCCCCGTTCCGCCGCCCGGTTTTCGGATGATGTTGGCGATGACAGTCTGGCCCTGAAGGTCGACGCCGCCGGCTTGACCCCGAATGAGTATGATCTGCTCCACATCCGCGGCCGGAATGCGCGAGAGAATGTCGGACGGCAGCTCAGTTTTTGCGGAGACGCGGTCGCCATTGATGAGGATATTGCCCGCCGCCGCGCCGAAGCCGCGCGTATCTTCATCGCCGTCCTCCAGCGTGAAACCCGGAAGATTACGCACCATGTCAAACGCCGTCACGGGCGCATAGCGGTCGAAAAACGCGGGCTCATAGGCTAGTGAGCAAGCGCCGTTCTCGCAGGTCTGGACGGGTTCCGCCATCGCCGGCGTTGCGGACACGGCCAATTGCGAGACCAACCCGAAGGCCGCCAACGACGTACGCGACATTACTTTCCTCCACTTAATCGCGCCGCGTTTGCGTTCGGCGGCGTTGCGCAAAGCTCTATGACTTTGCGTCTTCTATGCCCCAATTTATGACTGTGGACGCCGAAAGCGAAGATAAATCCGTGGATTATCGTCCGGTGCGCCAGAGCAATCCCGGCACCATTACAGCAGCCCCCGAGTTAACAAGGTGAAGGGCGCTTTGGGCGCATCCATGTCAATCTCGGCGTCCAAATATTCGCCATCCTCGTCAGGCACATAATCGGCCTTGAACGTCATGGCGGGCATGAGCGGTTCGCGCCGGCCGCCATTCTGGTCGAATACGATCCACTCCAAACACCAAAGATCATCGCGCGAGGCGAGATTGAAAGCCTCGTCGGCTGAACGTTCGCCTTCCGCCTTAGGAAGCGGGTATTCCAACTTCATCTGCTGCACCGTGTCCGGTTCCACAATAAAGCTCTCAAAGCTGAACGGCTTGAGCCTTTCTTCGGTCGCCTCGCACGTGTCCTTGCTTGAGGAGCGAACAAGATTGACTTCCGTGACCACGAGGGATCGCGTGCCGCGATTGGAAAGAATGATGGCCGGCGTCGCATAATGGAAAAAGCTAACGCTGTAGGTCTCCCCATTGGATCCAGCGCTGCGCTGGGTTGATCCCGATATGGAGGAGATCGCCGCCGTCAGCGTGTATCTGGCGTCAAAGAACGTCAGATAAGTGGTCATGCTCGACAACACCATTGCGGCGAGCGAGAGCACCGAGGTTGAGACATTTCGCATAGGTCTAACTCCTCAATCTGACGCGGTTTGGGCCGGCGGCGAGGCGGCGATGTCGTCTAGAACTTTGGTGGCGAATTTCCGGACAGACCCAACGCCGTTAAAGGCTATCCGGCTGGTGCGCTCGGGCGCGAAGCCATCCCCGAAATGCAACATCAATCCCTTGGGATCGTCATCCGGCAAATCATATCGATAAGCTTGGAATGTCGCCCGCACCGCGTCCCACTCGGCCGCAGAGTCATACTCCGAATTGGGCGCGCCTGCGCGATTGGGCGGATCGACGATGATCGTTTTCTCGAGCGCGCCGGAGGACAAAATCTGTTCAACTTCCCAAATCGTTCCGGCTCGTGATGAGGGCAAAAGCACGATCAGCCGAGCGGCTTTGACAAGCCTTAAGACCGCGTTGCGCCAGTCGGCGTCCGGCACCAAAATGCGACCTGCGCCCATATGCTCTAACGGCTTGCCCAACGCGATAAGGGGCCCCAAAGGCCGAAGCGCACGCTCAATTTCGCCTTCAAACTCGAGCCGTTCTGACGCGGGCGCGAAAAAGGTCGGCGCACCCGCCTGCGCGCGCATCGCGACCAAGGTCTCTTCCTGCTGAGCGATCTGATCGGTCGACGCGAATGGCCTTAGATACAAAATAAAGCGATCTTCGGGCGTTGCACCGGCCTGCAATTGATCCCAGATGCGGTCGGCGATCAGGTCGCGGCCATGCTGTTCTAGCCAGCCTTCGAGATCAAAAAACGCCTGAGCGATAAGTATGCCGAGCAACAAGCTGCCGGAGAACAACCCGAACGCGGCGGAACCCGAAAGTTCAGGACGACTCGCGCCATAGGTCGCGGCGGCGCCGGCGATGACGAGAGATACGATAACCATCGCCGCGCTGATCCGCCGCCAGGCGCGTACAGTCGACGGCGATTTAATCGCCCGCGCAAAGGCTTTCAGCATTCGGTCTTCCC
>JBCCMB010000151.1:0-6646 GCA_039026555.1 Pseudomonadota bacterium
CGGGCGCCCGTATGACGTGTTAAAGACAACGAATAGTTAGTTGTAGAAGGATGTGTCTTGTCCGCACTTGAAACCCAGTCGACCGGCGTCGGCATGGACGATAATCGCAGCGCCCATGAGGCGAATCACGAACCGAAACTTGCCGCAGAAGATCTCGCCCGCCTCGTGTTGGACCAGTTGGAGGACGATAAGGCGGAAAATATTCTCGCGATTGATCTTGATGGAAAATCTTCGCTCGCAGATACGATGGTGATCGCCTCCGGCCGATCTCAACGTCATGTGAGCGCGCTTGCCGATCATTTGTCGCGCGCGATGAAGGATGCGGGCGTCGGCCGCGCAAACGTCGAAGGCCTGCCCAATTGCGATTGGGTTCTGATCGACGCGGGCGATGTCATCGTGCACATCTTCCGTCCGGAAGTGCGCGAATTCTACAATCTCGAGCGAATCTGGGGCGCCGATGCAGAGACGGCCTCCGACACGCCAAGCTAAGCATCTCCAAAAGTGCACATTCGCATTGTTTGCGTCGGAACGATGAAATCCGGCCCAGAACGCGCCCTCGTGAACGATTATGTCGCGCGCGCGGCCAAGCTGGGTCGGGGCCTCGGGGTCAGATCCGTCCAAGAAATTGAGGTTGAGGCGGGCGGCGGCGCGCAAAAGGAAGCCGAGCGCCTGCTCTCCAAGGCCGGCGACGCGCACATAATTCGGTTAGATGAAGATGGTCGTTCGCAAACCTCGCGCGCCCTCGCCTCCGACCTCGCCCAACGGCGAGACGCCGGCGAAAACTTGGCTTTTCTCATCGGCGGCGCAGACGGGTTTGACAAAGCGCTGAAATCGAAAACGCCGCACGCCCTTTCCTTCGGCGCGCAAACTTGGCCGCACAAATTGGTGCGTGTGCTCATTGCTGAACAAATCTACCGCGCCTTATCGATTGAGGCCGGCGCGCCCTATCATCGGGATTGAGCCTTAGGGCGAGGTCCGTTTAGACTCGCGTTTAATGCTTCGCCGCTTCGCTCTTCCGCTCGCTTTTGCCCTCGCTGCGTCGAATGTCGGCGTGGCGCAGGATACGCAGGACAGTTTCAGCGTCGAGGATTTGCAGCGCGCAGAGGCGGCGCGCGATGCAGCATTGGCCCGGTTGCGCGCGCTGGAAGACAGTGAGGAAGCGGTCAACCGCGAGCTCGCGGACATCGACGCGGATTTAATCGCCGCCGCCGCAGACGCCCGCAGACGCGAAGAAGCCGCCACTTCGGCCGAACTTCGCCTGGCCAGCTTAAGCACCGCCGCAGACGATGCGCGCGCGCGCCTGACCGCTGATGAAGAAGCGCTTGAGGACTTGCTCGCGGCCTTGATGAGTCTAGGCGCAAATCCCCCGCCCGCTTTGATCACAAGCGCGGACGACGCCGGCGACGCGGTGAGAGCGGCGATATTGATGGGGGATGCGGCCCCGCAACTCGCAGATCGCGCTGAAAAAGTCGCTAAAGAGATCGACGCCCTCGCGCGATTGCGGCGCGACATTGAAGCGGAGCGCAACGATCTCAACAAATCCGAAGCCGCCCTACTCGCGCGGCGTCAAGAGATCGAAGCATTGGCGCAAGAAAAACGCGGCGCACGGCTTCGCATCTCTCAAGAAGCCGAGGATCTGCGCGCGGAAACCGACCGTCTCGCGCAAGAAGCTGACACGCTTCGCGAATTGCTAGACCGCTTGGCTGCAGCAGCGCCGACGGGTCCGGGCCGCAAACCAGGCTCTGGCGACGGCGACTCGACCGGACCATCTCTAAAGCCGAGGCGAGATCCCGACGCGACGCCTCAATCACGGCCCTCCGAAGCGCCGCCACTCTTCGTTTCCCGAGGGGGTGTTCCAACCACGCCGGCAAGCGGATCCTTAGTCAGGCGCTACGGCGCTGTCGGCCCTGCCGGCGAACGGCAGCGCGGCCATAGCTATGCGACGCGCGGCGGCGCGCAGATTATTGCGCCGCTGGATGCGCGCGTTGAGTACGCCGGGCTGTTTAGAAGTTACGGTCAAATCTTGATTCTGGACGTAGGTGACAGCTACCTTGTTGTGTTAGCGGGCCTTGGCGCCATTTATGTAGAGACTGGACAATTAGTACTCGCCGGCGAGCCGGTCGGCCGCATGGCGGACCAGAAATCGCCCCCTCCGGAACTTTATCTGGAGGTAAGATATAACGGCCAACCTATCGATCCTGAAGGTTGGATACAGCGCGGCGCCTAAGGGCTACGTAGCAATTTGAGGAGCGGCGACGCATGCGTTCATGGATCATCGGCCCGGCGATCGGCGCGGTTTTAGGCGCCTCGGCGTTTGTCTGGACGGCGAATGGCGACGCTGGCGATCGACAGGCCGAAACATATCGCCAGTTAGAATTGTTCGCTGAAATTCTAGCGCGCGTTCAGGCTGATTATGTGGAAGACGTCAACGAAGCCGACGTCATCGAAGCGTCGATCGACGGCATGCTGGCGTCTCTCGACCCGCACTCCAGCTATCTCAATCCCGATGAATTTCGGGATATGCAGGTGCAGACCAGCGGCGAATATGGCGGGCTCGGTATAGAAGTCACATCCGAAGACGGATTCGTGAAGGTCGTCGCGCCCATGGACGACACGCCGGCCAGCCGCGCCGGTTTAATCTCCGGCGATTATCTCTCGGCGATCAACGGCGATCCGATCGTTGGACTGCCTCTAAACGACGCCGTCAAACAAATGCGCGGACCGATCGGCTCCGACATTACCATCACAGTTTTGCGCGAGGGCGAAGAGCCGTTCGACGTGACGCTGACACGCGAAGTGATCCGCCCGGGATCGGTGAACCACCGCATGGAGGCGAACATTGGGTATGTGCGCGTCTCTACATTCAACGACCGCACGAGCGATTCGCTCAAAGAGGCCCTGGACGAACTCAAAAAAGACAGCCGCAACACTATGGACGGCCTGGTTTTGGACCTTCGCAACAATCCTGGCGGATTGTTGGACCAAGCGGTTGAAGTCTCCTCCATGTTCTTGGATGGCGGCGAAGTGGTCTCCACTCGTGGCCGTCGCTCCGGCGATGTGCAGCGGTACAACGCCCGACGCGGCCAACGTTTCGACGAGACGCCTATCGTTGTCATCATCAATGGCGGCTCAGCCTCCGCCGCCGAGATCGTCGCCGGCGCGCTCCAAGATCGTGGCCGGGCGACGGTTTTGGGCTTAGCGTCTTTCGGCAAAGGGTCGGTTCAAACCGTTATCCCCTTGGGACCTCAGCGCGGCGCGATGCGGCTGACCACCTCGCGATATTACACGCCGTCCGGCAAATCGATCCAGGGCGCCGGGATTGAACCGGACGTTGAGGTGGCGCAGGTCCGCCTTACCGAGGAAGAGCTGAAAGAGATTGCAACCCGCGCCGAACGCTATAGCGAGGCGGCGCTTCCCAACGCGCTGGAGAATGATCAGGGCCTAGAACGCCGCGCCCCTCATATTCCCGATGATCAGCCGCCGGAAGACTATGAAGGCGATGATTATCAGCTGGACCGCGCATTCGAGTTGCTGCGCACAAAAAGCGTCGCGCTGGATAGCCGCGCTGGCTAAATCGCCGGATCGGCGGTTTTAGATGAAGGTCAGACAATTGCGCAAAGCCCGGCAAGTTTTGCCGGGAGGGCGCACTTTATTTCCCCCTTGTTAACTCTAACGCTCGCAAAATCGTGGGACGAGACTGTCTCGAACCGCACGCGGAGCATGGCGATGAGCGCCCAAGGCCTGGCCGAAAAATCAGTTTTTCAAACCGTCCTCATCCACGGCGGGCTTAGCTTGATGAGTTTTGGGCTTATCGGCGCCGGCATTGTAGGCGCGGTGAACATGTTCGGCGACGCCGGCGACGCCGGTCCATCCGTTGAGATCGCGTTGTTTGAACGCCATGACGGACCCAAACCAGTCCTGAAACATCGGCTTACGCCGGATGTTTCTTCAGATGACACAAAACATGCAGCCGCGGATTTAGAAGACGGCCAACCAAGCCTTCCCGTCGACGACCCCTATGGCGGGTATGTCGCGGAAACGAAAACGAGCGCATCCGGGGTCACTATCACCAAGCTGGACGAGACCCATATCAAAGCGCCGTCGGCCCAGCCAGAAGCGGCTCCAGAGCCTATTGATGTTGCAGATCGGCTGCCTTTGCCCAAAGCGCCGATCGTCGGCTTCTACGAGCAACGGCCTATCGGAAAGCTCCCTGTAATCGCGGAAGACGGCCGCACGCCGGCCGAAGTCTATTCGCGTCCTCATATCGCCGGCGGCAAGCCGCAAGTGTCTTTGATTATTGGCGGGCTGGGCCTCAATCGTCGCGTGACGCAAGCGGCGATCGACGAACTCCCAGCGGGCGTCACCCTATCCTTCGTGCCCTATGCGGGCGGTCTGCAGACCTGGATCGACCGCGCCCGTGCGGCCGGCCATGAAGTCCTGCTTGAACTCCCAATGGAGCCTTACGACTACCCCAATAACGACACCGGACCACACACGCTTTTGACCTCGGCGAGCGCCGATGAAAACGCGCGCCGGCTTGAGATATTGCTAGGACAAGCGACCGGCTATTTTGGCGTCACGAATTATCAGGGCGCAAAATTCGCCACTGAGACGCGCGCCGCAGAACCCGTGGTGCAAGCCCTCAAAGATCGCGGTCTCGTCTTCATCCATGACGGCGCCTCGCCACGTTCCGTCTTTCCCGCCGCGGCGGATAAGGCGGAGATCGGGTTCGCGGTCGCCGATCGGATTGTAGACGCCAAACCCGCCGCCGACGCGATCGACCAACAATTGCTGCATCTGGAAGCGATCGCCCTACAAGACGGCCATGCCGTGGGCGCCGGCTTCGCATATCCGGTGACGGTCGACCAATTCCGGTTGTGGACCGAAAGTCTGGAGTACAAAGGCTTTGAACTGGTCCCAGCGTCCATGGCGGCGGGCGTGGATGCGGCCGTCAGCGGCGAGAATTCGTAATAACACCCCACCCCACCCCCCAGCAGGGCTCTCGAGATCCGACGCGCTATCGCGCAAATGTGGGCATCGCCATGTTCTCAAGACGAGGCCTGGTTTTTGTAGGACGGCGCGCCGGCTCGCGCGGCCCGTTTCAATGGCAAATGCCGCAAGGCGGCGTCAACAAGGGCGAGGATCCCAAAACGGCGGCGTTGCGCGAGCTTGAAGAAGAAACAGGCGTGCCCGCCAAACTTGTGGAGCCCTTAGAGGAAATCGACGATTGGCTCTTCTATGATTTTCCGAACGATTTACGCGCCCGGATGAACGGCCCGCATGACGGCCAACGGCAAAAATGGTTCGCCTTTCGCTTTGTCGGCGTCGAATCCGACATCGCGTTGGACGCCCATACGCCGGAATTCGATGCGTGGCGTTGGGAGACGTTGGACGAGACGCCGGGCCTCGTCATCCCATTTAAGCGCCCCGTCTACGAGATCGTCGCGACGCGGTTCAAGCCTTGGGCGGAACCTGCCTAACACCTTATTTAGATTACGTTTCGTATCAGTTGCGCTAGCGTCTCCCCAAAACGGCGAATTGGGCGAGGGCGGCATGAAAAGATCTTTACTGATGATCCACGGCGTGGGTTGCGGCGGCGAGGTTTGGGACACAATGCGTCCCATTTTCGAAGCGCGCGGCTGGATTTGCCACGCGCCAACGCTCTTTGAGGATCAGCGCACGATTGATGCGCCGCCGTTAAGCCTCCCGGAACTGCGTCTTAAGGATTATGTCGCCGCCAGCGGAGAGGCTGCGTGTAAAATTGAGGCGGAAACGGGAGACCGACCGGTTGTATTGGGACATTCCATGGGCGGGCTTATCGCCCAGAAACTCGTGGAGTTGGGCGCCGCCCGAGCGGGCGTTTTTTTGACGCCGGCGCAAACCGCCGATTGTCAATCGCCCTCCCCGGCCGTCATCTTTACATTCGCAAATATCGCCTTCACACCGCCGGCCAAGATGACGGCGAAGAGCTTCAAGGTCTGGAAGACCGGATTTCATTGGGGCGTTTTGAACGCCGTGCCGCACGCGGACCGCGCCAAAATCTACGCAAACGCCCGATATGACAGCGGCGGCGTCTTTGCAGATCTTAGCGCGCCGGACGACGCTGTGGACGACGCCGGCCGGGTCGACTTGTCGCGCATCGTCGTACCGACATTGACGATCGGCGCCGCGAAGGACCGGGCCACAACCGCAAAAGCGGTTCGTAAAGTCGGCGCAAAATATGCCCGAGCGCCGAAACCAGGCTGTTACAAGGAATACGCTGACAATGGGCATTGGATTCTCGGAGAACCCGGCGCTGATCGCGTCGCATCGGACATCGCCGACTGGCTGGAGCAAGAAGCGCCGGCCTTAGTCTAGGGAAAAACTCGCAGAGAAAGCCGCCGCTAGAGAGGGACTTTTTCAGCGCAAGGCGTCTGAACTCAGCGGCGGTCCGACAGCGATCGTCAACAACATCAAAACCGCCAAGTATCCAACGTCGGCGATACGCCCGCCGAACTCGCAACTTGAGACGCAGAAATTTGCAGATAGATTTGGATGGACAGCGCCGAGTTGGCGAACATCTCTGGCTGAAACCGTCGCCTCTATTTTGAGCGAATAATCATAGGCTCAAGAAATCCGACGAATGATTTGACCGCACTCGCTTTGC
>JBCCMB010000152.1:0-6506 GCA_039026555.1 Pseudomonadota bacterium
CCAAGAGCCCGCGTCCGCCGCGCGGATCGCCTAGATCGTCCTTGGGGCCAATGGATTGATAGGCGTATCCACGCGCGCTGCCTCCGCCGCCGGCGAAGAAGCGGCGGCTCGCTGGCAATTCCAGCGTACCCGCACCGATCAAGGAGCCGGCGCGACCGCGAAACGCAGCGACCCAATCGCGTTCTTCGCCAAAGCCGCGATAGATGGCGGCGCCGCCAAGCGTCATGAAATAGGGTGTGTTTTCTTCCCCAAGCACCCAGCCCGGCTCTCCGCGAATATCGCCGCGCCATCCCTGAGTGGGCTCCAACAAACTATCGCTCCAATCGGCCCCAAGAGCGGCTGAGGTGCTGACAATATGCAGATCGCGTGTCTCCATATCGTCGGTTTCCCGGGAAAACTCGTTCGCGACGCCGAAGGCGTAATGAATGTGAGGACTGCGTTCCACGTCCAAAACCGCTCCGACAACCACGAAGTCCCGGTCAAACGCATCGGTCTCCTCGCGGCCAAACTGGCCATCCACGGATAGCCCGCGACCATACCCAAACGCGTTTGGAAACCGCCAGTCCGCCCCAAGCGTGCGTTCCTGTTCGGCGAAGACGCCTCGCACGTCCAGAATGTCTCCGCGCCGCGTTGCGTTTCGCCGCGTCCATGCGCCCGACACGCCCGCGCCCTCGCTGGTGGAAAAACTCGCGCCGGCGGAAATTGTATAGCGATCTCGTTCGACGAAAGAGACGCGCACATCGCGAATCTCATCTCCATCGTCGGTTAAGCCGCTTGGTTCATCCACGATGCGCGCGGTGGCGACCCGGTAAAGCCGCGTCTCAATAAGACGCTTATTAAACGCAGCGATGGCGGCGGGTGAATAGACGTCGCCTTCTTCGTAGGGGATCAGTCTTTCCAAGTAGACCCGCCGCGTCCGAACGCCGTCATCGTAATACGTTTTGCCGAAACGCACCCGAGGTCCCGTTTCCAGCTTTAGGCGAACATCGACTTCGCCGGCATCCGCATCGCCGACAACGTCGCGCTCCAAAATCTCTGCGAAGGCGTAGCCGGCGGCCTGCAAAGCCTCTCGCCCTGATCGTTCCGCTCGAAATATATCGTCGGGAATGGCGATCTCGCCGACACTTAGATCTACCGCCGCATCAACATCCTCGCGAACGCCCGGCGCGAGCTCCCGTCCATCGATCTCCGTCAAAACACGGCCGATACGGAATTGCGGACCTAAGCGCACAGTCACAACGCTTATTGGGGCGTCGGCTCCGTCGACGCTTGGCGAGGTCTCAGCTCGGAAATACCCCTTCGAATTCAGATAATCGTCCAATACGATCGCGGCCTGGCGTGCTTGCCGCATCGCCTCGAACCGAGTCTCCGGCGCCGACGCATTAGAACGCGCGATATCTTCGAGCTGTCCCGCAAGCGCCGCATCGTTTGTATCAACACGAACCACGACGTCCGCGGACGCGGCGCCGACGACGCACGTCAAAGCAGCCAAAGCCGCTGAAAACAAACGAAACTCTACCGGCATGACGATATATAGACGCCTTAAAGCCCAGATAAATGCATGCAAGCACTGGTCCGCAAGTGCGCACTGGTGATCAAGACCAATACCGCGTCATCAAAGACTGCCAGCGTGTTGCGGCGATAAAACGTCAGCGCCCCCCTCCATTTGGCCGAAATTGGTGCTAAAGACCGTCGGCTTTGTTACAAAGTAACGTTCAGTCGGTAGAGATTTTCACTCAATGGAATTCCCAATCCCGATCGCGATTTTCGCGGCGACTGGCGCCGCTGCGGTCACCGCTTTAGGGCTGGTTTGCGTTTGGCTCAATGCAGAATGGACCCGAAAGAACGCGGGTCTCTTCGCCGCTTTCGCCGCCGGAGCGCTGACAAGCGTTGTTCTGCTTCATCTTGCGCCCGAGGCGCTGGGCGCCAACAGCTTTGCATCTCAGTGGATGCTCGCCGGCTTTTTTGGCGGATTTTTGCTGAATAGAGGCGTGTTGGCCTGGGGCGGAGAGGATAGCGCGCTTACAGCCGGCTTAACGCCGGCCTTGGCGATCGCAGCGCACTCTTTTGTCGACGGCGTCGTTTACGCGGTCACGTTTTCGGTGAGCGAGACAACCGGGTTCCTCACGGTGGTTGGACTCATCCTTCATGAAGCGCCGGAGGGCGTAATCGTATTCACCCTGCTCCAGCGGTCCGGCTTTAACACCCGCAAAGCGCTTGTCTACGCGTTTTTGGCGGCGGGTTTGACCACGCCCTTGGGCGCGGTGACGGCTTATCCGGTTATTGGCGCGATAACGCCCGAACTTCTAGGCGCAGTGTTCGCCGCAACGTCCGGATTGTTGCTTTACATCGCGGCGGCGCACTTAATCCCCCATGTCGAGCGCGAACCGATGCGTCGCGCCGTCCCTGCGCTCGCGGTCGGCGTGGCAGTCGCAGCCGGCGCAATGCTGGCCCACGGTCCAGCGCATAATCACCATCACGGCCATGAGCATCTAGATCCGCACGCCGGCCACCAACACTTCGAAAGCTTCGCCGGCGCGCATGAGTCCGATGCAGATCATTGATGCGGCTATCTGTAGTTTTTCAAATCCGCCGGCATAGATTGCTTGAACGCGTGAGCGCTGGGGCGTATATCGCGTCTCTCACGCCGTTGGCGAGCAATCGCCGGACCTCTTTGGTGGGGTAGCTCAGCTGGTTAGAGCGCAGGACTCATAATCCTGAGGTCGAGAGTTCAAGTCTCTCTCCCACTACCAAACTCCTGAACTTAAGCGGTGTCGCTGAGCATCCGAGCGACCTTGTCTCCAATCGCCAGCGATGAGGTAAGACCGGGGCTTTCGATCCCGATCAGATGGACTAAGCCGGACAGACCATGATCGGCGGGGCCCGAGATCACAAAATCGCCAGGCGGCGCGCCGGGTTTAACAAGTTTCGGACGCACGCCGGCATAATCGGCGGCTAAGGCTCCATCAGGCAAATCCGCCCAGTATCGGCGTATAGCTTCGTAGAAGACCTCGGCCCGCTTGGTGTCGACGCGGTAATCGAAGGGCGGCCCGGCGTCATCGGCAAGCCACTCGACATCGGGGCCAAACCTCCCTCGTCCGCCCAAATCCAGCGTGTAGTGAAGCCCCAGACTGGCCGCGCCCGGCATTGGATAAACCAATCGCTTAAATGGAGCTCGTCCAGACAGCGAAAAGTATGAGCCTTTGCACCATCGCATCACGAGCTCGGGAAATTGCGGACCGCCTTCGAAACTGCGAGCGACATCCAATGCGCGATGTCCCGCTGCATTCACGACCGAACGCGCAGTAAGCTTGCTCGGCGTATCGCCACCCACAAAAAGGTCGACGCCATTTTTTCCCACCGCACCGCCGACAATCGGCGATCCGAACGCCAGCGCGCCGCCAAAATCTTCAATCTCGCCGCGCAGGCTGAGCCCATAGGCGTGGCTGTCGAATACGCCGCTGGACGGCGACCATAAAGCCGCGATGACGCTGGGCGATAAGGCCGGCTCCATCGCCCGAGCTCTTTTTCCGTCAATTCGCTCAAGATCATCGACGCCGTTTCGCAGCGCCTGCGCTTCAAGCGCGCTAAGTCGCTCCGCTTCGTCATCATTGGTCGCCACAACGAGTTTGCCGCACTTTAAATGCGTAACACCGCGTTCGGCGCAGTACGCATAAAGCGCATCTCGTCCCTCAACGCACAGACGCGCTTTGAGCGATTGTGTCGGATAATAGAGGCCCGCATGCACGACTTCCGAGTTTCGAGATGAGGTTTCGGTCATGATGGCGGCGGCGGCTTCGACCACCAAGACGTCCCGTCCCGCAAGCGCCAAGCTGCGCGCGCAGGCCAGCCCCACCGCACCCGCACCGATGACCACGACGTCGACTTCAAACCGTTCCATATCGCCTTCTGGTAGACCTGCGCCGTAGATGGGAGCTCGCACATAGCGCGCTAAGATTCAAAATCCTCTACGTATTGCTGTCATTGTTCGCTTGAGAAGCAAACTGACTTCTCTAATTTGATCTACGAGTAGGCTCAAAAACCGCCGATCTTCTCGTCAACAGAGGCGCATGGTGCGCCGACGGTTAATTCATAAGGAGCCGACAATGATCGACGTCAGATCTTTCGACACGCTTGGCGCTTTGGATTTCGGCTGGCTGGACGCCCGCCATCATTTCTCATTTGGCCATTATACGAACGACGGCCGGATGGGATGGGGCCGGCTGCGCGTCTGGAATGACGATACGATTCAGCCTGGCCGAGGCTTCGCGCCCCATCCGCACAAGGACATGGAGATCATCACCTATGTCCGCGAAGGTGCGATCACCCATGAGGATTCAATGGGCAATAAGGGGCGCACCGAGGCTGGCGACGTACAAGTTATGAGCGCCGGCAGCGGCGTTCGTCATTCCGAGTACAATCATGAAGACGAGGAAACACGGATCTTTCAAATCTGGATAGAGCCCGACGTTCGCGGCGGCGATCCCGCATGGGGCGCAAAGGCGTTCCCCAAAGCGGATCGCGCGAATGAATGGTCCGTGCTCGCGTCAGGCAAGGGCGATGAGGACGCGCTTGAGATCCGCGCAGACGCCCGAGTAATGGGCGCGACGTTGGAGCCAGGTGAAACCTTGACCTATGACCTGGAACCCGGCAGGAGCGCCTACATCGCCCTCGCAGCGGGCGACATCACCTTGAATGGGGAAACCGTCAACGCCCGCGACGGCGCCGCGATCAGGGACGTTGAAACGCTCACACTGCAAGGCGGCTCCAGCCCAGCCGAAATCGTTCTGGCGGACACGCTCTAGACAGACGGCCTTGAGACAAACGCCCAAGTCAACGAAACCCGCGCTGCGAAATGCAGTGCAGGCGTTCTGTTTTGTTAACCACGCATGCGTTAGCCTAGGCCTATGAAAAATTCAGCTCCCTTACTTATCATCGCGCCCTTTCTTCTTAGCGGATGCATCGCCGGCGCAGCCGTCAGCCTGGCCGGCGACGTCGTGGAAGGCACGGTTCGCGGCGCGGGCGAAGTCGCTGAAGGCGCTTACAACGTCTCTAAAGGCGCAGTTGATCTTGCTATCCCCGATTCGGTTGTTGGCGGCCAAGCCGATGACGCCATTTACGAAGACCCCTACGATTGATCTCTGAGGCGAGCCGCAATCGCCGCAATTTCTCTAATGGAGACCTCATGAAAACACTTGCGTTTGTTCTCTCCGCACCTTTCTGTCTAACGGCCTGCGTCGGCACCGTTGTCAGCGCGGCAGGCAATGTTGTTGAAGGCGCCGTCAATGTGACGGGCGATATCGCCGAAGGCGCGGTCGACGTCGTGACCACCAGCGACGAAGAGCAAATGAAGAAAGATTGGGAAAAGAGCAAAGAGAACGACCGCTAGCGGCTAATTTCCGGCCTTGGATCGCTCGTTCAGCGACCATTCATCACACCGAGACAACTCTCTAACGTCCGCCCTGCGTGCTATAAACGTGGAGGTCTTTGCTTCGGAGGTTGTTATGCGCTCGCTAATTATTCCCCTAATTGCTCTTGGCCTGGCCGGAACGCCGGCCGCCGCGTTGGAGGTCGTCACCACGGCCTCAGAAGACTTCCAGGAAAAGCTCGAAGATGATTACGGCGTGCGAGAATTGGCGTTTCTGCAAGCGAAAGTGGAAAAAAGCGTGACCGCTGCTTTTGAAGACTCGAGCGCAGCCCCCGCCATGGTCAAAGTTGAACTCATCGACGCGCGGCCGAACCGTCCGACGCATGAACAGCTCAGCGACAATCCGAGCCTCAGCTTTGGCTCAAGCTTCAGCACCGGCGGCGCCAAACTGGCCGGGACGGCCTATAACGCAGCAGGTGAAGAAATCGGCTCTCTAGAATACAAATGGTATGAGAACGACATCCGCCAAGCGGTTGGACGCTCCACATGGACGGACGCTAATCGCGCGATTAGGCGTTTTGCGACCAAACTCTCAAAGCAAGTTGCGACATCGACGAGCGCGCCAGAGAGCTCCTAGGGCTTTTAGCTAACTTTCAGCGTGCAGCTCTCATTGAGCGACGGGCGGGACAGGACAACCCGGCGGACTTTTCCCGGGAAGGCGTCCGAGAGTTGCGCGGCAGCCCAGGCGCATAGATTCTCCAATGTCGGCGTCTCAAGACCCTCGACTTCATTAAGAAGGCCATGGTCCAAAGTCTCCGCGAGCCTGTTCAAGCGCGCGCCGAGCGCGGCGAGGTCTTCAACCCATCCGCGTTCACCGTCGGCGATCCCTCCCAAGACCGCCTCTAAGCGGAATGAATGACCATGCACGCGCCCATAAGGATGCGTCTTATCCTCAGCCGGCATGTAATGCGCCGCTTCAAACGTCACAGCCTTTGAAATTTCAAATTCCGGTCCGGACATTAGGGACGTAGGATCCTGTCGCTGCGGCCTATTCGCTTAGGGAATGCCGATGAGTTTGTGGGTCTGAAGGCTTAATCGCCACTGCGGGCGCGCCATGCAATAGGCTGCCGCAGCGCGC
>JBCCMB010000153.1:0-6480 GCA_039026555.1 Pseudomonadota bacterium
ATGCCGCTTTCATGCGCGAGCATGCGCTCTACGGCGAGATGGGTCTTTCCCGTATTGGTGGGGCCGAGAACGGCGCGAAGATCCCCCATGCGGGCCTCCCAAACGCTACGCCTTTCAGTATGTCTTCGATGGGATTTAGCGAGCTTTGGCGTGGAAGTCAGCCTTCTTCGCCGGGCGTTCGCATCTTCGCGTAGCGAACGTGTCTTGTATAAATCATCGACGAATCAGCGACATTGACGCGTTCGCGCGTGCGTCAGTGATATCGGCTAGCCTTTGGGCGCGTCGCGATTAATGTCGGCTCTGTCGAGCAGCTCAAGCGGCTCATAGGACATTTCTTTGGCTAACAGCGTAATCTTGCCACGTTTTTTCGAGCGCCCTTCGATCTTCACCGGCACGCGCGCCTCGCCTGGGCCCATATCGGCCAGCACCATGACGAGCCATTTCAGATCGGCGCGTTCGCGGGCGAGTTCTTCGTCAGTCTTTTTCTTGAAGCCGGCGACTTGCTCATATTCGACTTTGCAGAAATAGGCTGGTCCGTTCCAGGCGCCTTCCTGGAAATCGCCGTGAAAACGCAGCGACAAATGCAGATTGTAGCGCTGCTTGCCGTCAAACACGCGCGCGGTGCCGCGGCAGGGGTCGTCTTCGGTTGCATCGGGCCCAAGCGCCAGATTCATCAACGCCGATAATGGATCCATCGCCTCCAGCTTTTGCTCCAGCGTGGCGGCTGGATCGCCTAAATCGCCGAATTCCGGGATGATCTCGACGCGAACATCTTCATCCTGATGTTCAACCGTGACTTTCCGGTTCTTCTTCCCGTCATCGTCATTAGCTTTGTAGAGCTGCGGTTTGAGCCCGTCCGCCGTTACATATCCGGATGCGTCCAGCCAGGAGGAGTAATCCGAAAACCAAGCGGCGATTCCGGCGGTGCGCGCGCGGGTGCGGATGAGATAGGTGTCCGGCTTCAGCTCTGCTTGGAAACTCGCGCGACCGACTAGGAATTGCGGCAGGCCCGAGGCGAGCGCGGCGTAGCCGCTCATGTTCACTTCTATGCGACGGCCTTCATCGCCCGCCAATATGCTGTCGATCGGCCGTATTGCGTTTAAACCAGGCTCGGAGGGTGCGGAGGAAGCCGTCACATCATCCTCGGCGGTCGCCGCGCCGACTGAAGCAGCGATAGCGACAAGGCTTGAGGTTAAGCCGATCGGGAAGCGCGCGTTCAATTTGAGCATACCGGACGTCTACTTTCTCTATGCACGTCGTATAGGCCCCGCATCCTATGTCCAAGATAATGTTGTCAAATTCCTGTCAAAACCATCCCAGTCCGGCGCCGAAGCGGCCGATGCCGTCAAAACCGCGTCACAGATTGAAACAAAGCGCACGAGATACGCGTTCGCGCGTCCATACGCGATCAGCGGCGCCGGCCTGCGGATTGCGGTTGTTCCTGCTTGACAGCGTAGCCCGTCGCCTTTAAGTCCCGCGCTTCGATTTCAACAGAATTCGGCGGGGATTTCGGCGGCATGCGCGTCGGGCTCAGCCATCGTCGCTAGACCTCCTTAAGCGGCGAGATTTTTAGAGAGTGACGCAAATGTCTCGGCAATGCGAACTGACCGGCATCAAACCGATGGTCGGCAATAATGTCAGCCACTCGAACCGCAAGACCAAGCGGCGGTTCTTGCCGAATTTGATCAATGTCACCCTGCGGTCCGAAGCGCTGGGTCAAGACTATAAGCTGCGCATCGCCGCGTCAGCGCTTCGCACGGTGGACAAGCGTGGCGGATTGGACCCCTTCCTGATGAAGGCAAAGGATGAGGATCTGTCGCAGCGCGTGCTGAAAATCAAACGCGAAGTCGCAAAAGCGGCCGCGGCCTAAACTGTTTCCAGTTTCGGATTTTAAAAACGCGTCTCGCAAGAGGCGCGTTTTTGTTTAAGCGGGTGCTAGAGCCCGTAAGCGGACGCCATATCGGGATCTTTCTTCGCCACTTGCTTGGCAAGATCGACAATCACTTTGGCCTGTTTCCACGTGGCGTCGTCTTGCATTTTGCCGTCCAACATCGCCACGCCTGATCCGTCCGGCATAGCTTCTAAAATCCGCACGGCGAATTTTACTTCGTCGGGATCCGGCGAGAACACCTTTTTCGCGATGGCGATCTGGTTGGGGTGCAGCGACCACGCGCCGGAGCAGCCCATCAAAAACGCGTTTTTGAACTGTTGTTCGCAAGCGTCCAAATCCGAAATGTCGCCAAAGGGCCCATAGAAGGATTTAATTCCCGCGGACGCGCAGGCGTCCACCATTCTAGCGATGGTGTAATGCCATAAATCCTGCTGCGCGGCGGCGCGGGGCTTGTCGCCGTCAGGGTCTTCAATGACGCGATACATGGGATGTCCGCCGCCGACGCGCGTCGTTTTCATCGCCCGAGACGCCGCCAGATCCGCCGGACCGAGCGAGACGCCCTGCATCCGGGGCGAGGCGAGCGCGATCTCCTCGACGTTTTTGACGCCCTCAGCCGTCTCCAAAATCGCATGGATCATGATGGGCGTTTGAACCTCGGCTTTTGCTTCCAGCTGCGCCAGCAATTGATCCAGATAGTGGATATCCCATGCGCCCTCGACCATGGGCAGCATCATCACGTCCAGCTTGTCGCCGATCTCGGTGACGATGGTGGTGACATCATCCAGGCACCAAGGCGATTTGAGTGAATTGATACGGGTCCAAAGGCCGGTGCCCATGGCTTTAAAATCGGTGGCTTTCGTCATTTCAACGAAACCGTCGCGCGCGGCTTGTTTCGCGTCGGCAGGAATGGCGTCTTCCAGATTACCCAGGACGACGTCCGCTTGTTCTGCGATTTGCGGAACTTTCGCGCGCACTTTTTCCAAGTGCGGCGGTACAAAATGGATCATCCGCTCCAGCGTCGCCGGCAGCTCACGCATCGGCGCCGGAGCGCCCAACGCGAGCGATTGATAGAAAAGGCGCGGCGATTTGCTGGCGGACATAAGGCGGGCTCCCAATTATGTTTTGGCGGAAGCTAGAGCGCATGTTGCAGTGCGTCAAACGCCGATCGACGAACCTCGCTTGGCCTTAGCTTTGCGCCAATGGATGGGCGGTCTCCAATAAGCGTTTCAGCTCGTCGGTCATCACATGCGTGTAGATTTGCGTGGTGGAGATGTTCGAATGTCCCAGCAACATTTGCACCGACCGAAGATCTGCGCCGCCGGATAATAAATGGGTCGCAAAAGCGTGGCGGAGCGCATGCGGCGTAACGCGTTTGGGGGCGATGCCGGCGTTAATCGCGAGGTCTTCGAGGATTTGCGCCAACCGCCGACGGGTCAACGCGCCGGACTTTCCGCGGGAGGGAAAGACACGTTTGTCCGCCGCTTTTCGCGCCGCGCCCTTCGGCAAAAAGCTCTCCCGGACGTCCAAATAATCCGCCAGCGCCGTGCGCGCCGCTTTTCCGAGCGGCGCAAGGCGTTCCTTGCCGCCCTTGCCGCGGATGATCAACGCGGTTTCCTTGCCCTTCGGCAGGCTGGCGAGCGGCAATTCGCACGCTTCGCTGGCGCGCAGGCCTGCGCCGTAGAGTAATTCCAGCAAGCATCGATCCCGACGATCGGTGGGTGTGTCGTCTTTGGTGAGGTCTAATAGCGCCGCAACTTCCTCGCGGCTCAGCACATCCGGCGGCGTGCGGCCGACCGCCGGACCGTCCAGGCGGGATGTGGGGTCGTCGTCCCGGCCGCTGTCTTCTAGCTCAAAGCGAAAAAAGCGACGAAGGGAAGACAGACGACGCGCCGCTGTCGCATCCGATAGGCCGCGTCCGGACAAATCGCGCAGATATTTAGCAAGCGCGTCATTGTCGGCGTCCACCAAGCTGGTTCCGTCAGCGCGCAGAAAAGCGGAGGCGTCCTCTAAATCACGTTGATAGGCGGCTAGCGTGTTCGCGGCGGCGCCGCGCTCGGCGCTCATCATCTCGATAAAGGCTTCGATCCGGCGCGCGTCCATCGGCACGCTAGAGTCCGAATTGTGGAGACAAGGCTTCCATCGCCAATGCGCGCGCGTCGTCTTCAAAACCTGCGCTGGCGAGGATGGACAACACCATGCCCAGTCCGCCGGCTTCAGCCGCTGCAGGATCGCCTCCCATCGCCACTAGACTTGCGAGCGCAGCTTCGCCCAGCACGCCGGCCGCCGCCGCCGATTGGATCGCTGCGACATCTCCGTATCCGATTGCGCGCCCCACATCGCTGTCGGCGCGGGCGAGGATTTCGCGCGCCTCGGATGGCATCGCCTTTCCCAGCGCCGAATAGATATGAAGAACGCGCGCCGTCTCCGCTTCGGTCTCGCCATCCATATGCGCTGTGAGCCGCAAAGCGGCGTCTTTCGCCGCCGCATCTCCGATCTCCGCGCCGGCGATGACAAGCAGGGCGTCAATGCGCGCCTTCGTCCATTCCGGAAAGACAAAAGCAGGTTCAGGCGCAGCTTGCGGCTCGACCTCGTCTAGCAGCATCTCGTCCGTCGCCGTCGGGAGAAGATCAATCGCGCCCTGATCATCGGTCTCTAGCGAGATATCAATCAACTCAACCGGTTCGGGCTCGGGCGGCGGCGGGGGATCCATCGCGCCGCGCCAGGCGCGGGCGCGGTCAAGATCGCCGGAGACCAAGGCGGCGCGCGCAAACACCTCTGCATAAGGGGTTGTTTCCGGGGATGGCGCGATCTGAACCAATTCCGATGTCAGCAGCGTTGAGGCTAAACGAAACGCGGCGAAGGATTGGCCTTCAACGTCCAACACGCCGGCAAGACCGGCCGCCTTTGCTTCAACATCCAAGAGAGGGTCTTCAAAGAGATCCGTCGCTTGTTCCAAAGCGGTTCGGGTGAGCGCTGGTGCGTCCTCCTCCAAGGCGGGGGTGGGCCGTATCAGGATATCGCGCGCCGTCTTGGCCGGCAGTTTTCCCGCCAAAGCCGCATTAAAGGCGGCCGATACACGCAAGTCTTCGCCAATGTCCGCGCGCGTTGCGATCATGGCCGCAATATCAGGCGCGACAAAGTCCATGGAGTTATCGGCAGGCTCCAAATCTGCAAAAATTGAAGCTTCTGCATGCAATCCGGACGAATAGTCTGCGACGGGCTTAGGGTCGTTCGGCGCGTCGACGCTCTTTAGCGCGGCGCGGATCCAAGCGTCTTCGATCCCGCTTGACCGCGCGACTTCCAAAGTCAGTTCGGCGGCCGCCAATTCGCCTGCGGCGGCGAAGCAAAGCGCACGCAGTTTGAGCCAAAAGGCGTCTTCTTCGTTAAATGCATCCGCTTCAGCGCAGGCTTCGCTCAAACGGCCTGCGGCGAGATCGCGGTCGACACGCTCGGCAAGCCCGTCCGACGCCCAATCCTTGCCTGTAAAACGCAGTTTTAAGTCGATCGCTTTTTCGCCCTCGCCCAGAGCGTGCAGCAAGGACAAACGGCCCAGAATCAAAGCCGCGTCCGCGCCCGTCGGTCCACGGCCCGAAGACAAAAGCGTCCTGCGAAGCAAATCGGCGCTGGCGGGGCTGAGCGCAGAGACGTCGATCTGCGCCATCAGATCTTCCAAACGGATAGCGGACGCGCCGTCCCAAAGCGTAGAAGGCAATGCGCCGTCGGCGCCGCCCAGCCAGCCGACGCCCCATGGGTCCACCTGGGTCAGCGGTCCGGAAGTTGTGATTTCGGCGTTCGCCTGCATCGCGGCGAGAGACGCCGCGCCGACAAAAGCCGCCTTAGCGCCCGCCCACATTTTGCGCCTCCACGCGAATCTCACCTACGGACGGCACGTTTTTTTCCGCCTTATCGGCAAAGTAAAACAATCCGCCGACAATCCCCGCCGTGACGACGCTTAGGCCGATCAGCCATTTTTTCATGCCGCTTTCTCCTTTAAACCGCCCTTGGGACGTTCAGCTCGCCCCTTCTAGGACAGGTGCGGTCTCAAATTTGCTCCCCGTCGTCACCAGGTATAAGCGTGTCCCGGATAAATCGGCAAAGAGCTTTCAGCGTGAATCGCGACCTATCAGTTGAAAAGGACGAAAAAGGGGCGACCGCGTCCCTTGGCGGGCCTGCATCTGCGATCGCGTCCAAATACCGCGACAAGACGATAGCGCTTGTCGGATTGATGGGGGCGGGAAAATCCTCAGTGGGCCGGCGGCTCGCCGAAACGCTTGGCCGGCCGTTTTACGACAGCGACGATGAAATCGAGGCGGCCGCCGGGCTCAGCGTCACAGACATATTCGAGCTTCACGGCGAAGAAGAGTTTCGTCGTGTGGAGCGTCGCGTGATCGAGCGTTTACTAGGCGAAGCGCCCCATGTCTTGGGCACCGGCGGGGGCGCCTATCTGAACGAAGAAACCCGTGCCCTTATGAAGGAACGCGCGGTGACGATTTGGCTGGACGCTGACCTCGAGGTTTTGTGGAAACGCGTCAGCCGCCGCGATGGACGGCCTTTGTTGAAAGCGGACAATCCCAAACAAGTGCTGGCTG
>JBCCMB010000154.1:0-6442 GCA_039026555.1 Pseudomonadota bacterium
GCCAATTTCTTGAATCGATAGAAAAAAACACACTCCCGATGAATGATCCGCCGCGAGCGTCTTGACGCGCTGGCGGCGGCGGGCTGAAACCGATGCTATGGGACAGTCCGTACACGCCACTCAACCCCGCCGGCTAAGCGCGCCGCGATCTTGGGTGATCGGGCTGCGGCTTTGGGTGATTGCGGCGCTGGTCGGACTCGCTGTCGGCGTCGCGGTGATCTTTATGCGGCTCGCCATTCTGGGCGGCGAGTTCTTCTTCTTCAACGCCTCGCACGAACAAGTGGCGACGGCGGCGCGCGATCTGCCCTGGCAAACCCTGCTTGTCGCACCCGTGGTCGGCGGCTCCATTGTTGGAATGCTGCTCTGGCTTGGGAAAAATTCCGGCTGGGGAGACGCCCCTAGGTCCTTTGGCGTGGCCGAAGTTATGGCGGCGCGGCGATCGCCGAAAAAACTGACGGACGCGACGCTATCGGTTCGCGACGGATTGCTGTCGGCGGCGATCGCCGGTGTGTCATTGTCCTCAGGGTCCAGTACGGGCCGCGAGGGTCCCGCCGTACATTTGGGCGCGATGATCTCCAGCCTTCCGTCGCGCTGGCTAAAATTGGACATACGCGCCACCCGAACGCTTATCGGCTGCGGCGCTGCGGCGGCGGTGTCGGCCTCTTTCCATGCGCCATTGGCCGGCTTGTTGTTCGCCCGCGAAGTCGTCCTCCAGCGGTATCGCATCGCCGACATCGGCCCAGTCGCGGTGTCGTCGGTCGTGGCGGCTTTGGCCGCGCGGGCGCATTTCGGCGAGGACAGTATTTTTCCGCCGCCGGATTTATCCGAAACGCCGCTCAGCTTTTTTCTTATCACGCCGCTGATGGGCTGCTTGGCCGCTGGGTTGGCTCTGGTGGCGATTTGGACGTGGATTGAGGCGCCGAAAGCAGGCGAACGTCTGGCGGATAGGACAGGTTTGCCAGTTTGGGCTTTGCCGCCCTTGGGCGGGTTCGCCATTGGAGCCTTGGCGCTCGCCTTTCCACAGATCTTAGGCGTCGGATATGAAGCGACCGCGTCCGCCATAGCGGGCGCCTATCAGCCGCTCTTTCTGATCGTTTTGGTGATAGCGAAACTCGCCGCGACCGCGATCTCGCTTGGCTCGCGTTTTGGCAATGGCGTCTTCTCACCGTCGATCTATCTGGGCGCCATGATCGGGGGCGCGTTCGGCGCCGCTGCAGGTCTGGCGCTTGGCGATTTTGAGACAGGGCGAACTTTTTTTACAATCGTCGGCATGGGCGCGGTTTCAGGCGCCGTCTTGGGCGCACCCATTTCGACCACGCTGATCGTGTTTGAGCTCACCGCGTCATATGAAACCGCCGCAGCCGTGCTCGTCTCAGTATCGCTCGCCACGGTTTTGGTCCAAGGCGTCGGCGGCGCCATCTTCGAGCGCCAGCTTCGCATACGGATGCGCGAGCGCTAGCTGTCGATCGCCGAATACACCAGATACTGCATTTGCGGCCGCACCGGATAACACCCGGTCGGCATGATCTGCAGCATTTTGATCGCAAGCAGATCTTCTTCCGGGTCAATCCAGAAAAAGGTGTTCGCCAGCCCGCCCCAGCCATAGGAGCCGACGCTGCCGGGCGTCATGGTCTCGACGACATTCGTCGTCACGGAACCGCACAAGCAAAATCCATTGCCCTCCATGCGCGCTTCGGAAAAGGATTTGTCGCCCATGTCTTTTATCGTCTTGTTATCCGGCAAATGGTTCATCCGCATGAACTCCACCGTTTTAGGGCTTAGCAAGCGCACATCCCCCAGCGAGCCGCCATTCAACAAGCATTGGCAGAAGCGATAATAATCGCGCAGCGTGGACACCAGCCCGCCGCCGCCATTGAGCAAGGTCGGCTGTGTGGTGAAATCATGCTCCTCCACGCCAGGAATGACCCCGTCGGTGACTTCGCCGGTAAAGGGGTTTTTCAGATACGCTTTGATCAGTCGATGCGCCTTGTCTTGCGGTACGTAAAAGTCCGTATCGATCATGCCCAGCGGCTCGAAAATCCGTTTGCGCAGGAAATCGTCGAATTTCTCGCCGGACACAACTTCGATAATCCGCGCCACAATGTCTGTGGAATAGCCGTAATTCCAGCACGTCCCCGGCGAGAACAATAGCGGCATAGAGGCGAGGCGTCGGCACATCTCCTCCAGCGTTTCGTCCGCGCGCAATCCAATTTGTTGGGAACGGTAGGCGGCGTCGACCTCGTGCTGGAACAAGAAGGGATAGGTTACGCCGCTGGTATGGGTCAGCGCATCGCGCACCAAAATCGGACGGTCCGGCTTGCGGGTTTTGAAATTGTTTTCGCTCCCGCTTTCCCAGACCTCCACATCCGCGAATTCAGGGATGAAACGCGAAACCTCGTGATCCAGCCGAAGATCGCCCTCTTCCAACAACATCATCGCGGCCACCGAGGTGATCGGTTTAGTCATGGAATAGATGCGGAAAATCGTATCGGGCCCGATCGGATCGCCGCCGCCCAATTCCGTGGCGCCGCGATAAGCCTCGTGAACGATCTCGCCGCCGCGCGCAACAAGCGTCGCCGCGCAATGAAACTTATTCTGATCGATATAGCGGGTCTGAAAATACTCAGGGATGGCGTCCAAGCGCGCCTTGTTCATGCCCAGTTGAGCAGGGTCGACCACGGTTTCATCATACATTGCGGGCACTCCGGTTAGGACAATTGAGTGCGATCATACCTGCTTGGTCTGCAAACGCATCTGATTCCTTAAAGTGAGGCTGCAGAGCTGGTTTCCCTTCGCGACGGGCGTCGCCATGTTATCTATAGACCAAACATCGAATCAGGCGGCGCGCCTCGCGACAGACCGAAGATCCATGACCGAAGACAACGCTATCCCGATTTCCCAGCGCGCTATGGCCCGCCCGCCCGCACCGGCGCGCGAGGCCGACTATCTTGAAGGCCTCAATCCGGAACAACGCGAGGCTGTGGAAACCACCGAAGGCCCGCTTTTGGTGCTGGCGGGGGCCGGCACGGGAAAGACGCGCGTGCTGACCACGCGCCTCGCGCACATCCTGGCGCAACGCCAAGCCTGGCCGTCTCAAACGCTGACCGTCACCTTCACCAACAAAGCCGCCCGCGAGATGCGGGAGCGCGCGACCAACCTAATCGGTGCCGACGCGGAAGGCCTGCGCTGGCTGGGCACCTTTCATTCCGTGTCGGCGCAAATTCTTCGCCGACATGCAGAATTGGTCGAGTTGAAATCCAGCTTCACGGTGATCGACACAGACGACCAAATTCGGCTTCTGAAACAGATCATCGAGGCGGAAGGCATTGATCCGAAGCGCTGGACGCCGCGCTTTTTGGCGACATTGATTGACGGCTGGAAAAACCGCGCCATCGGACCGGAAAAACTGCCGGAAAACGAAACTTATCAATTCGCGGACGGACGTGGCGGGGCGCTCTACAAAATTTATCAGGAGCGGTTGCAAGTCCTCAACGCGGTCGATTTCGGCGACCTCTTAATGCACAACATTAAGATCTTCCAAGAGCATCCCGACGTGCTGGCGGAGTATCATAGCAAGTTCAAATACATCCTGGTCGACGAGTATCAGGACACGAACGTCGCCCAATATCTCTGGCTGCGCTTACTGGCTCAGGGCACGGGAAATCTCTGCTGCGTGGGCGATGATGATCAATCCATCTATGGCTGGCGCGGCGCCGAAGTGGACAACATTCTTCGCTTCGAGCGCGATTTTCCCGGCGCCCAAGTGATCCGTCTGGAGCGCAATTATCGTTCGACGGCGAACATACTGGCCTGCGCGTCCCATCTTATCGCCGCCAACAAATCCCGTCTCGGCAAAACGCTTCATCCGCAAGCCGACGACGGCGATCTCGTCAAAGTGCGCGGACTTTGGGACGGCGAGGCTGAAGCGCGGCTTATCGGCGATGATATCGAGGCCTGGCGCGCCGCCGATCACCGCTATGACGAGTGCGCGGTCCTGGTACGAGCCTCCTGGCAGATGCGTTTGTTCGAAGAGCGTTTCATTATGTTGGGCATTCCCTACAAGGTGATTGGCGGACCGCGCTTTTTTGAGCGCGCTGAAATCCGCGATGCGATGGCTTACTTACGCGTCATCCGTTCGCCGGCGGACGACCTCGCCTTTGAACGCGTAGTAAACCAGCCCAAACGCGGGGTGGGCGCGTCTTCGCTCCAGAAAGTGCAAATCGCCGCGCGCGAGATGAACCGACCGCTCTCCGTCGCCGCCGACATGATGATCCGCGGCGATGAAATCTCCGGCAAAGCGCGCAACGGTATTCGCCAATTCCTGCACGATGTTGAGCGCTGGACCGCCCAAGCGCGCGATACGGAACATCCGCGCCTGATGGAGATCATCTTGGAGGAAAGCGGATACACCGACATGCTGCAGGCCGATCGCAGCCCGCAAGCGCAAACCCGGCTCGACAACCTCAAAGAGCTCATCCGCGCCATGGGCGAATTCGACACGCTGGAGGCCTTCCTTCAACACGTCGAATTGGTGATGGACGCGACATCCGGCGATGCGGGCGAAGACCAAGTTCAAATCCTCACGCTTCACTCCGCCAAGGGTTTGGAATGGCCCATGGTCTTCTTACCCGGTTGGGAGGAGGAAGTGTTTCCCTCCCGCCGCAGCTTGGACGAGACCGGCGCGAAGGGCCTCGAAGAAGAACGCCGTCTCGCCTATGTCGGCCTCACCCGCGCTCGCGAACGCGCCTATATCTCGTTCGTCGCCAATCGGCAGATTTACGGTCGCTGGCAATCCGTTCTGCCCTCGCGCTTTGTCGACGAATTGCCGCCCAAGCATGTGGATGCGGTGTCGGAGACCGGCTATGGCGACGCGGCCGGAGGCGCCAGCAATCCGTTCGCGCACTCCGATTTTACCGGATCGACCTATGAAAGCCCCGGCTGGAAACGCGCGCAGGCGAATAAGCGCGACAAACCGCGCCCGCCCGACATCGAAGCTCAGGGCCGCATCCTCGCCTCCTCCGATCCCAAGGCGGCGGGCGGCCTAAAACTCGGCCAACGCATTTTCCATATGAAATTCGGCTACGGAAAAATCAGCCATATCGACGGTGCGAAACTCACCGTCGATTTTGAAAAAGCCGGCCGCAAAAAAGTGGTGGAGAGCTTCGTCGAGGCCGCGTAATTGTCGCCCAGTATAAGCTTTTTCATCCTCCCCGAGCTACAAGGCGCGACATCATGAGCAATGACGATCAGAGCGAATATTGGAACGGACCCGCCGGGCAAAGGTGGGTGGATCATTCCAACCGTTTGGAGGATATGCTTGCGCCGTTCGCAGAGCGCGTCTTAGAGGTCGCTGAGATCCAGGCCGGGGAGCATGTCCTCGACATTGGCTGCGGTGCGGGATTGCTAACAATGAAGGCGGCGCAAACCGCTGGCGGCGCGCTGGGCGTCGATATCTCGGCGCCGCTGATCGTATTGGCGCGTCAGCGCGCGTCACGCGACAATTCAATTGCACGATTCAAACTGGCCGACGCCAGCGTCTTTTCGACCGAGACCAAAGCGGATGTGGTGGCGTCGCGTTTCGGCGTCATGTTCTTTGACGATCCAGTCGCCGCCTTCGCGAATATCAAAGCGTCCACCAAGTCCGAGGGTCGGCTTTGCTTTGCCTGCTGGCAGGCTATGCCCTTAAATGAATGGGTCTTCGCGCCTTTGCAGGCGACGCTGCCTCTTTTGAAGGAGCCGCCCACGCCGCCCGCGCCGAATGAACCCGGACCATTTGCGTTTGCGAATAAAGACCGCGTCGCGGAATTGCTGACGCAGGCGGGTTGGACAAATATTTCAATCGAACCGTTTACGCCGCCGATAAAACTGCCCGCCGACGATATCGAAAGCACCGCTAAATTCACGCTTGGGATCGGTCCCTTATCGCGTGTTTTGGAGGAGCAAAACCTTGAACCCGCCGCGATTGAGGCTGCGCTAGTCGATCAATTGAGCAGCGCGGTAACCGATGATGGTTTCATCACCATGGGCTCAGCCGCCTGGATTGTGTGCGCCGACGCAGGATAAGCTGGCTGCATATCGAAAGGCGCAGTCGGGAGGCGTTATGCGGCAAGCACAGGATTTCAAGGACGAGAGCGCCGCGCTGTTCGATCTCGTGTCGGACCTATCCGACGATGAATTCGACACGCCGACGGCGTTCAAAGCTTGGACATTCAACCACATTCTCGCGCATCTGCTCGTCTTCAACGAAGCCGTCTGCATGACGCTGGACGATGGCGACGAATTTAAAGCCTGGTACAAAAACTTCGCCAAGGACACGCTTGCGACCAACCAACGCGACGCCGAGAAGCGGGCGGCGGGCGGCCTTTCCGGTCGCGCCCTCTGCGAGGCGTGGCGGGCCGGGGCGGAAAACACCGCCAATCGATTTGCGCAATTGGACCCGAAA
>JBCCMB010000155.1:0-6292 GCA_039026555.1 Pseudomonadota bacterium
AAATATCAATCATGAAAAGCTGTAAGAGGGCGATGCGCAAATCGCCCCGACAATGTGTCCCGTTCGCCTCCCAGGAGCCCTAGATGACCGCCATCGCCGACCTCGTTGAGACCTATGTGCGTTGCTACAATAACAGCGATGGGGAGGGCATGCTGGCGTGTTGCGCGCCGGATGTGGTGTTTGAAACCATCTCCAATCCCGGCGGGTCTTTAAGGCTGACGGGGCACGCGGAGATGCGCGAAGTGCTGGACGCCTCGACGCGCGCCTTTACCGAGCGGTCTCATCGCATCGTCTCTTTGCTCAGCGAGGGCGACCGCGCGGCGGCGGAGACCGTGTTTACCGGCGTGGCGGCCGCCGAGCTTGGCGACGGCGTGCGCCCAGGCGACAATGTCTCCATCCGCGGCGCGACCCTATTTGAAATCGCCGACGGCAAATTCGCGCGGATCACGGATTACAGCTAGGGCTGTGGGTCCGCCGTATCTTCGCGCGGGCGCGCCGGTCGCCATAGAGGGCCGATGGCGGCGAGGAGAACGAGGCTATTGAACAGGACGTTGGACGGCGCGCCGGCCGCGGCGGAGCCCGCACTGTCCAGCAAGAACCATGAGATGACGCCGGCAAACACCGCGCGCCTCACGCCCTAAGGGGCGAGATCATAAACCCAGTGCGACAGCCCCCAGAGTGTCGCGTTCGCTACATTTTTGGGGGAAAGACATGCAGGCGATTATCCCGCTGCGATTTCCTGCTCGACAGCTTCGCGCATGCGCGCGACCGCATTTTTGGCGGCGTCTTCCGTTTCCGCCTCCGCCATGATGCGGATGAGCGGCTCCGTTCCGGATTTACGAACCAAAACGCGGCCCTTATCGCCCAGATCTTCTTCCGTCGCCGCAATGACGGATTTGACCTTGTCCGACCCCATCGGGTTGTCGCCCTCAAACCGGACATTCTCCAGGATTTGCGGCGTCGGCTCGAACAGACGACAGACCTCGCTTGCGGGTTTATCGGAGCGCACAACGCGCGCCATGACTTGCAGCGCCGCAACAATGCCGTCGCCCGTTGTGGCGTGGTCGGCGAGAATGACATGGCCGGATTGCTCGCCCCCGAGATTTAGGCCGTTCGCCAACATGTGCTCCACCACATAACGGTCGCCGACCTGCGTGCGATGAAGGTCTAGCCCCTCCCCATTGAGATACGCTTCCAGCGCGAAATTCGCCATCACCGTGGAGACAGCGGCGCCGCCCTTGAGCTCCTCGTCATTGCGCATATTCGTGGCTATGCACGCGAGAATTTGGTCGCCGTCGATAATGTCGCCTTTTTCATCGACCAGGACCACGCGATCCGCGTCGCCGTCGAATGCGACCCCCATGTCCGCTTCATGCTCGCGCACCAATTCCGACAAACGTTCTGGATGCATGGAGCCGCAATTGTCGTTGATGTTGTAGCCGTCAGGGTTCACGCCGTGCGCGATCACGTCGGCGCCGAGCTCCCAAAACGCTTCCGGGCCGGCGCGATAAGCGGCGCCGTTTGCGCAATCTACGACAATGCGCAGATCCGACAGCGTAAGATCCTTGGGAAAGGTACGCTTAACCGCCTCCATATAGCGACCAACCGCGCCGTCATAGACATTGACCTGGCCCATATCGTCCGCGTCGGCGCGAAGATCGGCGCGCGCGCCATCCATCAGCGCCTCGATCTCAAATTCAAACGCGTCGTCCAGCTTATAGCCGTCAGCGTTAAACAGCTTCACGCCATTATCATAATAGGGGTTATGCGAGGCGGTGATCATCACACCCATGTCAGCGCGCATGGAGGTGGTGAGCATGGCGATCGCGGGCGTCGGCAAAGGACCGACGGATAAAACGTCCACGCCGGCGGCGACAAAGCCCGACGTCAATGAGAATTGCAGCATATAGCCGGACAAACGCGTGTCTTTCCCGATCAACACCAAATGGCGTCGTTCAGACTGCATCAGCGCCTTACCGGCGGCCATGCCCAAACGCTGCATAACATCGGGCGTAATCGGATCGGCGTTCGCCCGGCCGCGCATGCCGTCTGTTCCAAAGTATTTCCGCAAGTTGATCTCGTTTGACGCCTAGAACGGGTCCGTGGTCTTCCACGGAGTTTTGGCTTTGTCTATATCGGCGCTGCAGGGGCGCATCGCTTCTAAGCGACGAAAGCGTATCGGAGCCTTATCAAACATGTGCGGAATTGTTGGCGTCGCCGGCGTAAATCCGGTGGAAACGCGGCTTCTCGACGGCCTGAGCCGATTGGAATATCGCGGATACGACAGCGCCGGCTTGGCGATCATCGATGGCGACGCGTTAAAGCGCCGCCGGGCGGCGGGCGAATTGTCCAATCTGCGCGCGGTCGTGGAAGCCTCGCCGATCTCCGGATTGACCGGGATCGCCCATACGCGTTGGGCGACGCACGGGCGACCCACGGAGACCAACGCGCATCCGCATCAGGCTGACGGCGTGGCCATCGTCCACAATGGCATTATCGAGAATTTCCGTGAGATCCGCCAAGAGCTAGAGGCCAAAGGGCGCATATTCGAAACCGAAACCGACAGCGAAACGATCGCACAATTGATCGCGCAAGGCATGGCGGACGGATTGAGCCCCGAAGAGGCGTTCCACCAAACCGTCGACGCGCTGGAGGGCGCCTACGCCATCGCCGCCGTGTTCGCCGACCATCCCGGCTTGATGCTGGCGGCGCGCCAAGGCAGCCCGCTGGTCGCCGGCATTGAGGATGGCGAGACCTTTGTCGGCTCCGACGCCATCGCCATCGCGCCCTACACCAAAAACGTCGTCTATCTTGAAGAAGGCGACCGGCTGCGCGCGACCCCCGGCGACTTGAAAATCGTCACGGCCGCGGGCGCGCCAGCCAACCGGCCGGTACAAGTAAGCAACGCGGATGACGGCGAAGCTCAGCTCGGCAATTATCAATACTTCATGGAAAAAGAGATCCATGAACAACCCGAGGCGATAGCCCGCACGCTCGCCGGCTTCATCGACGCATCCGCCGGCCGCGTCTCCGTCGACGCCCGCGCCGAGGCCTTGTTCGCCGACGCCGATCGCGCCGTGGCGGTGGCGTGCGGCACGGCCTATTACGCCGCCTTTGTCGCCAAATACTGGTTCGAAAGCCTCGCGCATCTCGCCGTTGAGGTCGATATCGCATCGGAGTTTCGCTATCGCAGCCCGGTTTTGCCCCAGCGCGGGCCGGCGCTCTTCATCTCTCAATCGGGCGAGACGGCTGACACGTTGGCCGCACTCGCCTTCTGCAAGAACAATGGCATGGGCACGATCGGCGTGGTCAATGTGCCGACCAGCTCTATCGCGCGCGAGACCACACTGACCCTGCCGACGCGCGCGGGCCGTGAAATCGGCGTGGCGTCGACCAAAGCCTTCACCGCGCAATTGGCGGCGCTGGCGGCGGGCGCCGTGGCCGCAGCCCGGGCGCGCGGACGCATCGGGCCGGAGATCGAAGCGCAATTGGTTGAGGACCTCCTCAAAGCCCCGCGCTTGGTGGGCGAAGCCTTGGCGACCGAAACGCAGATGATGGATGTGGCCAAAGAAATCGCCGGCGTGTCCGACATCTTCTATTTCGGCCGCGGCGCCATGTATCCCATCGCCTTGGAAGGCGCGCTGAAGCTCAAAGAAATCTCCTACATCCACGCAGAAGGCTACGCGTCGGGCGAGCTGAAGCACGGGCCGATCGCGCTCATTGAAGAGGGTACGCCCGTCGTGGTGCTCGCCCCTTATGACGAGACGGACGGGCTCTTCGCCAAAACGATTTCCAACACCGAAGAAGTTATCGCGCGCGGCGCCAAAGTGATCCTAGTCACCAATAAGGCGGGCGCCGAAAAAGCCGGACATCTGGCCGCGCACACGATCACCATGCCCGACGCCCCCCGCTTCATCCAACCGCTTGTCGCCGCCGTGCCAATGCAATTTTTAGCCTACCACACCGCCCTAGCGATGAACCGCAATGTCGACAAACCAAGAAACCTGGCGAAGTCGGTGACGGTGGAATGAGCGGCGGCTCCTCGGCTTCGACGATTGCGGAAAGGTCCGCCTCTTCATGAAAGTCGTCGACCAAGAAACGGGCGAAGACATCTCCGAAAAAGACAAAGACCCCGCCGACGACTAAACGCGTCGACCGCAGACATCACAAAGCCGCGCCCGGACCCGGGCGCGGCTTTTTTGTTGGGTGGGGGGGTAGCGCGGAGGCGCAAACTAGCGCCTCACAAATAGCTATCGAAACAGTGGACCGTCGTCACCGGCAGCGCGACGACGCTCCTCTGTAACGCGTTTAAAATAGATCTCATCCCAAAGTTCGTAAGTTCGCTGCGTCATTTGGTTCAGCTCATCGTAGCTGTACAATTCCACGCCCGCGTCGGTATGTGGTGTAACTTTGCGCGCACCTTCAATTGGCTTATGGACACGAAGTATCAAAAGGCCTGCGTCAGCCAAATCGCCATCACGTTCTCGAATCTGCTCATGCTGTGCGGAAAACGCAAATCGCCTACCATCCTTGGAAAGATATTTTGTGCTGCGTAGGTCAATGAATACTACGTGAGGCCGTCCCTCGTATCGGACAATAGCCTTTTCCCAAAGGGAAACGCGATGCCCCTGCCCAAGAGGCATTCCTCCAAAGCCATCACGCTCTAAGCGTCCAGCGATATCGGCACCCTCCGCGAACTTATGCAGGGCTTTCGCCGCCATCAGATTGTAGGTCGTCTCATCGCCAGACGCACAATCTGATATCAGCGCCTCCTCGATACGGGCCCAGCTAACCTTCGGGCCGGCAAAAAGGCCGCCCACCTGAAGGTTGAGAATATCTGGGAGCTTGAGCCTAGTATGACGATACGTGAACGGCGGGTGTCCAGCCTTTAACTTACTTAGCTGATTGCGCTGTTGGGCCTCATCTAGCGGCGCGATCCGAGCTAGATCGGTCGGCGAAATCGAGGGGAGCTTCTTCACTTGGTTCTCCAGCGCCGGGATTAGTTTTTATCGAGACTTTGTGCTTATTGAAATTTTCACGAATCACATCATTCGAGATACGCATGCCGAAGTTTACACTATTCTCGGCAGAGTCCACGACTAGTTTCCAGGGAGCGCCTTCGGCGTGCGAGATTTGCACTAGTGTCCATGCTCCTGCACTCCCAAAATTCGCGACCGTTCGCACGACGCAATCATATGCCAGATCGTCAATATTTGGCAGCAACGCTCGCGTCTCCTGCGTTAGTGGGTCGCGACTTACTGCTCGAAAATCAATAACGTCTGCGCCGGCTTGCTTGAATGCCTTATACGCTGTCGGATGGACGGGTCCGTGGCGCCAAGCTTCGAAGTACCCTTTCACGAGCGGGTTACCTTCAGTGCGAATGAGGTGAAGCCCATGCGCGAAGTACAGAAGTTTCTGAAGAGCAACATGTGTGATGGACGTCCGGCGCGCCTCATCAAGAATAAGATTGCAGATCGCACGCGGATCGTATGCCAATGGTTTAACCCTCCCCGCTTATCCACTAGCTGATTTGCCTCAACCTAGCCAAGACTAACGATCGCTTTCTTGCCTGCCGCCAACGCAAACCGCGCGGTAACACCCAGCTGAGCCCGTTTCGACAAGCACATCGAACGTCAAATCGCTACATGTTGATCTGACGTTGGATTGGTTCCAGAAGGCAAACGTACCGTCGAAGACGTCGCTTGGTGCCAACCAACGAGACTATGCGCACCAAACACAGCGCAATCATCCTAAACACCTGATTCGCCCACAAAAGACTTATCCACTCCCTCCCCGCCTGCGCTTAACCTCCTCCCATGTCTTCATCTCCTAAGGGCGGCGTCCGGACCGGCCGGTCGTGGGGGTGGAGCCGGACGGCTCCTCGCGCCGGAACCGGGTAACGGCCGGGAATGGGTGGGGCGATTTAAGCTGGATGCGCGGTGATAACGCCTCGAGACAGGTCTCGGACCCAGGCTGACCCGCGGTTTTGGAGAACCCGTCAAAGGCTGTCCGAGCGGAGCGCGGCGACGCGCACACTGTTTTTAGAGAGCCTCGGCGAAAGCCAGGCAGTGCTCGTAGCGCGACGATAAGCGCTCCGCGCCCTTATCTTCATACCCCCAGCGCTAGCGCGCATGGGAATAAGAGTCGTTGTTAAAGAGCTTCGCGCTGTTCCGGGCGGCGCCCGGGCGCTCCGCCTTCGCTTCGCTCGTGGGGTGTGGGGCGTGGGATTTGAGCGCGTGGGGGTTTGGGTGCTGGGGGTGGGACTCCTGACAGGGACGGTGGAGCGGGCGGG
>JBCCMB010000156.1:0-6237 GCA_039026555.1 Pseudomonadota bacterium
CGAGGTGCCTGATGAAGATGTCCAAACAGCCTACGAGATCCGCTTACGCGAATTGTCGGGGCCTGAAACCCGTGTCCTGGCGCAGCTTTCCGGCGCGGATCGCAGTGCGGTGCAAGAAGCCGCAGACCAAATTGTCGCCGGCGCCACGCCAGAGGACGCCGCCAACACTGTCGACGGCGTCGACCTTACAGTTTTGCGCGTCCAAGAATCCGAGCTGGCGGACGACGCCTTCGCCTCCGCCGCGTTCCGCGCGCCGGAAGGCGATGTGCTGATCCCCGTGCCGAGCGGTTCGGGCTGGGCGACGGCGCTCATTCGCGAGGTGGTTCCGGGCGACGCGCCGGCGTTTGAGGACGTTGAAGAGCTTCTGCGCCAAGACCTCGCCCAGCGCGACGCCGAGCGCATTTTCGAGACCAATCTCGAAAGCCTTTATGACTTTGTCGGCGGCGGGTTTGAGATCAGCGAGATCGCGACCGAAATGGGCGTCCCGCTTCTTCGTTTCGCGCCCATCGACGTGCGCGCCACCACACAATCCGGCGCATTCGTCGGCGGCGTCGCCCGGTTTCCCGACGCCATGCAGACGGCGTTCGACGCTCTGGAAGGCGAGCTCAGCGACATCATTGAAGACGATAATGACGGCGTTTACGTCCTGTCGCTGGATGAGGTGATCCCACAAAACGCACCGCCCCTGGAGACGATCCGCGAGGATGTGCTCGCCACCTACAAGACCATTCGCCGCGCCGAAGCCCTAGAAGAGATCGCGAGCGGCATCTCGACCGCTGCGACTTCTTTGGAGACCTTACAGTCCAACGCCGCCGCTGCGGGTCTTGAGGCAATTGTACTGGAAGCGCCGGTCGAGAGACGCGCGCCGCCGCCAAATGTCGACAATCAAATCCTCGCGCAAGCTTTCGCCCTCGCCGAACAATCCGCCGGCGTGACGCCGACCGCAGACGGCGGAAGCGCGGTCGTATGGGTGGATGCGATTATGCGCGACGACGCCTCCGACGCGCCCGCTTTGCTCGACGTCGGTAAGCGCATCCTTGCGGATAGTATCCGCAGCGATTTGGAGATCGCCTTTCGTCAAGCCGCCGTCGAAGTCTCAGATCTGCAGATCAATTCTGGCGAGATTGAAACCTATGTCCAATCCATGGCGGGCGAGGAATGACGGGCGCATTAAAGCCGAAACTCCGCATTCGCCATCGTCCCGACGACATTGAAACGCCCGTTTCGGCGATCCTCAAACTGGGCGCGGACGAACCGGGCACGTTTTTGTTTGAGAGCGTGTTGGGCGGCGAACAACGCGGGCGCTATTCCTTCATAGGCTTGAAGCCGGATTTATGGTGGCGCGTGCGAGACGGCGCGGCTGAAACTTCCGCAAAGCCGGATTTTTCTGATATCGAGCATACCAGCGATGAACCGCTTAAGGATTTGCGCCGCTTCATTGATGTATGCGGCGCCGACGCGTCGCCGGACATTCCGCCCATGGCGGCCGGCGCCTTCGGGTATTTGGGCTATGACATGATCCGCTATGTCGAGCGCCTGCCGCATCCGCCGGAAGACAAATTGAACGTTCCGGAAGCGGTTCTGATGCGCCCGACCGTGGTGCTGATCTTCGATTCGGTGAAGCAGGAAATCATCCTCGCCACGCCCATGCATGATGGCGACGAGGCCGCAGCGGATTTACGATTGGACGAGGTTGAAGCCTCCCTCGACGCGCCCCTAGCGGGTGCGCGTCCCGTCGATCGCGACGCAGTCCCGCTCGATTTTGTCTCCAATACGACCAAGCCGCGCTACAAGGAGATGGTCGAGGCGGCGAAGGCATATGTTCGCGCTGGCGATATATTTCAGATCGTGCCGAGCCAGAGGTTTACCGCCCCCTTCGATTTGCCGGCGATCGCGCTTTATCGAGCTTTGCGGCGGCTCAACCCCTCGCCATTTTTGTTCTACGTCAATCTCGGCGGCTTTCAGGTGACCGGCTCCAGCCCCGAAATCCTGGTCCGGCTGCGAGAAGGCACGGTCACCGTCCGGCCGATCGCTGGAACTTTGCCGCGCGGCGCGACGAGCGAAGAAGACAAGGCGAACGAAAAAACGTTGCTCGCCGATCCCAAGGAGCTCGCCGAACATTTGATGCTCTTAGATCTCGGCCGCAACGATGTCGGCCGCGTGGCGCAGTATGGCACGGTGAACGTTACGGAGCGTTTCACCATTGAGCGCTACAGCCACGTCATGCACATCGTCTCTAACGTTGAAGGCGCGCTGCGCGACGGCGAGGACGCTGTGTCGGCGCTCATGGGCGGCTTTCCCGCGGGCACTGTGTCCGGCGCGCCAAAAATCCGCGCCATGGAGATTATCGACGAGCTAGAGACGCATAAGCGCGGCGTCTACGCGGGCGGCGTGGGCTATTTCGGCGCCGACGGGGATATGGATACCTGCATCGCGCTGCGCACCGCCGTCGTCAAAGACGGCGAGATCCATGTTCAAGCCGGCGGCGGCGTAGTTCTGGACTCCGACCCGGAAAAGGAGTTCCAAGAAACCGTGCACAAGGCAAGCGCCCTATTTCGCGCCGCGGAAGCCGCATCCCGCTATAGCGGCGGCAACGCGTAAGGCCGCCGGAGAGTGAAGACGAATATGATCCTGGTCATCGATAATTATGACAGCTTCACCTACAACCTCGTCCATTATCTGGAAGAGCTGGGCGGGCGCACGCATGTCGTTCGAAACGATGCGATCTCAGTGGACGACGCCTTGGCGCTAAACCCTGCCGGCGTCGTGATCTCCCCCGGCCCCTGCACGCCCAATGAGGCGGGCATCAGCGTTGACCTCGTCCAACAAGCGCCGGATGATTTGCCCATGTTCGGCGTCTGCCTGGGCCACCAATCTATGGGTCAAGCCTTTGGCGGAACCGTCTCTGCGGCGAAAGACATTCTACATGGCAAAGCCTCCACCATCCGGCATTTCGGCGGCGAGATGTTTAGCGGCGTCCCGGAACGTTTCACTGCGGTTCGTTATCACTCACTGTCCGTGCTGCGCGACGGCTTTCCGAACGTCTTGAAGATCGAGGCGGAAACCGAGGATGGAGAGATTATGGCGATGTCGCACGCCACGAGACCGCTCTACGGCGTACAATTCCATCCCGAGAGCATAGGTTCCGAATACGGCCATCAATTGCTGAAGACCTTTTTGAAACGAACCGAGCAAACCGCAGGAGCCGACGCGTGAGCGACGCCGTCCGCAACGCCATCGCAACGCTCGCCGACGGCGGTGCGCCAGATCAGGCCGCGATCACATCCGCCTTCAACGCTATTTTAGGCGGCGAGGCTGATCCAATCCTCATCTCAGCCTTCCTTATGGGCCTCCGCTTGAAAGGCGAAAGTGTTGACGACATCACCGCCGCGGCCGCCGTGATGCGCGCGCGCGCAAAGTCCGTCGACGCGCCGGATGATGTTGTCGACACCTGCGGCACCGGCGGCCTTGGCTGGACCACGCTGAACACGTCCACCGCATCGGCCTTTGTGGTCGCAGGCGCTGGCGGACGCGTGGCGAAGCACGGCAACCGCTCCGTGCCGCCCAAAACCGGCTCTGCCGACGTGCTTGAAGCCTTAGGCGTGAACCTCACCCCATCGGAGGCGCAATTCGCCGCCTGTCTGGAGCATGCGCGCGTCGCCTTCATGTTCGCTCAAGCGCATCATTCCGCCATGCGCCACGTTGCGCCCGTTCGAAAGATGCTTGGCTTGCGGACAATTTTTAACTTGTTGGGGCCGCTCTCAAATCCCGCCGGCGCCAAACGTCAGGTGTTGGGCGTTTTTGACGAAGCATGGGTCGAACCGCTCGCCCACGTGCTCAAAAATCTCGGCTCGACGCGCGCCATGGTCGTACATGGAATGGGCGGCTTGGACGAAATTTCCATCGCGGGCGACACGAAAGTCGCTGAACTCAAGGACGGCGCGGTCACAACATACACGCTGACGCCCCAAGCTTTGGGTTTAACGCCGAGCCCGCTCGAGACGCTCAAAGGCGGCGCGCCCGAGACCAACGCACAGGCCATTCGGGACCTTCTCGACGGCGCGCCCGGTCCGTTCCACGACATTGTCGCGCTCAACGCCGGCGCCGCGCTTTACATCTCCGATCTTGCGGACACGCTCGATCAAGGCCTATCCATGGCGAAGGAAAGCTTGCAGTCCGGCGCCGCCAAAGCTGCACTCGCAGCATTGGTCAAGCACTCCAACGAGGCGGCGGCATGACCACCGCGCTTGACAAAATCATCGCCTACAAACGCGAGGAAGTCGCCGCGTTGAAGGCTCAAACGAGCCTGAGTTCACTTGAAGCCGCGGCAAAGGAAGTCGAGGCGCCGCGCGGCTTCGCCCAAGCGCTGCTCGGTGTCGCTTCCGACGACAAAAACGCTTTGATTTGCGAAATCAAGCGCCGCAGCCCTTCGGCGGGCGAAATCAAAGTCATGGCCGACCCGACAGTCGCCGCGCAGGCTTATGAGGCCGGCGGCGCGTCCTGCATTTCGGTGCTGACGGATGGTCCCAGCTTTGGCGGCTCGCTCGACGACCTTAAAAACGTGCGCGCTGCGGTGGATCTTCCCGTGCTCCGCAAGGATTTCATGATCGATGCGTTGCAGATCGCCGAGGCCCGTGCGGCCGGGGCGGACGCGATTTTGATTATTCTGGCGGCCGTTGACGATGCGCTGGCGGCAGATCTTCATGCGGCGGCGGACGCGTATGATTTGTCGGTGCTGCTAGAAGTGCACGACGAAATCGAGTTGGAACGCGCGCTCAAGCTTCCCTCTCCTCTATTCGGCGTCAACAACCGCAATCTGAAAACATTCACAACCAATTTAGCGGTGACCGAGCGCCTATCGAACCTGATTCCAACCGAACGATTGCTGATCTCGGAAAGCGGCGTCAAAACCGCCGACGACATCTCTCGATTACGACGCGCCCGCGCCCGGGGCTTTCTCATCGGCGAGAGCGTGATGCGCGCAGACGACCCGGCCGACGCCGTTCGGAAACTCGCGAACGCCGCCTAAATCTTCGATGTTCCAACGCCGATCGGAATTGACCCATTTCGTGAACAAGTGTAGAACTATTCGCGACTCAGTTGAATAGGCGATGGCGCACAATGCTCACAAACAAACAACGCGAACTGCTGCTCTTCATCCACCAGCGAATTAAGGAAACGGGCGTCTCGCCCTCGTTCGACGAGATGAAAGATGCGCTCAACCTGGCGTCGAAATCCGGCATTCACCGCCTGATTACGGCGCTGGAAGAGCGTGGATTTTTGCGGCGTTTGGCCCACCGCGCGCGCGCCATTGAGGTGCTAAAACTGCCCGACAGCGCGACACCGTCGGCTCCGCCGCAAGGACGCACAAATTTTAAACCCGCAATTGTCGGCTCCGCGCCCCCTCATGTCGGCGGCCCGGGCGTCTCCATCCCTGTCCTTGGACGCATCGCCGCAGGCGTGCCGATCGAGGCGATCCAAACGGAAACGGACCGTATCGCCGCGCCAGACGACGGTCTGAACGGCGATGATCATTACGCGCTGGAGGTGCGCGGCGACAGCATGATCAACGCCGGCATTTTGGATGGCGATCTTGTCGTCCTGAGGCGGACGGATACGGCGCAATCAGGCGATATTGTCGTCGCCCTCATCGATGAAGAAGAAGCGACGCTGAAACGCTTGCGCAAACGCGGCGGCTCGATTGCGCTTGAAGCGGCGAACCCCGCCTATGAGACCCGTATTTTCGGACCTGACCGCGTTCGTGTGCAGGGCAAATTGGTCGCGCTATTGCGTCGCTACACATAAGCGTCGCGGGACTCGTCCATTAGCTCCAGGGGCGCCGCGCGCTTGAGGAGTTGGAGTAAAGGACATGTCGGCCGCTTGGGCCGAGTTGAAGGCTCGCACCGCCAACCGTTTGGACGTAGCGCAAGGAGATATGGACGCGCGCGACCTGGGGATTGTTCGGCATGTACGTTAAAATTGGCCCGCTTGCGTCTTTATCGAGCGATTGGGATTCAATGGGTGAGCTAGGCGATGTGGCGCCCTCATCCAAGAGAATGACGCCAAAGCGGGTCTCGACGCGACAAGGCGTCTCCAGGCATTCAAGTTTGGCGATCGGCCCATCGATCGATAAGGGCTTTAAGCCGGTCCTCCCTCCAAGCGTTTCGGGACGCCAACTCCGCCATTCACCGTCGGTACGGACATAAACCGTCCCGCTTTCCGACACATGCGCGAGAG
>JBCCMB010000157.1:0-6124 GCA_039026555.1 Pseudomonadota bacterium
GAATTGTTCAAAATCTGTAGTAGAGCTGGCATTCGCTCCAAGCGTTGTTAAGGGATAGCGCGTCTTTAGGACGCGGCCGAAGCCGTCATACTCATATGTGGTGAGATTGTCGTTGGCGTCCTTCAGCGTCTCGATCGACCCTGGCACCAGATAAGTCGCCGTCCGGTAGTCGATCTGTAGCGGCGTGCCTAGGCCCTTTTGGAATTTCGCAACGTCCCCATTCGCGGTATAGGTCGTTTTAGTGATCCGGTCTTCAAGCCCTGCTGTCTGGGCGCAGGCGTCGGGGAGGGCGGCGAACGTCGTTGGATCCATCCGCCGCGCTTCGCATGAGACGCGGCCTGAAGCTTCGTAATTGTATTGCGTCACAGCTAAGGACGTGCTGCTCGACGGATCGACAATATCTGCCCGCGATTTGCGCCCAAACGTGTCGTAGTCGATCGTGTTCTTCGCGAGGGCTGGCATTGAGCTGCAAAAGTCTGGCGCTGCGCAGCTGGAGGGCGAAGAGACAACGCCCGCAACGATCTCGGTCGGTAGCCCGTCATTGTTGTAAACGGTTCGCTTTACGCGATGTTGAAGCGCGCCGGCACCGTCGGGATCTGGTCCAACCTCTGCCCGAAGCTGCCGGTGGTCGTCGTAATAGTATCGCGTGGTATCGGCGGAGCCGGGCAGGGGGCCGTCTAAGCTTTCGATGTCTCCATTGGCGGTATACGTTGTCGTCGTTGTGGCAAGCGTCGCGCCGTCGCCCGTTTTCGCGGTCGAGGTGGTCGGGAGAAAATTGGTAGCCCCAGTGGCCCCATAATCGAGCTCCGTCAGGATCTCATCCGACGTTCCCAAGCATCCAGGCGCGGCGCCGGTGGCGCAAGACGACGTTGATGTGAGTAATTCGATGTTGTCGGGGCCATAAGGCGAGTAGTTGAAGCGGGTTTGCGGGCGCACCGACGCATAGGGCCCGGAACCTGGAGCCGGATCGGTGATCGTCGCGACTGCGCCATGCGGGTGGTAGGTATAGTCTGTGGTGTGTCCGAGTTCGTCTGTGATGCTGAGCGGTCGTGTGCAGTCTTTGTCCAAATTATTGTTCTCATAGGTCGCCGTGATCGTTTTGGTCGGCAATCCCGCTACAGCTGTTGATATTTGGATTGGGCAACGGCCTCTAAGGTAAATTGGCGATTGGAATATAAGCTCGTAGGTATAGGACGTGGTCCGCTGAGGGAGCGAGTTAAACTGATACCTTACTACCGATGAAACTCTATTGTCGACATCGTAGTTAATTTCGGTTCGAGGAGACCCGGAAATATCAACGACGTCATAACGAGGGAACGCCTCGGTGTCCGGGGGATCGCCTTCGTAAGTCCACCAGTCCGTCTCAATATTCATAGAGTATCCATTGGGCCCAGCTATAGCCCATTTCTTCGCGGAGCAGTTAAGACCAGGCAAGCATTGCCAAGAATAGGTCCAAGAGCCCTTTTCATTAACGATACTGACGTTGCCGCTTCCGTAAGTAATCGTTAGATCGTTGCTTGTTTGATCTTCGGGCGAGCTGACGGAAACCAACCGCGACGCGAGAGCGGATCCCTCAAATTTGTAGATCGTCGTCCTTCCGAGACTATCTTCGACGAAATCAAAGTCGCCGGTTGATGTATAGACGACATGCGGCCAGGGACCGCCGCAAGTATTTGTCGTTGGAGCGCAGTAAACAGCGTTCGGATTAAGGTCGTTAACGGCCAGCGCTTTCGTTCGTCGCATCCAAGCGTCGACTTGTGAAGCTGACGTAAGCGTCTCGGATGTATACTCAAAATGCAGGCGCCAACCGAAATTGTTTTCTACAGATTGGGGGCGGGTGTAGGTAGTTCCACCTACGACGGCGTTAGTGTAGTTCCACGACGTGATATGGCCATTTGGGCGTTCGATCGATTGAATTTCACCAATCAGATCAAAACTATCGCCACCGATGTAATATCCACCTTCCGTATAGTAAGATCTGCACTGACAAGGAAAGCTAGTGTCGAAGCTCTTGTTGAATTCTATTCTTGTTCCGTCTACGAGCGTATAAATGTACCTGCCGATTGAGGCGTCAAAATTCAGTGTCGAAGACGTGCCAGCAAGTCGCGGATACCAAGATCCACCGCCATGGTAAAACGACTCACTCGTGTCTCCGACTACAACCTTCCATATATCGGTCTGTCCTAGTTTGATAATGTAACCAGATTGATTATCTAGCCAAACTCTCGTCGAGGTCGAGATTTCAAAGTCACCGCTAACGACAGAACGGCTGCCGAGCCGTCTTACGTAACTTATTGAACCTTCTTGGCCTGCATTTCCGACTGTCAAATCGCTAAACGCGTGATTAAAGCCGCCCCCCCTGAGACTCCAACCATTTTGATCGACCGTCTCAACAACACGAGGCGTCATATCGAAATCGGAGCTACCAGGATGCTGGGCCCAGGCATTCAGCGGACCCAGGGCGACCGATGAAAACGCCGCCGCGAACATCGCCCAAAAGCGAACAATCGAAGATCTCATGGAATTCCCCCTAACCGCTTAGCATTGATTAACGAGCGGCCCGCCGAGCATCAAGCCGTTTTTGGTAGAATTAATGCTGAGCTTGTTAGGCAACGGCGAGGCGCGTTATCTCAAGATTCACATGTTTCATTTGGTCCAAACTACCGACGTGGCATTTCCAGCCGGATTGTCCGCCAACGTTTTCAAACGGGCCTCCGCCATAGGGATGTCGACAAGTTCGCGGTGTTCAGTGGTGGTGGGCGGTACTGGGATCGAACCAGTGACCCCTACGATGTCAACGTAGTGCTCTACCGCTGAGCTAACCGCCCGTCTCGCGTGCTTCCGACCGGGCCGGAAGGCGAGGGGGTGGTAATGCCGAATGACGTCCAGGCCGTCAATGTCCGGACGGTTTTTTTACAAGATCGAATGCAGGCGCGTCATGTCCCTGCGCCATGGTCTTTAGATATGACGTATGAGACGTGTGGCGCGAAGGAGCGGCTAAGCCGCCATTACCCGTTCGACTTCATCCACAAGCTCGCGCAAATGGAAGGGCTTTGAAAGCACTTTTGCGCCCACCGGAGTGGGGGAGCCGTTAGACAGCGCCACCGCTGCAAAGCCGGTGATGAAGACGATTTTCATCGCCGGATCAAGCTCGGCGCCTTTGCGGGCGAGCTCAATCCCGTCCATGCCGGGCATCACGATGTCCGTTAGCAAAAGGTCGAACACTTCGCGTTCCAGAGCGCTTAGGGCGGCTTCGCCTTCGTCAAAGTCTTTGACGGCGTGGCCGGCGCGTTTCAGCGCGTTCACCAGAAAGCCGCGCAAGCTGTCATCGTCTTCGGCTAAAAGTATCTTCGCCATCGGGTCATCCCGCCAATCAATCAAATCAAGCATAGGCAAGATGACATGCGCGGGTAAAGCTCAGATGAACATCACAGATATTTGCCGTTTGGCGGTCGCGGGCGCTTGACGATAGGCGCGGAGGATAAAAGACTACGCGCATGGACGGTTTGTTTTCTCTTGAGCCGCGATCCGCCAGCTCGGGCGCGGCGGCGTCCGCTTATGCGATTGATGCGCCGACAAATGAGACGACCGCGCCTTTGTCTCCTTTGGTTTTCGCATCCCCGCATTCGGGCCGGATTTATCCGAAAGCGTTGTTGGACGCGTGCGACGCGCCCTTGCTCGCGCTTCGCCGAATCGAGGACGCCTTTGTCGATCAATTATTCGCGGGCGTCGTAGACGCGGGCGCGCCCTTGCTGCGGGCGCTGATGGGACGCGCTTATGTCGACCTAAATCGGTCGGAGGGCGAATTGGATCCTGAGATGTTCGCCGATTCGCCGCCCTTGTGGACGGGGCCGCGTTCGCCCCGCGTCGAGGCGGGATTGGGCTGCCTGCCGCGGATCGCGCATGGCGGATTGAAGATCTATCGCCGCAAGCTGAAACGCGTGGAAGCTGAGGCGCGCATTCGGGATGTTTACAGGCCCTATCATAAGGCGCTGCAAAGCTTGCTTCATGCGGCGGAGCAACACTTTGGAGGAGCGGTCCTGATCGATTGTCACTCCATGCCTTCTGACGTCACCGCTGGGGGAAATGAGGCGGAGATTGTTCTCGGAGACCGCTTCGGCGCCGCTTGCGCGCCTGCCTTGACGGCTTTTTTGGAGCGCGAGTTTGCAGATCGCGGCTATCGAGTCCGGCGTAATGCGCCTTATGCGGGCGGATTTGTGACGTTGACCTATGGCAGACCCACGCAGCGTTGGCATGCCGTGCAGATCGAAATTCGGCGCGATCTTTACATGGATGAGGCGCGGGTTGAGCCGAATGACGGATTTGAAGCGCTTCAGAAGGACCTTACGGGCGTTGCGCGCGCGTTGGCCGAATGGACCCGCGCCTTTGCAGACAACGCTTACAAAAAAGCGTCCTAAGAGGCGAATCCCCCGCTTCAGATAAAGAAAGGCCGCGTCGAAAGCCGACGCGGCCAAGAGTTATAGGGAGGAAACGCCCAAAAAAGGGCGGCGGCGTCGAAACGCCGACAAGTTCACGCTACGCTGCGGTGCAAAAAACGCAATATGACGACGCGTCACAGACGCCGAAGCACCAGCAACACCCTTAGAACGACCGGCGCTTGTGCGCTAATGCCCAATAGATCGGCGCCTTTGGGCCAAAAACCTCAGATTTCAGCGCGCGGCACGCGCCTTGCTCCACACCTTCCCGACCAGTCTACATTTGGGACGCGCTGGCGTTCCGTGTTGGGAGAACGCTATGGCCACGGACGTGGATATCTATGTCGGCAAACGGTTGCGCCGGCGTCGTCGCCTGCTTGGATTGACGCAACAAGACCTCGCAAAAGAGGTCGGCGTTCGCTTCCAGCAGATCCAGAAATATGAATGCGGTGCGAACCGTATCACCGCGAGCCGCCTGTTCGATTTGGCGAACGCGCTCAACGTCAATGTGAGTTACTTCTTCGACGGATTGGCGCCCGACGGGCAGCAAGCTCCAGCCAATGACGCCGTGGAAGCGCTCGCTGGCGATATTCTCTCGCAAAAAGAGACGTTGGAATTAGTCCGCGCCTATTATCGCCTGGGAGAGCGGCCACGCAGGCGTCTTCTAGATTTGGCGAAGGCCTTGGATGATGGCGGTCCAAACTCCGGCGCGGCCTAAGACCCAATTCGGTCAAAAGCGTTGAATTTCAGGTGTTGAAATCATCGGCGGGCCGTCGCAGGTTCCGCCCATGTCGCGTTTAGATGATTTATCCCAATTGACGGAATTCGCAGAACGTCTCGCCATTGCGGCGGGCGAAGCGGCGATGCCCTATTTTCGTTCAGATGCGGCGGCGCCGGAAAATAAAGCCGAGGCCGGCTATGATCCAGTCACGGAAGCTGACAAAGCGGCCGAGCGCGCCATGCGCGCGCTTATTGAGGCGGAGCGTCCGGAAGATGGGATTGAGGGCGAAGAATACGGATCATTGGAAAGCCGAAACGGTTGGGTTTGGTATCTTGATCCCGTTGATGGTACGCGGGCGTTTGTGGCCGGATTGCCGCTGTGGACGATTTTGATCGGCTTAGTGCGCGACGGCGAACCGATTGTCGGCGTCATTGATCAGCCCTATCTTGGCGAACGGTATGTGGGCGGCCCGGACGGCAGCTATCTGACGGACCGCTCGGGCGGCAAGACGTCGCTCAGCACCCGCGATTGTCCCGCTCTAACGGACGCCATTCTGTCGACGACGGATTACTTCATCATGAGCCCGGCGGAACGCGGCGCGTTTGAGCATTTGCGCGCCACCGCGCGTCTCACACGCTATGGGCTTGATGCTTACGCCTATGCGCGTTTGTCGGCCGGCACGATCGATATGGTGGCGGAGACCGGATTGCACCCCTATGACGTCGCCGCCTTGATCCCGGTGGTGCGCGGCGCCGGCGGCGTGGCGACGGATTGGCGCGGCCGTCCGGCGAAGCTGGGTCCGCAATTGGTCGCTGCGGCGAACAACACCATTCTCGAAGAAGCGCTCATCTCGCTGAAACGCTCGGCGCGAGACTAAATCCCCGCCTTGTCCAGCAAAGCGTCGAAGGCCGTCCAGAATTGGTCGCGTTTCTCGTCTGTCTCCATCAGGATTTCATGATAAGCGCCC
>JBCCMB010000158.1:0-6071 GCA_039026555.1 Pseudomonadota bacterium
CGGCGCCTCGGGCGACGCCGAAGCGCGCGCTGGACAGATTTCGAAATGGACGAACCTGGACGCCGCCGACCCGACCCGACAATTCGCCAACCGCCTGGAGGCAGACGCGCCGCCGCCCCCGCCCGACAGCGAAGTCTCCCCCACTCCGCCCAACGCCCGCATCCTCGCGTCTGAAACCGGCCCCAATGGCGCGCTCTACGCGCTGGCCGAAACCGAAGGCGAAATCGACGGCCAATTGCTGCGCGGCGAAAAGGACTTGGCGCTGGTGAAATATGATAGCGCGGGCAAGAAAATCTGGACGCGAGTGCTCGGCTCCACCTCAGAGACAGACGGGCTTTCACTTGCGGTGGCGTCAGACGGACGCGTGGCAATCGCCGGCGTCACCTCCGGTGACTTGACGCCCGACGCGGCGGGCGGCGGCGAAGACGGCTTCGTCACACTATATGACGCTGACGGCTTGGAACTATTCACTCGGCAACGCGGGTCCGGCTTTGACGATCGGATTGAAGCGTTGGCCTTCGCGGATGACGGATCACTCTTCGTGGCGGGACGCACGAAAGGAAGCGTCGGCGGCGCCACCAATTCCGGCGGTGAAGACGGCTTTATCGAAAAACTCGATACGACGGGAACCGCGCTCTGGTCGCGTCAATTGGGCGGCAGCGAGAATGATCGCGTGACCGCGCTGGCGGTGGACGCCTCCGGCGGCGTGGTCGCTGCAAGCTTAGAAGATGGTCAAACCACCCTGCGCAGGTTCGCCTCCGACATTGACGACGCCACAGATTGGACCCAGGCGCTGGGCGAAGGCGTGGTTCGCGATCTGGAGACTGACGGCGCCGCCGTCTATGCGGCGGGCGAAACCCGATTGAACGGCCGTACCGCCGGCCTGTTTTCGGGCGCATCCGTGGATGGCGCAGACGCGTTCGCGCTGCGCCTCGATATTTCAGGCGCCGTGGCGACGGAGGCTTGGTTCACGCGCTTTGGCGGAGATGGCGATCAAACCAGCCCCGCCATCAAAGTGCTAGGCGATGATGTTTATGTCGCCGGCTCCGGCGCAACCGCCTTCGGAAGTGCGACGGCTTTGGGCGACAAATCCGCCTTTGTCGCCAAACTCGGCGCGGCGGACGGTGTTGAAGCCTGGGCCAGCGCCATTAATGGCCGCGCGGGTATCTCGTCCGCCTCCGGCTTGGCGATCGATCCGACCGGCGCTTCGGATTTGGATTTATTCGGCCTGCCCAGCGGCGCGCTCGAAGTAGGCGACACTAACAATGTCACCGACCGAACGTCTGCCCGCCCGGGCGATCATTTCTATTTGTCGGTTGAGGGCGGAAGACAAAAGAAAATCACGATCGAGGCCGGCGACACCTACCGAGATCTGACATTTAAGATTAACGCGGCCTTGGTTCTGGACGGAACTTCGCAAGTCAGCAGCGGTGTCAACGGCCAAGCGCTGCGCATCTCGCCGAACGAGAATACGCGCCTGGAGTTGATCCCAGGGTCGGAGGGGCAAGACGCCCTGTCGGCGCTCGGCCTACCCCGCGGCGTGGTCTTCAAAGAACCGATCGGCGACACGGACGCCTCCTCCGATGCGCCGGAGCTTGTCGCGCTCGGGCTTGATCTCGGCGCTGGTTTCACCACCAAGGAAGAAGCCGCCGATCTGGTCGACATGCTGGACGGCGCGCTGCGCGCCATTCGCCAAGCCTATCGCATCGCCACGGATGACCCGACGCTGCGCAGTTTGACGGAAGGCGGCCAATCCTCAGGCCAAGTGCCCGCCTATCTGCAGGCGCAATTGGCGAACTACCAAGCCGGCCTGACACGCTTAGGCGGCGTCACTGGGTTCACGGTTTAGACGCGAACATGCACGCGCCCATGGCCATTCGCGCCGTTCCGCGCTATGCGGCGCAAAAAGATAACGCTCCCTCCCCTTTTTAGAGCCACGCCCATGTCCTCCACGACCGCTATGCGCAACATCGCCATCATCGCCCACGTCGATCATGGCAAAACTACGCTCGTTGACTGCCTGCTGAAACAATCCGGCGTGTTTCGCGACAATCAGGCGACCGCCGAACGCATGATGGATTCAAATGATCTCGAACGGGAACGCGGGATCACCATCCTGGCGAAGAACACGTCCGTCGTTTGGAACGATACGCGCATCAATATTGTCGACACGCCCGGACACGCCGATTTTGGCGGCGAGGTCGAGCGTATCCTGCACATGGTGGACGGCGTGATCGTTTTGGTCGACGCTGCCGAGGGCCCGATGCCGCAGACGAAATTCGTTGTCTCAAAGGCGCTCAAAGTCGGCCTTAAGCCGATCGTGGCGGTCAATAAGATCGACAAGCCGGAAAGCCGCCCGGACGAGGTGATCGACGAAGTGTTCGATCTTTTCGCCGCGTTGGACGCGGACGATGAACAGCTGGATTTCCCGATCCTTTACGGCTCGGCTAAGGGCGGCTGGATGAGCCGCGATTATAATGAGCCAACCGAGGACATGGCGGCTCTGTTCGACCTAGTGATCGAACATGTGCCAGAACCCGCCATCGAGGAGGGTCCGTTCCGCCTCCTCGCGACAACTATCTCCGCAGACAATTTCTTGGGCCGCGTGCTCACCGGACGTATCGCCTCGGGGTCGGTCAAGCCGAACCAGACGCTCAAAGCGCTCAGCCGCGATGGAAGCTTGATCGAGCAGTTCCGCGTGTCGAAAGTGCTCGCCTTTCGCGGACTGGAGCGCACGCCGGTAGACGAAGGCGTCGCCGGCGACATCGTCTCGCTGACCGGCATGGCGAAAGCCACCGTCGCAGACACGCTATGTGATCCCGCGGTGGACACGCCCATCCAGGCGCAGCCGATCGATCCGCCTACCATCACCATGACCTTCCGCGTCAATGACAGCCCCTATGCGGGCACGGAAGGGACCAAAGTCACCTCCCGCATGATTTGGGACCGCCTGCAAAAGGAAGCCGAAGGCAATGTCGCCCTGCGCGTGGAGCGGTCCGGCGACAGCGATGCGTTTGAAGTGTCGGGGCGCGGAGAATTGCTATTGTCGGTCCTGATCGAAACCATGCGCCGCGAAGGCTTTGAACTCGGCGTCTCTCGGCCTAAAGTGGTCTACAAGCAGGACGAGGCGGGTAATCGCCTGGAACCGATCGAAGAAGTCGTCATCGATGTGGATGACGAACATTCCGGCGTGGTCGTGCAAAAGCTGCAAGAGCGCAAAGCAGATATGGTGGAGATGAAACCCTCCGGCGGCGGTCGCACGCGTTTGGTGTTCCATGCGCCGACGCGCGGCTTGATCGGCTATCAGGGCGAATTGCTGTCGGACACGCGCGGCACGGCCGTGATGAACCGCATCTTCCACGAATATGCGCCCCATAAAGGCCAAATCACCGGCCGGCACACGGGCGTGCTGATCTCCAACGCCAAGGGTGAAAGCGTCGCCTTCGCCTTGTGGAATTTGGAGGACCGCGGCCCGATGATGATCGGCGCCGGCGAGAAGGTCTATGAAGGCATGATCATCGGTGAACACACGCGCGGCAATGATCTGGAAGTAAACGTGCTGAAGGGCAAAAAGCTCACCAACGTGCGCGCCTCCGGCTCGGATGAGGCCGTGCGCTTGACCACGCCCATGAAAATGACCCTGGAACGCGCCCTCGCCTACATCCAAGACGACGAGCTGGTCGAAGTGACCCCCGAACACATCCGCCTCCGCAAAGTCCATCTCGACCCGCACGAACGGAAGCGGGCTGCGAAGTCGGCGGCGGCTTAGCCGTCGACGCGCGGCGGAACAATACGGCGCGACGGGACTGTTTCAAAACTGCGAGCGCCATCTGAACTATAGATGAGGGCCGTGAGACCGCCGCCATGGACAGCGCCGGTGTCGACGCCTGTCGCATGCGGAAAACTGCTCGGCCCATCTAGAAAGGGCTGGTGACCGAAAACAACATGCCCGAACCGACCATCGTAACGGTCCGCCCAAAACGGATCGTCGACCGCCTCAGCGCCCAAAACGAGCGCGCGGCCGGTTGCTTTGTCTAGATAACGCGTTCGAAGAATTTGGTAGAAGGATTTACGAGCTTTGCCGGAAAGAGCCGTCGCCGTCTCTACGCTGTCCGGGAAAGCGCGCATGTCGCCTGGAATTCCGCCGTGAACGACAAGAAGATTGTGTTTCTCGACCCGATGAAATGGAACCGCCGCTTCTAGAAATGGAACATCCGCATCCGACAATTCCCGTGTGAGTATGGGCAATTCGGGCGCGGCTAGAGCTTGCGTCCTCGCGACCTCCGGCCGATCGAGGAGATTTCTTCGATAACGTCGATGCTTATCCTCATGATTGCCTTCCACTAAGACAATTTCGCAAGCGTCTTGTTCCCTAAGCTCGCGGACAAATTTAACGACGCTAGCTTGCTGCGGCCCCTTATCGACCAAGTCGCCGACAAAAATAAGCGTGTCGGAAACGCGTGGGCGCAACAGCGCAATCAGTGACTGCAACTCGTCCAACATTCCGTGAACGTCGCCGATTATGATGGTTCGCTCTCGCACGGGCAGGATATGTGAATGGACGCAGCCTCCTGCAAGCGACAGCGAAAGCTGCAAAGAACGCCGAAGAGCGCGATGTAAAAGAGGTATTCTTTATATTGAATGCAATATTTTATTGCACCAAGCATGGAGATTTCGACAAATCGCGCCATATAGGCAGGATGACAGACACAACGACCCAAACATCCGCCGCGGACTCGAAGCCAATCGGGGCCGCAGACAGCGCCAGCGCGGGCGAAACGCTCGGCCAAGGCGCAAAGCTGCTCGTCGATATCGGCCCGGTCGCAGCCTTCATGATCGTCTACAATGTCTGGAACTCGGTCCAGAAGCCGGACAAAGCGGCGTTCGACGTCACCTCGCAAGCCTATGCGCTCGCCGTGGCGGAAGCGTCTCGGTCGGCGATCTTCGTGGCGACCGGCGTGTTTATGGTCGCAACGCTAATCGCCATCGCCTATTCCTGGATCAAGGAAAAGCGCATCTCGCCCATGTTAATGGTGACGGGCGTCATTGTCGCCGTGTTCGGCGGGGCGACGCTTTATTTTCAAAACGCGCTCTTCATCAAGCTAAAGCCGACCATCATTAACGGGTTGTACGCCGCCGTGATCCTGGGTGGATTGGCGGTGGGCTATAATGTATGGCGCATGCTGTTTCAGAGCGCTTTTGTTTTGCCCAGCAAAATCTGGGACACGCTGGCGTTTCGATGGGGGCTTTGGTTCGTCTTTCTGGCCATCCTCAATGAGGTGGTTTGGCGCAATTTTTCCGAAGCGTTTTGGGCGAATTTCAAACTGCTCGGCGTATTGCCGCTGACGCTGATCTTCACCTTCGCCAATTTGCCGATTACGCAAAAATATCTTGGCAAGACGGACGAAGATCTAGAAGCGGAAAAAACGAACGCCTAACGCACCATTTCGTCGACGCCGTCGGGATTCCCAAAGGGGACGAAGGTGGTCTGGTCTTTGATCTGGTCATAATGCTTCAGCGCCCAATAGACCGACGGAAACGCCAATTCCTTCCAAGGAATATCCGTCCATTTGAAGAAGCCGACTTCCAGGCTTTCGGGACCTGCGGCGACTGTACCGCCCGCCAATTGCGCTTTGAACATGATCTGAACCTGACTGATCCTGGGAATGGAATAGACCGCGAGCAAGGCCTCAATACGAATGTCGGCTTCGGCCTCTTCAAGGGCCTCGCGCATGGCGGCTTCTTCGACGGTTTCGCCCTCTTCCATGAAGCCCGCCGGCAAGGTCCAAAACCCCATTCGCGGCTGGATCGCCCGCCGGCACAACAGGATCTCGTCGCCACGCGTCACAACCGAACCGGCCACAATTTTCGGGTTCACATAGTCGATGAAGCTGCAGGTGTCGCAGACGCGTCGTTCTTTATCATCGCCATCGGGTATTTTTAAAGAAAACGATTCTCTCGCCATTGGATGCATTCCCAATCAGTTTTCATCACTATTGGAAGAATGAGCCGATATGCGCGTCAACCCATACGCGAATGGACAAAAAAACTTCATTTGCAGCATTTTTCAC
>JBCCMB010000159.1:0-5987 GCA_039026555.1 Pseudomonadota bacterium
ACGCTCCAAATGAGCGTTTAGAAGTTTCACAAACCGCTTGAAGGACTTTTCAACAACGCCGCCGACGTCAGGCGTCAGACCGATGCGGGGCATTTCGGCGGTCATGCGTTCAATCGCTGTTTTTTCCTGCGCCTTGCGGTCGTCCGGCATGTCATCGCCATAATATTCTGCGACGGCCCGCGCGGCTGCTTCTTTCTGGTCTTTCCGCCGGCCCCATCGATACTGCATGACCGCTTTGGACAGCCAAAGATCGGCGTAATCTTCCAAAACCGCTGCAATCATAGCGGCCGCTTGAGTTTCCGGCACCGCCGAAGGCTCGGGCTGGTCGGCTTCCAACGCCTCCATCATTGGCGTGGTGTCATGCACCGCATGGCCTGACGACGTCACCAGCACAGGAAGCGTCTTAAATCGCGCGGCGGCGGACAAGTCCGCTTCGCTGGCGGCGGTGCGCGGCGTCCACTCATGGTCCACGCCCTTATACCGCAGATAGCTGCGCAGTTTTGAAGAATAGGCGGAAGTCTCCGCGCCGAAGAGGCGGTAGGACGCACTCATATGCAACTCCTGGAAAAGCGCGCGAAAGCTACGCCGATCCCGTCTGCGCCGCAAGCGCAGCGCCTTTAGAAATGCAGGGCGAGGTTTACACTCGAAGAGGTTAGGCGCTAAGCGAAGCCAACGAGCTTTCCCCCAATAGGAGAAAAGGAACGGCAAATGCGCGTGATGCATGTGATGGCCGGCGCCAAAGAGGGCGGGGCCGAAAACATCATGCTGGAGTCGGTGTTGGCGCTTGCGGAAGCTGGTTTCGAGCAATTCGTGCTCACCCGTCCACACAACGCGTTTCGCTTGCAGGAATTTGAAAAGGCGGGGATCGAAACCGCGACGGCCGGGTTCAACAATGCTTGGCCGTTTCCCACGCGATCGGCCCTAAAGTCAGCGATCGCTTCGTTCAAACCGGATGTCATTGAGTATTGGATGGGCCGCGCAGGGCAGTTTGCGCCTGCATCGCATCGGGCGCGATCGATCGCTTGGTATGGCGGCTATTACAAGCTGCAGCGCTTCGCCAATTGCGAATGGCATATCGGCCTGACGAAGGATTTGCTGCGCCATATCCGCCAACAGGGCGTCGCCGAAGATCGCTCTGGGATTGTCCACACCTATGCGGATTTTCGCGATGCACCGCCGGCCGACCGCGCCAGTTTGGACACGCCCGCCGACGCGCCGGTCGCGCTGGCCCTAGCGCGTCTACACGAGAAAAAAGGGCTCGACACGCTATTGGACGCGACGGCGAAGACGCCGGGACTTTATGTTTGGATTGCCGGCGATGGGCCTTTGGAAGCGGAGCTCAAAGCGCATTCGGCGCGCTTGGGACTTGATGATCGCGTTCGCTTTTTGGGTTGGCGCAATGATCGCGGAGAATTGCTTGCGGCGTGCGATTTTGTAGCGTTTCCGTCCCGCTATGAACCTTTCGGCACGGTGACGGTCGACGCGTGGGCGGCGAACCGTCCCCTGGTCGCCGCAGATGCTGTTGGGCCCGCCGCGTACGTGGAAGACGGCGTGTCCGGTTTGCTGATCCCGAAAAACGATGTCGATGCGCTCGCGAATGCGATGTCACGCGTGATTAATGAGCAGGGCCTTGCGGCAAAATTGGTCGAGGGCGGCCGCGCCGCTTATGAGGCGCAATTCACCAAAGCCGCCTATGTTCGCGATTCTCGCGCGTTTTATGAGCAGGTCGCGGCGGCGGCTGAGGCGAAGGGCCTTTAGACTTCCAGACCTTCGGTGCGCATTAATCGGCGCGCCGCGAGGCGGGCGAATTTGAGCGTTAGCGCCTTACGCCTGGCGCCTGCGAGCGGCGTCGATTGCGCGTCCCTCATGATCGCCCCGCCGAATTGATCTGCGATAATCAAGCCGGCTTCGTCCGGTATGCGATCGCTGGGAAAATCCGCATCCACCGCGAAGTAAAACAGGTCGCAATAAGGCTGATAGTCTGGCCATTTCTCGTCCGAGGCGAAATCGGCCATGCAGGATTTGACCTCAATAATGGTGAAGACGCCCGATTTGGACAGCGCCATAATATCCGCGCGGCGGCCATTGGCGAGCGGCGTTTCGGCCAGGCAGACTTGCCCCAAATCCGCGAATAGGCGCGTGACGCCGGACATAATCGCATCGGCCGCCGTCGTATCGCGCGTACGCGATACGTTCAATTTCGGTTCCGAATTTAACGAACTGGTAACCATAAGCTTTGTGCAGCCTGTTCTTGGAACATTCTGACAACTAACGTCCGAACGAGACGTTTGAAAAGGGGCGCGCTTCAAAAGGTTTCGGTCGAAGATACAGGTCGGCGGTCGGCGATATCGTTGCTGACAGTCTATCCTTCGATATGAGCCAATTTTATCTCAACCAAGGATTTGGGTTTTTCGACACTTGGGATTGCATCACGACCCGCCGGCGTCCCTATATCTGGCTATGACGAAGGTTGAGACATCAAAATTCGGGCTTGCGCCGTCGCTTGACGATTTCGCAGAGATTGCAGAGGCGGCCGTCAAGAGCTTGGCGGAGCCGTTCCAATCGCTGGCGGCTGGCGTATCCGTGCGGGTGTCGGACGTCGCCGATCCTGAAACGTTAGAAGCGCTCTTTATCGAAGATCCCTATGAATTGACCGGCCTTTACTCCGGCGTTGCGCTGACTTTGGAGCAGCATTCCGCACCTTCGACCGAGCCCGCCATCGTGTTCTTGTACCGCATGCCGATTTTGGACGAATGGGCGCAAAGGGGCGATGTCCGGCTGGATGAGCTGATCGCCCACGTTGTCGTCCACGAGCTGGGTCATCATTTCGGCTGGTCGGACGAAGAGATGGATGCGGTTCTGGCGGGCGATTAGCCGGCGAGCTTAGCCGCCCAAATGGGTACGATTTCGGTCGCCGGACCATAATAGGCGTCATTGAAGACATAGGCGTTTTCCGACGGCTCCAAATTAAGCTCCACCGTATGAGCGCCGGCGAGACGGGCTTCGCGGACGAAATCGGCGGCCGGGTAAACGGCGCCGGACGTGCCGATCGAGACGAAGAGATCGCAGAGCGCTAGCCGCTCATAGATATCGTCCATTAGATACGGGAACTCGCCAAACCAGACCACGTCCGGACGGATCAGGCCCTCGTGCGCGCAATTGGGGCAAGGCGTTCCCGCTTCCATATCGACGCGCCATTCGCCGCGCCAGCCGCAAACGGCGCAGAGCCCGGAATTGAGCTCGCCATGCATGTGGATGATGTTCTGCGAGCCCGCTTTTTCGTGCATGTCGTCAACGTTTTGCGTCACCAACACAAACTCGCCGCCCTTAGCTTGGATCGCGCTTTCAAGTTTCGCGAGAGCGAAGTGCGCGGCGTTGGGTTCGGCTGACTGCAGATCGCGGCGGCGCTTGTTATAAAAGTCATAGACGAGTTCGGGATTGCGCGCGAAGCCCTGCGGCGTGGCGACATCCTCAAGCCTGTGCTTCGTCCATATTCCGTCTTTATCGCGAAACGTGCCCAGGCCGCTTTCGGCCGAAACGCCCGCGCCGGTGAGAATGAGAATTGATTTGTAAGACATGCCGCGCCCGCCTGTTCAGCGGCGTCTTTAGCCGGTTTTCGTCAAAACGGGGAGGGCGCGCGTTTAGACCTTACCCTGCTGCGAGATAAAGCGAATTGTCCTGACCTGCGACCAACATCGCTGCGCCGACCACCACCAGAGCGAAGTATCCAAGAGCGAAGAGGCTGGACAGCGTCAGTCCTTTGGCGGTGCGGGTCATATGGGTCGTCCTTGTTCCTGCAGCCGGTTCTGTCGTCCGGCTATAAGGACTAAATTGCCATCACGATAAGGACGCGGAAGGACCGAAGCTGGGCGATTTAAGGGCGTCTTGGCGCGTCCGCCACATCGTCGACACAAAGACGTTATCCGGTGGTCCTAATGAAGCTTCTTATTCGCGTTGCGCGCTCGTCATGATAAACGACACGCAGGCGGCGCGGGGACGACAGGTGAGGTGACATGATCAAATCGGCATGGAAACGGTGGACGGCCGTCGGCGCGCTCGGAGTGGCCCTTGCGGCCTGCGAGGAGGTGGAAGAGCGCCAGGCGCGCTTTGAGGAATTGACCGAAGCGGTCATGGATCAGGTCAATAATGAGGTGCTCGGCGGGATCGAAAACCCCATGGAGATGGTCTCGCTCGAAGCGCGGGCGCTGGCCGGCGTTCAAACGGCGCCTTTGCAGCTGGAGCCGGTGGATCTCGAAGCGGCGCTTCGCACTGAGAGCTTTTTTGTCGTTGGGGCCGTGATCGCCAAGCCCTGGGAAGAGGTCGTCGTCTCGCCGGAGAGCACCACGTTGGTGGGCGTACAATCGGCCTCCCGCGCATCTGCGCCCCAGCGCGCGCAATTGGGCCGCTCCTTGCAAAGCTCCGGTCAGCTTCAGGCGCTGGAAGCAACAGAGGCGCCCCATTCAAATGAAGCGGACGGAGCCGACGATGGCGCCGAAAGCGCGGAGTTTGCGATTGAAGCGCCGGAAGCGCTGCGCGCCGGTCCGCCAAAACCACCTGAACCTATTTCGCGCGCGTTGCGCATACGCAAGGAGGTCAACGCCCCAGCTGCGCGGCGGGCCCGTTCAAAGGCCGCCGAAGCGTTGGAACGCATGGGTCTGGCGGGCGCCGTCTCCACAAGCGATGGCGGTCAGGTCGTGATCCAGATCGGAGCCGATCCTCTGAAATTCTCACCCGAAAAAGCGCGCGACGCCATGCGCGCCCGTTTCGCTCCTGCAAGACGGGCCAAAGCGGATTTGTGCGAGGGCGACGTGACTGTTGAACAAATGCGGTCGGACCCAATCCTTGCGACCGAATGCGTAGTCAAAGTGCTCGCGGATAGCGGTGAATATGAATATGTGGAGAAGGACTATATCTTCACGCACCAATTGGAGCCGCGCCAAGCCGACATGCCGGTTGCGACACCGACCGCTCTGGCGGAGCCGAACGATCCGCTTTGGTCTTTGCAATGGCATTTCCAGGACATAGGAACCGGCGAGGGCGCATCCGAAGGCGGCGCGGGTTTTCATGATTTTTGGTCGCGCGCGGAGCAGACCGGATCTCGCGCTGTGACCGTGGCGGTGATCGACACCGGCCTGCAATTGTCGCATCCGGATATCGCAGGATCGCAGAACCTAGCGCCGGGTTTCGACATGGTGTCCGACCCGATTATGGGAAATGACGGCGACGGCCGCGACCCGGATCCTAACGACCCCGGCGACAAGTGCGATCCGAACGATCCTCTGGCGCGCGACACCTTTCACGGCACGCATGTCGCCGGAACGGTCGGCGTCGCCGCCACCAATAACGCCAACGGCGTGGCCGGCGGCGCGTGGGATGTGACGATCGTCCCGGTCCGCGCTTTGGGACGCTGCGGCGGGCAATTGTCGGACATCAATGACGGCATTCGCTGGGCGGCTGGCGTGGTTCCGGCGCGTGACGCAATGGGCGAAGAGATTTGGAACGCCAATCCGGCGGACGTCATCAATTTGTCGATCGGCTTGTTCGAACGCTGCCCCGCCTCGATGCAGGAAGCCATCAATGACGCGGTTGAGGCCGGCGCCGTGGTGGTCGCTGCGGCGGGCAATGCGCGGATCGATACGCAGTATTACGCGCCCGGCGGTTGCGACAATGTCATCTCCGTTGCGGCGGGCGATGCGCGCGGGCATCTGACGCCTTATTCCAATTATGGCGCTGCGGTGGACATCTTAGCGCCGGGCGGCGACATGTCGCGCGATGACAATGGCGACGGCCGTCCTGACGGCGTGTTGTCGACGAAGTTTGCGACAGATTGTTATGATCCGGTGTCGGGCGATGGCGTAACGGAGTGCTTTTACGCCTATGAAAACGGCACCTCGATGGCGGCGCCGCATGTGTCGGCGGCCCTGGCGTTGTTGAAAGCGAGTTTTCCCACAGCGGAGCCGTCGGAATTGACCCGGCGTTTATTGGAT
>JBCCMB010000160.1:0-5850 GCA_039026555.1 Pseudomonadota bacterium
CCGGTCATTTCCGGTGTTGCGATCAGTTTGGCCCCGTCCGCCGCCGCCGTTTCGATCAGGCGTGTCGCCTCGGCGATGTTCGAGGAAACGTCAACGCCGGAGCGGAGTTGGATGCAAGCGGCGCGAAAAATCGTCATGCCGTTTCGTAGCATGGATATTGCGGCGCGCGCAGAGGCGGTGGAGAGGTCGTTCCCCCCATTCGTTCCAATTCGTGGTCTGTATTTGTTGAAACGACGCTGTTGCGTCGCAACGATCGAGAGTGCGAAGCGCCTCGCTTATCGGCCAAGTTTGTGCGCCGCAATATCTCTTTTTTGCACACCCCATGCTACATTTTTGCGAATGGTTTCCAAAATGGACGATTTTGTTAACGAATGCGCAACGGTTCGCGGCGTACTGTAGCTTTGAGCACAAGACGCGCCTTCCCCCGGCGATCTGACGCTCTAGTAATGCGGTCCCTAGCGTCCATCCCCCTCCCAGGGGCCGCAAGAGTTTGGCCGCGTCTGTATTCCCCCTACAGGCGCGGTCGTCTCATTTCAGCTCTGGATAAGGTATCTCGCGCCCGTATAGAGCGACAGCGCGGCGGCGATCCACAACACAAACAACCAAGCAGCCATCAGCCCGCCATCAACCGCCGGCAGAAGCGCAAAAAAGATTGGGGTCGCCACCGCAATAAGCTCCAATGCGGTCTTCCATTTCGCCAGAGCGGAGACCGGGGCGCCTTCGCCGTCTGTCGCCGCCAAACGCAAAATCGTGATGAGAAGATCGCGGCCAACGATGACGAGCGTGGGGATCAGGATCCAAAGATTGTAGCCGGAAATCACGGTCAGTGCGATCAAAGGCAGGCCGACCAAGGCTTTGTCCGCAATGGGATCGAGAACGCGGCCGAATTTGCTGTCGGCGTCCAATGCGCGAGCGGCCCATCCGTCAAACAGATCTGTTAGCGCTGCGAAGACGAACAGCCCGGCGGCGAGTTTCGTCCAATTGCGTCCGGCTTCTTCAGCGGCGCGGAAAGCTTGCGCGCTCATCTCCGCCATCTCCGGGCCTGTTGGAGGAATAAGCGGGGTCCAATATCCACGCCATAGCGCATAGGCGACGATGGGTGCTAACACGAAGCGCGTCAGCGTTAGGAGGTTGGGGATCTGCTTGATCATTCCAGGACCTTCTTCGGGGGATTGGCGCGACCATAGGCGTCTGACCGTAAGCCGCCGCAAGGGCGACCGGAGTGCTTGTAGCGTGCTCCGTAAAGGATGCGAAGCGGCTTATCCGCTGTGGAAATGGTCGTAAATACGTTGCGCTAGCGCCGCGCTGACTCCATCGGCGGTTTCTAAATCGGCGAGACCCGCCGCCGCGACGCCTTTCGCTGAGCCAAAGCGATGCAACAGCGCCTTCTTACGCGCCGGACCGACGCCGTCGATCTCGTCTAATGGGCTTTTCGTGATATCTGCGGAGCGCTTGGCGCGATGCGCGCCGATCGCCCAACGGTGCGCCTCGTCACGCAAGCGTTGCAGGTAGTAGAGCGCCGGGTCGGACTGAGGCAGCTGAAATGGCGCTTTGCCAGGACGAAAGAATTGTTCGCGGCCTGCATTCCTGTCGGGGCCTTTTGCGATGGCGATCAAATTTAGCTCGCCGCGATCAAAGCCTAGCGTCTGCAAGGTTTCTGAGACCGCGGACAATTGTCCAAGCCCGCCATCGATAAGAACCAAATCGGGCCAGGAGTCCGGGCGAGACTCTTTGCCCTCCGCCTCTTTTTTGAGGCGGCTAAAGCGGCGGCGCATAACCTCGCGCATCATACCGTAATCATCGCCTGGCTCGATCTCGTCATCCTTGATGTTGAACTTTCGATAAGCTTGCTTTTCAAAGCCTTCCGGTCCCGCCACAATCATCCCGCCGACCGCGTTCGATCCTTGGATGTGCGAATTGTCGTAAACTTCAATGCGCGTCGGCGCGTCGGGAAGATCGAGGACCTTTTGAATCTGCGCGAAGATCTTTTGCTGGCTTTGCGTTTCCGCCAGCTTGCGCGCTAATGCTTCGCGCGCATTTCGCGCCGCCTGCAAAACCAGCTCGCGTTTTTCCCCGCGTTGAGGCGTTCGGATTTCGATCTTGTGGTCGCTGCGTAACTCCAGCGCTTCGGCAATCAAATCGCCATGCGGCAATTCCCAGCTCGTTAGGATAAGCCGGGGAGGCGGCCGCGTATCGTAAAACTGCGCCAGGAAGGCGTCTAAGATTTCACCTTCGTCCGCATCTTGATCATGCTTTGGATAATAGGCTGTGGCGCCCCAATTTTGGCCAGCGCGAAAAAAGAACACCTGCACGCAGGATTGGCCGGCCTTGGTTTCAATGCCGAAGACATCAGCCTCCCGCACCCCTGCCGGATTGACGCCCTGGCTTTCGCGAACCGCTGATAGGGCGCGAATGCGGTCTCTGAGGCGCGCGGCGGTTTCAAACTCCATCGCTTCGGACGCCGCTTCCATCTCCACCGACAAGCGGTCGTGGAGCTCCACCGCCTCGCCGCGCAGAAAGGAGGCGGCTTCATCGGTCAGATCGGCGTAGTCGGCTGTCGAGATGAGATTGACGCAAGGCGCCGCGCATCGCTTGATCTGATACAACATGCAAGGCCGCATGCGTCCCTCATAAACGCTGTCGCTACAGGTGCGCAGCAGGAAGGCTTTTTGCAAAGTGTCGAGCGTTCGATCGACAGCGCCGGCGGATGCGAAGGGACCGAAATAATCGCCCTTGGCTTTTTTGGCGCCGCGATGCTTCAAAATTTGCGGCGCTTCGTGCTCGCGTCGGATCAATATGTAGGGGAAGCTCTTGTCGTCGCGCAGGATAATGTTGAAGCGCGGCTTCAGCCGTTTGATCAGGTTGGCTTCCAATAGGAGCGCTTCGGTCTCGCTGGGCGTTACGACGAATTCCATCGATCGAGTTAGAGAAATCATTCTGGCGATGCGCTGCGTATGCCCGCCGAGTTTGGCGTAGCTGGAAACGCGATTTTTCAGATTCTTCGCCTTTCCGACATAAAGCACCTCTTCGTCTGCGCCATACATCCTGTACACTCCAGGCCGACCTGGCAGACGCTTCAGATGGTCCTTTATGACGGCGACGCCTTGGACCGTGGCTGGCGGGGTATCGGTCATTTATAAGGTGCAACGACTCCAAGAACGTGTATCACGCTTGCGTGAAAATTGAGGTCTGTGAAACCGCTCATCAACCCCTTAGCTTTATGTTGATGATTCGGTGGGGACGCGCATTGCGGGAATCTTACTAAGGGGGCTGCTAATTTGGCGCCGTGCAGGATGGATATAAGCAATGTCTCCAACGAGGCTTGGCGCGGAGCATTGCGCCCTAGAGCGCGGGGCGCCTCGAGCCGAGTGATGTGGTTTTTGTGCGTGCCCGCCGCCGCATGCCTCGTGGATCAAAGCTTACAGACGTTTTTGTTCGCGGTGATCTGGACGCCGATCATGATCGCATTGGTGCTGCTTGATGCGAGATACGCGGCCGACCGGTTAAAGGACCGTCGCCCTTGCGACCGAGCGGACCTGATTAAATCAACCTTAAAGATGGCGCTGCACGGGACGAGCGTGTCCATCGCCTTGATCTATTTGTGGGTGTTGTCGCCCCCCCTGGCGCTCATTTTCGTACTGGGCGTCGTTGTCGAGATTATGGTGCGGGTCCATACTGTACTCCCGTTTTTTGTCGCCGGCGCGACGCCCCTTTTGATTTCGGTTCTGGGAATCTGCGTTGCGCTCTTGGTGGATCGTGGCGTCTCATCTCCGATTCCTTGGGTTACGCTTTTCGGCGTTCTGGGCGTGACCCATTTGGTTTGGAAGGGCGTTGTCGATTTACATTGGTCGGCGCAATCCTTGCGGATGATGCGCCGTGCAGAACGCGCAGAGCGTCAACGCGCGCTTATCGCCAGTCAAGCGAAGACGGATTTTCTCGCGGTTATCAGTCATGAATTGCGTACGCCGATGAACGCCGTCATGGGGTCGGTTGAAGTGCTTCGGCGGACAAATTTGGACCTCCAACAGCGAGAGCATTTGGATGTGTTGTCCGATAGCGGCGCAGTTCTTATGGCGCTGTTGAACGATGTTTTGGACATGTCCAAAATTGAATCTGGCGGCATGGAGACCGAGATGATCGGCGTAGACATGCGCCGTCTCGCAGAAGGTCTGGAGCGGATGTGGCGGCCGCGCGCGCTCGACAAGGGCGTTGATATGTTTGTCGCGATCGATCCGAATACGCCAGATGGGGTTAAAGCCGATCCAACACGCTTGCGACAGATCTTGTTCAACCTTCTCTCCAACGCGGTCAAATTCACCGAGAGCGGGGAAATTCACCTCAGAATAGGCGTTGATCGCGCAGCGGCGGCCGGCGAGGCGGTGACGCTCACTGTTGAGGTTGAAGACACGGGATGCGGGATTAGCACCGAAGCGCAAGCGCGGATTTTCCGTCCGTTTCAGCAGGCCGACGTCACCATCGCGCGGCGGTATGGCGGCACGGGCTTAGGGCTGTCTATTTCTTCTGGTTTGGCTGAAGCCATGGGCGCGACGCTGACTTTGAAGAGCGATTTGGGCGAAGGCGCGCGTTTTTTGTTTAGACTGCCGACGCACGCTGTGAAGCTTGAAGACGCGGAACAAGAAAGTCTGGCTTTCGCAAGGCCTTTACAAATCCTCGTCGCCGAAGATCACCCCGCCAATCGCCGTATTCTCGGCGCTCTTCTGCAGCCCTTTGGCTATGATGTTATCATCGCGAAGGATGGCAAAGAAGTTTTGGACATGTTTGCTTTAGGCGAATTCGATCTTGTCTTGATGGATGTTCAAATGCCGAAACTGGACGGTTATGAGGCCACGAAGAAGATCCGAGCGAGCGGCGGGGCCGGCGCAAAAGTTCCAATCGTCGCTCTCACCGCCAACGCTAAGGACCGCGAACGTTGCTTGGCGGCGGGTATGACCGATTTCGTCGCAAAACCGATTGATCCGCGTCACTTGAACTCGGTGATCGTGAAAGCGGTCAATCGAACTGGCGATCCGGGACGCGCGGCTTAAAGAGACCGCTAAAGACTTGGGATTACCAGCATTCCCAAAATGAAGGCGGCGGCCAACGTGACGACCACCAAAATTGGGAAGTTACTGACCTCGACATCGCGGCCAACCCGGCGACGCGGCGGCCGCGCGGCGACATAGCCGACGAAGGCGACAACGCCCATAATGAGGATGAGCTTTTGTAAGTCGTTCCACGTCGTGAAGGGCGCATAAGCCGCGTCCAGCGCTGACGACACGAAACGTCGTGTGTCGTAAACTGCCTGATGATACGCGCTCATGTCTTCACGATCTCCTGTCTCATAGCGGGACACAAAGGGCGGTTTACCGCAGTGTGTCGCGCGTATGGTTGATTTACGCGCAATGAATGTGCCGCGTATGATGGCGGTGCGATTTGGGTGGTGTAGGCTCTAGGCGTCCGGGCTCGCGCTGCGTATCGCCCAAACGACATAGCGCATCGGCCCTTGAAACTTGCCGTCCAGCGGCCAGCAGGTCACGAGCGCAAGTCTAGGCGAACCGCCGTCTTCAGGGTTTACGCCCGAGGCGTTCCAACGCACAATCTCAGATCCCGTGACGTGAAAAGTTAGGTTTTCCGTATCGGTCGATATCTCGATCGGATCGCCGGGCTTTAGCATCTCGATAAATCTGAAATGCGTGTCGCGATGGGCGGCGTAAACTGCAACGCCGCGGCGGCCGGGCGGTTGGCTCGCCGCCATATGGCTCGGCCCGAATGCGAGGCTTTCGCCAGCCGCGTCCGTGAGCGCGATGACGGATTGGTTCTGTTCTGGAAAGCTCAGTCGCGCGGCGGGCG
>JBCCMB010000161.1:0-5817 GCA_039026555.1 Pseudomonadota bacterium
GTGCGGATTATCCCGACCGATAGCGAGTTGAAGCTGGGCGTGGTCGCCGCGCTTATCGGCGCGCCGATATTTGTGTGGATCGCGATGCAAAGGCGAGCGGGCCATGACTGAGCTGGTCGCAAAAGACCTCCGTTTGACTGTGGACAACGCCGCTTTGCTGGACATGGCGAGCTTTCGCCTCGCGCCTCGAGAGTTTGTCGCCTTGCTGGGCCCGAACGGCGCCGGCAAAACAAGTCTTATCCGAACCAGTCTAGGCCTAGAAACGCCCAGTTCAGGCTCTGCGACTCTTGGCGGCGAAAACACGGCGGAGCTAAGCCCGATCCGCCGAGCGAGCCGTATCGCCTATTTACCTCAGATCCGGCCCCTCGCCTGGCCCAGCCGCGTTCGCGACGTCGTCGCTCTTGGTCGTTTCAGCCATGGCGCGGCGCTGGGTCGTCTAAGGGGCGCGGACGCCGCCGCTGTGGCCCGCGCCATCAGCGCCTGCGACCTCGAACACCTCGCCGAGCGGAATGCCGACACGCTATCGGGCGGCGAGCGCGCCCGCATGCATTGCGCCCGCGCTTTCGCCGCCGAAGCCCCGCTCCTCATCGCCGACGAACCCATCGCCGCTTTGGATCCACGCCATCAATTCCGCATTCTCGACCTTATCGCCGACTATGTTGCACGAGGCGGCGGCGCATTGGTCGTCCTCCACGATGTACAACTCGCCGCACGTTACGCCTCTCGTTTGATCTGGATGAAGGAGGGCCGAATTGTCGCCGACGGCCCGCCGTCGGAGACGCTCACATCGACAAGACTGGAAAGCGTTTTCGGCGTTCGCGCACGCATTGACGGCATTCAGATCAGCATGGACGGCCCCGTGTGACGGCGCGCGCGCTAATGCTTCAGGGTACGGGGTCGGATGTCGGCAAGTCCGTTTTGACCGCTGCGCTCTGCCGGATCGCCCGCCGCAGAGGGCTTCGCGTCGCCCCGTTTAAGCCGCAAAACATGTCGAACAATGCGGCCGCTTGCCCGTCGGGCGGCGAGATCGGCCGCGCTCAGGCTCTGCAGGCGCTGGCCGCCGGCCTGCCCCCGCATACGGACATGAACCCCGTCCTTTTAAAGCCGCAAACCGACCGCGCCTCTCAAATCATCGTCCAAGGACGCGCCGTGGACACCATGGAAGCTGCTGACTATATGGCGCGCCGCGACCAATTAATGACGGCGGTGATGGAGAGTTTTGAACGCCTTAGCGCGCAGCATGATCTCATTCTCGTCGAAGGCGCCGGCAGCCCAGCTGAAATCAATCTGCGCGCCCGAGATATCGCGAATATGGGCTTTGCCCGACGCGCCGGCGTTCCGGTCTGCTTGATCGGCGACATCGAAAAGGGCGGCGTCATCGCCAGTATCGTCGGCACAAAGGCGGTAATCGATCCGGACGACGCCGCCATGATTGGCGGGTTTATCGTCAATAAATTCCGGGGTGATCCGAGTTTGTTCGCGACGGGCGTGACGGAGATTGAAACTCGCACCGATTGGCCCTGTTTCGGCGTGATCCCATGGTTGTCGGCGACCGCGCGCCTTCCGGCGGAAGACGCCGTCGCGCTGAGCAGGCCAGACCGCCCCAGGGACAGTGCGCTCAAGATCGCCGCGCCCATGCTCAGCCGCATCGCAAACTTCGACGACGCCGATCCCCTGAAATTGGAACCTGGCGTGGCGTTTGAATGGGCTCCTCCGGGCCGCGCCATTCCGCGCGACGCCGACCTCATTATTCTATTCGGCACTAAATCGACCCTCGGCGATCTGGCGTTCCTCCGCGACCAGGGTTGGGATCATGACATCATCGCACATGCACGGGCGGGCGGGGGCGTGCTCGGCGTTTGCGGCGGATATCAGATGCTGGGCCGCACGATCGCCGATCCCGACGGCGTCGACGGCCCGCCGGGGGTGTCAGACGGGCTTGGCCTGCTCGACGTCGAGACCCTTATGAAACCCGACAAGAAAGTCGCTCCCATACGCGGCGTCTGCGCGCAATCGGGCGAAGCGATATCAGGCTATGAAATCCACATGGGAAAGACCGATGGACCCAACGCCGAGCGTCCCTTCGCGTTGATTGACGGGCAGCCGGACGGCGCGACGAGCCCGAACGGCAAGATCCAAGGCACTTATCTGCACGGCGCGTTTACAAGCGACGGGTTTCGCCGCGCCTGGCTCACGCGCGCCGGCGCCGATCCAGAAAATGCGCTCAGCTATGACGCTGAAATTGAGGCCGCTCTCGATGCGCTGGCGGACGGCGTCGAAGCGGCCTTGGATATCGATGCGCTTTTGGCGCTCGCGCAACCCTTTGGTTGGACGCCAAACGCGTCATGAGCGCTGCGGCGCTTATGTTGCTGGCGTGGATGATTGAATGTCTCTTGGGCTGGCCGGATTGGATCTATGCGCGCATTCGCCATCCGGTGGTCTGGTTTGGCGCTTTAGTCTCGGTCTTTGACACAACGCTAAACAAAGAGACCTGGTCGCACCGGTCGCGTTATGTCGCCGGGAGCGTCGCGACCATCATATTGTTCGCGGGCGCAACGGCGATTGCTGTGGGCGTCGCGCGACTTCTTCCCGGCGATTGGTGGGGCGTGGCCCTAGAAGCGCTAATTGCGGCGAGCCTAGTCGCGTCGCGCAGCCTTTATACCCACGTCGCCGCCGTCGCCGCGCCCATGGCGAAAAATGATTTGGCGCGTGCGCGTCGGGCTGTCGCGAGGATTGTCGGACGAGATCCAGATCAATTGGATGAAGCGGGCGTCGCGCGCGCGGGCCTAGAAAGCCTGGCCGAAAACGCCTCCGACGGCGTTATCGCACCGCTCTTCTGGGGCGCAGTCTTCGGCCTTCCGGGACTTGCCGCTTACAAGGCGATCAATACGCTCGATTCGATGATTGGCCACAAAAACGATCGCTACGCCGCCTTTGGCGGGTTCGCCGCACGACTCGACGATTTTGCGAACTGGATTCCTGCGCGACTGACCGGCAGCCTGATCGCGGCCGCGAGTTTAACCCGATCATCTTTCAATGTTATGCTCCGCGATGCGCGTCATCATCGCTCGCCAAACGCGGGCTGGCCCGAAGCTGCGATGGCTGGCGGGCTTGGCGTGCGATTGTCCGGGCCGCGTCGCTATAGCGATCATATCAGCGAGGAGCCTTGGCTTAACAAAGACGCGCGCGACCCGGACGCAGCAGATATCACCGCCGGCCTGGCGATCTATAGACGAGCGATGATCCTCGCCGCCTGCATCTTAGCTTTCATTGCTGTGGCGCACGCGATATGAGCCGCGACCTCATTCACGGCGGCGCGCTTGATGCGATGAAGGCCGCCTTCCCGGAGGCGCCCCAGCCCTGGATTGATCTTTCGACAGGCGTGAACCCTTGGCCCTACCCGGATAGGCGTTTGTCTGAGCGTGCGCTGACATGCTTGCCGACCGTGACTGACCAAGACGCTTGCAAGAACGCTATGGCGTCCGCCATCGGCGCGCCTGCAGATGCGCTCTTATTGGCGCCGGGAAGCGAACTGCTCATACGTCTTTTGCCTGACATTATTCATCCTCGCCGCGTCGCGATCCTGTCGCCGACCTATGGCGATCATGCAAACGCTTGGAAACGAGACGGGATCGACGTCGTGGAAACCCCCGATCCACTTAGCTTCGCGGACAAGGCAGATGCGGTCGTGATCACCCACCCCAACAATCCGGATGGTCGGCTTTTTGATCTCGACGCTCTTGAAACCGCTCGTGAAAAGCTCGCGGCGCGCGGGGGTTGGTTGATTGTCGACGAGGCCTACGCCGATCTGTCGCCGGAGATAAGTTTTGCGCCCAGAGGTGGAGCAGAAGGACTGGTCGTCTTTCGATCTTTCGGAAAATTCTTCGGACTTCCCGGTCTTCGCCTTAGCGGCCTGATCGCACCGCCCGCCGTGCGTGAGAGGATGGCGAGAAGACTAGGCGTTTGGCCCGCTTCAGGCGCTGCGCTGGAGATCGGCGCCCGCGCTTACGCAGACTTGGATTGGCAATCTCAGACACGCAAGGAGCTTTCGGAAGCCGCCGATCGCCTCCACGACACCCTTGATCGAGCTGGCTTCAAGATTGTCGGTGGGACAGCTCTTTATCGCTACGTCCAGTCAAAAGACGCGCACCAAGTCTGGGCGCGCCTCGCCGAACAAGGCGTTTATGTTCGCCGGTTCGATGGGTCGAACTCCCACCTGCGCTTCGGCTTGCCGCCAACGCCCGCGGCGGAGGCCCGGCTGGCGAAAGCCCTCACCCTTTGAGTATGAGCGGCAGGCCTGCGACAAGAACTTCGACATGATCGCAAACCGCCGCGACATCTTGGTTTAGCCGCCCCTGGGCGTCCCGGAACGTCCGACCAAGCGGCGTCTCTGGAACAATACCCAATCCAACCTCGTTCGAGACAAGAATAATGGGTATCGGCGAGGCGGCGATCGCCGCGCAAAGCTGCGCCGTTTCGGCGTCTACATCGCGGTTGTGATGCATCAGATTGGAAAGCCAAAGCGTCAAGCAATCAACGACACACACATCACATTCACCTTTTAACTCGTCCAACACCTCAACAAGTTCGAGCGGCGCTTCAATCGTCGTCCATCCAGCGCCGCGCTCCGCCTTGTGTTGCGCGATCCGCTCGGACATTTCTTCGTCCCACGCCTGCGCCGTCGCGACAAAAACTCGGGACGCGCCGAGCTCTTCGGCGAGCGCCAGCGCGCGCCGGCTTTTTCCGGACCTCGCGCCGCCGAGAATGAAAAAAGAGGTTTGCATACGCTCGCGACTAGCATTTGGCGGCGATCGTGAACACCGATTGCGCCCTAAGGAAGGTCCGCGACAAGAAGGTTAACGCGCCTTTAACCCTCCTCAACACCAATAAGCGCCAAAGGGTCTGCAAAGATTCGCTCTACGCCCGATAAGCAAGCCCGCACTTTGTTTGATCGCACATGTTTGAAAGCTCGACTGAGATGACAGACGCCGTCGCCGAAAAAGTCCACGACCTTCTCGTCGCCAAAGGGCCTCTGCCTGAGGGCGACACAAGCGCGTTCAACTATGTCGATAGCGGGCACATCGATTCGCTTGGCGTTATGCAGCTGGTCGTCGCGCTGGAAGAGGCATTCGACGTTGAGCTTTCGGACGAAGCGATCTTATCCGACGCCTTCCGAACGGTCGGCGGGCTCATCAGCGCCGTTCATGCCGCACAAGATCAACGCGCCGCGTCTGCGGCCTGAGGGAACGTCATGGCTAAGCTGACCGCCGAAGACCTTCTCAAAAAGACGCTTGCGAAGCACAAGCCGCCACAAGCCGTGAATTATCTCTCCAAGCTCTACGCCTCGAACAAGGATCCAATCTACCTCCAGGCGGCCGCAAGCTTGCTGCCAGAATTTTCCGACGATCCAGAGGTCTTTAACAGCCTTCTTTGGTGCTTACAGCGCGTCTTGTTTCTCGACGCCAAGGACATGACGGGGTCGGCCTTCGACAAGATCGCGTATCGCAAGATCGGTCCCGCCTATCTGCGTTTTGTCGACAAAATCGCCAATCAGCTAAGTCTGCCTGCGCCAAAACTGTTGAGCGAAAACATCGGCCGTGTGCTCATTGTCAGCACGCAGGTGATCGACCCGCCCCACTCACCGACAATGGTTGCTCTCGAGATCGCTTCCAGCTTCATTCGGACCGGCTTAGCGGAGCCTTTAATCCTCAACGCCGAAACGCTGCCTGCGCGGGCGTCCTCAACCTTCCAACCCGCCTTCGTTGGAAACTCCGTCGGACGACCTGGACGCGAAATGCGGACACACAAAGACCAAGA
>JBCCMB010000162.1:0-5782 GCA_039026555.1 Pseudomonadota bacterium
ATGAATTCGCGCACCTTAATGTCTTCGTGCAGCAACCGGCCGTATTCGGCGCCGTCCGCGTACCAACGGCTGTCGGCGGTGCGGTTCACGCCGAGGCGAAGACCGATGGGATTAACTTTCTGACCCATTAGGCCGCCTCCGAGCTTTCAACCGGCATGGAGCTGTCGCGTAGGACGATGGTCATCTGCGCAAACGGCTTCAAAATCCGAGCGGCGCGACCGCGGGCCCGAGCCCGGATGCGCTTCATCACCAAATTCTTACCCACATGGGCTTCGGCCACGACCAGGCTGTCGATATCCAGGCCGTGATTGTTTTCCGCGTTCGCAATCGCCGATTTCAGCAGTTTGCGAACATCGTTTGAATGACGCTTCGGCGAGAATTCGAGCTCCGCCAGCGCTTTTTCCGCCGACATGCCGCGAATGCTTTGCGCGATCAAATTCAGCTTTTGCGGGCTGACGCGAAGCATGCGCAACACAGCGCGGCTCTCATTCGACGCCTGCTTGGGAGGAGATTTAGGCTTGCCCATGACTACCTCCGCTTCGCTTTTTTGTCGGCGCCGTGGCCGTAATAGGTCCGCGTCGGCGCAAACTCGCCGAGCTTGTGACCCACCATTTCTTCCGACACGCTCACCGGCACGAATTTATTGCCGTTGTGAACTTGGAAGGTGAGACCCACGAAATTGGGCAGGATGGTCGACCGGCGCGACCAGGTTTTGATCGGCGTCGGACGGGACGCTTCAGCGGCGGCTTCGGCCTTCTTTAGAAGGTAGCCATCGACGAAAGGACCTTTCCAAACGGAGCGGGACATATCTTTCTCCGTTACTTCTTGTTGCGACGGCGGATGATCAAACGATCCGTCGTCTTGTTCTTGCGAGTTTTAGGACCGCGGGTTTTCTTACCCCACGGGGTGACTGGGTGACGGCCGCCGGAGGATTTGCCCTCGCCGCCGCCATGCGGGTGGTCGAACGGGTTCATCACCACGCCGCGAACCGAAGGACGCTTGCCGTTCCAACGCTTACGGCCGGCTTTCGACAGGACCTGATTCATATTGTCCGGGTTGGACACCGCACCGACCGTGGCCAAGCAGCGCTCCGGGATCAAGCGAAGCTCGCCCGACGACAATTTCACCTGAGCGTGGCCGTCGGCGCGCCCCACCAATTGAACGTATGAGCCGGCGGCGCGGGCGATCTGGCCGCCCTTTTCCGGCTTCATCTCCACATTGTGGATGATGGTGCCGACCGGAATTGCTTTCAGCGACAATGTGTTGCCCGGCTTAATGTCGGCGCTGTCGCTGGAAATGACCGTATCGCCCACCGCCAAACGCTGCGGCGCGAGGATATAAGCCTGCTCGCCGTCGGAGTAATTGACCAGCGCAATGAATGCGGTGCGGTTGGGATCATACTCCAAACGCTCGACCGTGCCCGGCACGTCGAATTTACGGCGTTTGAAATCGATGATCCGATAGAGCTTCTTGGCGCCGCCGCCGATGCGACGCGCCGTGATGCGGCCGGTATTGTTGCGTCCGCCCTTCTTCGTCAGACCTTCCGTCAGCTTTTTGACCGGACGGCCTTTATGCAAGCCGGACCGGTCCACCAACACGAGCTGGCGGCGGCCTGGAGACGTCGGATTAAATTGCTTAAGCGCCATAGCCCGCCTCCTACAAGCCGGTCGCCACGTCGATGGACTGGCCGTCCTTCAACGTCACGATCGCTTTTTTGATGTCGGACCGGCGACCTTTAATCCCACGGAAGCGCTTGGTTTTGCCCTTTTGCAGAATGGTGTTCACCGCCGTCACGTCGACTTTAAACAAGGACTCAACCGCATCCTTAATCTCGGGCTTGGTCGCCTCGAGCGGAACGCGGAACACAACCTTGTTCTCTTCGGACAAAATCGTCGATTTCTCCGTGATGATCGGAGAGACGATCTTGTCGTAATGAATGGTTTTGGGCTCAGCCATGATCTATGCGCCCTTTCCAGCTTTCGCGAGGATTTGCGCCGCCAACCGCTGATCGACTTTCGCGCGAGGCGCAGCGCCGCCGACCATTTCCTTGGCTTGGACATGCCACTCTTCGCGAGCCGCCTTGTCGCCAAATCCTAAATCTTCAAACACTTTCGCCGCATCCGCGTCGGACAGATTGGCGATGGAGGTCAGCGTGGCGTAACCCGCCTTGGCCAATTCCTTGGCCGATTTCGCACCGACGCCGTCAATAAGAACGATGTCGTCAACGAAATTATCGCCGGAGAATTCCGCCGCCTGCGTTTCGTTAAACCGCGCGTGGATCGCATCCACCGCGTCTTTCGTCAGAACCAGCGATTTACGGCGCATCACGTCGTAAACATTGAGACCGGCGAAGGGCAAAACGTCGACGTTTGGAATGTTGCGCGCCGCACGCTCAAAATTCTCGTCCAGATCGGCCCCGCCGATTACCAGAGCGTTGGACACGCCCAGCTTGTCAAAGCTTTTGCGAAGCTCGGCGGTTTTAGCCTCCGCCATGGACGCCTCTTCCAGCACGATCAGCGCGTCGTCTTTCACCTTGGAAGACAAGGCGTGCTTGAGCGCTAGGGCGCGAACCTTCTTCGGCAGATTGTGCGCATGGCTGCGAACGCGCGGACCATGGGCGACCGAACCGCCGACAAAGATCGGCGCGTTCTTAGAGCCGTGACGCGCACCGCCCGTGCCTTTTTGGCGATAAACTTTGTCCTTGCGCGTGGTCACTTCCGAACGCGATTGCGTTTTGTGCGTGCCCGCTTGGCGCTTGGCCAATTGATAACGAACCATGCGCTGAAGAATGTCCGGGCGAATTTCTTCGACGCCGAAAACCGCATCGTCGAGATCGACGTCGCCGGCTTTCTTCGCGTCCAGTTTGACGACAGCGTGCTTCATTAGCCCTCGCCTCCCTCAGACAGCAATTTCTTCATCAGATCCTTGTCGACCTGTGCGCGCGGCTCCTGGCCGGACATGATTTCCTTAGCCTGCGCCGCCCATTCTTGGCTCTCATGCTGGCCTGCCGCACCGACCTTTTCCGCCAACGCCGCAAGATCCTCGTCAGACATCTCAGCGATCGCGGTCAGCGTCGCAACGCCTTCTTCGCGCAGCGCGTCGGCCGTTTTCTCGCCAATGCCGTCAATCAACACGATGTTGTCGGCGGGACCGCCCGCGGCGAAACCACCCGCGCCAATCACGCCGCCGTCAGACGCCACCTGTTCTGTGCGCTCCAGAATGGCCGCGGGGCTAGGCGCATCTTTCGGAGCGGCCTTCTTGACCGCGTCGCGCACTTCAACCCAGCCGTTTTCACCGCCAGGGATCGCGCCTTTAACGAGGATCAAGCCCCGATCAGCGTCTGTACGAACGATTTCAAGATTTTGGAGAGAGATGCGCGCCACGCCGTAATGGCCGGCCATCTTCTTGCCTTTGAACACTTTGCCGGGGTCTTGGCATTGACCGGTCGATCCGTGGGAGCGGTGCGAGATCGAAACACCGTGGGTGGCCCGAAGACCGCCGAAATTCCAACGCTTCATAGCGCCGGCGAAACCGCGCCCCTTGGAAACGCCCGCCACGTCGACTTTCTGACCCGGAAGGAAATGCTCAGCGGAGAGCTCTGCGCCGACGTCGAGCATCATGTCTTCATCAACGCGGAATTCGCGGACGACGGCTTTCGGTTCGACTTTCGCCTTGGCGAATTGACCGCGCAAAGGCTTGGAAACGTTCTTCGCTTTACGCGTTCCCGCACCCAGCTGAACCGCGGTATAACCGTCGAGTTCTTTTTCGCGGCGACCCACAACTTGGCAGCCTTCCAACGCCAAAACGGTGACCGGCACATGCGCGCCGTCATCGGCGAACACGCGGGTCATGCCCAGCTTTTTGGCCAACAAACCGGTGCGCATCTTAACGCGCTCCTTCAAGCTTGATCTCAACCGCAACGCCGGCGGACAGATCGAGCTTCATCAGCGCGTCAACAGTCTGCGGGGTCGGATCGACAATGTCGAGCACGCGCTTGTGCGTGCGAATCTCAAACTGTTCGCGAGACTTTTTGTCGATGTGCGGCGAGCGGTTCACGGTGAACTTCTCAATGCGGGTGGGCAGCGGAACGGGTCCGCGCACGTCAGCTCCGGTCCGTTTAGCCGTCGACACGATCTCGCGCGCGGATTGATCCAACGCGCGGTGGTCGAAAGCTTTTAACCGAATTCGAATATTCTGTCTGTCCATCGGGTCCGCCAGAAACAAACACGCGCCAAACCGTAATAGGGAAACCGCCCCTTACGGTCGTCGCGAAGGAAATAACTTGTCGTTTTCTCGCTAGGCTCTCCGCGTCTGATGCAAGGGCGCACCACTGCCGGCGATTCAAGCGAGCCGGTGTCATAGAGAAAGGCCGCTTCGGCGTCAACAGCGAGATTCCGCCCAATGCTGAAAAAACACCGGGTCCGTGCCCAGGGTCTTCAGCTCGCCGCAGCAGGCAAGCGCCAGCTTGAGGCGCGCCAGAGCCAAGGCGTGGCTAGAAAGACCAAAACGGCGAAATTCGTAAGGCCCACCAAGACAAAGTTGAAGCCGTATTCGAAGGTGGGAAACTGCGTCCAATTGACGATCATCGTGACGCCCATCACGACGCTGGCCAACGCCAATCCAATCCGAACCGTGCGCAGCATGACGCAAAAGACGACGAAATCGATCACGCAGAGCCCATACCAGAACCAAACCGCCCACGAGGGCGTCGGGCCATGGTAGAAAACGTCGCCGTGATAGATGACCCAACCGACATGGGAGATCGCGCCGAAGGGAAACCCAAAGGCGAGCGCGACGCGTACCTTGTCGGCAAGGGTCATGCGCGATGACCAATCCGACCTAAGCGTCGCCCAATGCCGCTTCAATTTCGATCCCGCCTTCAAGCCGACCCCCACTCGCGCCGCTCCATCCACCTAGGCGCATGCGCCCTATTGACGGCGCAATCAAGGCGCGGCGAGCATAAGCAATCCGCCGCGGCGGTCAGCGGATGCGGCGTTTCAGGCGTTGATAATCGACCTTGGAATTGTGTCGTTTGTCCATTGGTATGTCGGAGACGATCACTGCCTCTAACCCGTCAATGGCTAGGCTCGCCGCGCGATCTTGCATGTCCTTGGGGTCCAAACGTGCGCCTTTCCCGCCGGCTAGAGCCAATCGCTTGCGCCCATCTCCGGCTAAAAGCGCCGCCTGGCGGACGCCAGGCCAGCTTAGGGCCGCCGTTTCGACGGCGAATGGATAAAGGCCGCCGGCGCCCGCATCCTTTCGGCCAAGCAGCCAAATCCGCCCCTTGTCATCTCGTCGCGCCGCATCGCCGGTGCGGTGCCAAATCTCGCCATCGCGCTCAACCTTAACAGCCGCGTTTTGCACTCGGTCCAAATAACCCTTGTTCACATGCGATCCGGCGACCCACACTTCATCCTCTTCAAGATCGAGCTTGATTTCAGGTATAGGCGATCCCGCCAACAATCCGCCGCCAGACGCCATTTTGTCCCAATCCGATTTGGAAATGTCATGCGCCTCAATATGGGCGATCGGCTCCGCTTCAGTCGATCCATAAACCGCGTGAACGCGGGCGTTGGGCGCCGCGTTGACGAGGCCCTGGATCAAATTTGGGAAGACCGGACCGCCGCCCGTGAACACAGCGTCCAGCTTGTTCAATGAGGGCCCGTCGCTTGTGGCGATACGGCGCGACAATGATGTTGTCGGACGGCTCAGACTCGGAGTCGCCGATGGCAAGCGACGATTGCGCGTGGTTGATTGAACCTAGCCTCCTCGCCGACGACAC
>JBCCMB010000163.1:0-5774 GCA_039026555.1 Pseudomonadota bacterium
CGCCGACGGAATCGAAAAAGACGTCGACGCCGTCGGGCGCGATTTGTGGAAGCGCTTTGGCGACGTCGTCGGCTTTGTAATCGATGGTTGCGTCGGCGCCGAGGCTCTCAACGAATGCGCATTTCTCCGGACCGCCGGCGACGGCGATGACGCGGCAGCCAAGCTTCTTGGCGATTTGAACCACCAGCGCGCCAACCGCGCCGGATGCTGCAGTGACGAGAACCGTGTCGCCGGGATTGGGGCGGCCGAGTTTTGTAAGCGCCAAAAGAGCTGACTGGCCTGAGCTGCCGAGCGCGCCCAAATTGGCGGAGATCGGCCATGGCCCTTGTTCAATCTTGCGAAGGTCGGTTCCGGAAACGACGCCGAACTCGCGCCAGCCGAGCCAGTTTTCGACGAAATCGCCCTCCGAAAACTCGGGCGATCGGGATGAAACGACCTCGCTAATCGCGCGGCCTGTCATGACCTCGCCGATCCCCACCGGCGTCGCATAGCTGGATTTATCGATCAGGCGGCCGCGCAGCAGCGGCTCCATCGCGAGATAGCGCGCCTTCACCAGAACTTCGCCGTCTTGCACGAGGGGGACATCAATCTGCTCCAGGCTGAAATGCTCGGGCGCGATCTCTACAATCGGCCGCTCTACGAGTTTCCAGCCCCGACAGGTTTTGATGCTCAAAGACGCCAAATCCATCCTCCCCGCCGAGATTCAACGCCTCGGCGTTAGATTGTATGCGGGATTGACTAATGTATACAATAGTGATTTGTCAACGAACGGCAGCGGAAGCATATCACGCGCCGGGATTTGGGGAGACCGTCCATGGACGAAAATTCGCGACAACTCATCCAAAACGCCTGCATCGAACTCTCGACGAAATTCGCGTTTCACGTCGATCATGGCGATGCGGAAGCGGTTGCGGCCTTGTTCGCCCAAGACGGCGTGTTCTCGAGAGAAGGCGCGTTGCTGGAAGGCGCGGAAGGTGTGTTGAACGCGCTCAAACGGCGTCCCCCTACGCGCGTGACCCGGCATGTTTGCACAAACATTCTGGTCGATGTGGTGGATGAAAACACGGCGACCGGAAACACGTATTTCCTTTTATATGAGGGCGAGGATCCCGATCAGTCAGGCGCGGCGTTGCCGCTTACGACGCCCGTCACAGTCGGTGAGTATCAAGATCAATTTGTCCGCACGGAACAGGGATGGAAGATCGCCAGACGCGATGCGCTAGGCGTGTTCCGGCGAATGGAGGGCTAATATATGAAAGTCGCTAAATTCTCCTTTGGCGGAAAAGTGGGCGAGGGCTTTGTGTCAGGCGAGAGCCTACAGGTCGCCCGGTATTATGAGGTGTCCAATCCTGATGACGCGCCTTTTACGCTGACCTCCAAAAGCGTCTTGGAGCTGGAAGCTGCGGCGGCGAACTGCGTGGAGACTTTGAGCTTGTCCGACGTTAAGCTTTTGCCGCCTATTCCCCCGGGCGCGAAGCTGATTTGTCTTGGATACAATTATAAAGCGCATATCGACGAGACGAATTCGAAGATGGGCGAGCCGCCGGCCTTCTTCGCCCGTTGGCCCGACACCGTTATGGGGCATGAGAGCGACATTCTTCTACCGCCGGAATCGGAGACCTTTGATTTTGAGGGGGAGATCGCCGTCATCATAGGAACCGGCGGCCGGCGCATTGCATTGGAAGACGCGCACGCGCACATCTTTGGTTACACCTGCTTTATGGATGGCAGCATCCGAGAGTATCAAAAGCACTCCCCCACCGCCGGCAAGAATTTCTTTCAATCTGGTGGTCTCGGCCCCTGGGTCGTCACCAAGGATGAAGCCGGGGATCCCGCTGCGTTTGAGATGAAGACGTTTGTCGGCGGCGAGATGATGCAGGAAACCACGGGCGAATTGATGGTCCGCAATTGCGAAGAGATCATCGCTTACGTCTCGAAATTTACTGAACTTCGGCCTGGCGACATGCTCGCGACCGGGACGCCCGGCGGCGTCGGCGCGATGCGAAAACCACCTAGGTGGATGAAAGCGGGCGAGATGGTCGAAGTGAACATTTCGGCGATCGGCGCCTTGAGAAACAAAATCGTCGAAGAGGCCTAATATGGGGAGCGATATCAAGGACCTCCTGATCGTTGGGGCGGGGCCCGCCGGCATCGCCGCCTCAATGTACGCCTCTAAGCTTGGTCTATCTCATTCTGTCGTCGAACGACGCGATGGGTTGCACAAATTCCCGCAAGCCCATGTGGTGAAAACCCGGTCTTTGGAAATCCTGCGGCGGTTCGGCGTCGAGGATACCGTCCACGAGGTTGGAAGTGAGTCTGAAGAACAGCGTTTCGTGACCTGGTGCGAGAGTTTGGCCGGTCGTGAATACGGGCGCGTCGACCTTTACGGCCGCAAAGGCCCGAGCGAGCGTTTCTTGTCGGTAAGCCCATCCTATCCGGCAAACACGCCGCAAAATAAGCTGGAGCCAGTTTTATACAATTGCGCGACCGATTTGGCGCCCGACGCCTTTCGGTTTGGGACCGAATGCCTGTCGGTTCGCTCCGAAGAGGATGCGGCGGTCGCAACGCTGAAAAACGAACATGGCGAGTTCGAAGAACGGGCGAAATTCATTATCGCCGCCGACGGCGCCACAAGCGGCATGCGGCAGACATTAGGGATTGATTTCTTAGGCCCGCGCACTCTAGCGAATTTCTGCGCTGTGCATTTGAAGTCCGATTTTACGGATCTGATCGCCCACCGGCCAAGCGTTCTGTGCTGGGTGATCAGCCCCGACGCATCCGGCGTGTTTATCGTCCATGAAGTGCGATCCACGCAGGTTTTCATGTTCGCCTATGATCCTGAAACCACGGACCGGTCGGAGTTTACGGAGGAGTATTGCCGGAACAAGGTCGCGACGGCGTTGGGCAATGATCACCCTTTTGAAATCACCCACATTGCGCAATGGACGATGTCGGCGCAGGTGGCGGAGCAATATCGCAGCGGCCGTGTGATGCTGGTCGGCGACGCCGCGCATCGGTTCCCGCCGACAGGCGGATTGGGGCTGAACACCGGCCTCCAAGACGTCAACAACCTGTTGTGGAAGTTGAAATTCGTTATTGACGGTCGATCGCCGATCGAATTGCTCGACACCTATTTTGAAGAGTGCCGCCCAATCGCAAAACGGAATTGCGACCGGTCCGCCGACAATCATGAACGCATGTTGAGGGCGGAAGAAGTTATCGGCGTAACCGATGACAAAACAGCGTTCCAAAACTCGATCGACGATTTGTTTTCAGACAATGGCCGCGAGCGGCGGCGGCAATTGCACCTCGCCCTGCAAGCGCAGATGCGCCATTTCGCATACATGGACGTGGAAATGGCGCCGGAATACAGCGATGGGGCGTTTGGCACGTCACTGGATGTGGAATTGCCGCCGCTGGTTGAAAAAGAAGGTTATTTGCAGCGCCTCCATCCTGGCGCCGGCATCCCGCACTTCGACCTGGGGGACGGCCTATCCTCACTAGATTTCGTGCAGTTTGACCGCTTCACCTTGTTTGTGTCCGACAACTTCAAAGAGCCGTGGTCGGCGATTGTCGACCGCGATGTGCGATTAAGGGATTTGATCAATGTCCGCGGTGTTCCCCAGCTCCGCGAGTATAAGTGGAATTTGCTATCGAACATGGAAGACATCGCGGCTTTGGTTCGGCCCGACGGGCATGTCGGCTGGTTGTTCGACGCGCGAAAGCACGCGACGGGAGAGGCGCTTTCCTCGGCCTTAAGCCGCATTTTGATGTCTGAGACGGTCAGCCAAAGAGCTTCGGCGGTATCGCTCGCCTGAAGCGGTCTAGCCGTTTAGAGGCGCTAATTTAGTAGCTTTGCGACGGCGTCCGTGAAGATTCCAAGCGTTTCTCGGCGCGGCGGGTTTAAACTTTAAGCATTCTTGAAGACGCGCTTCAGTGTGTTGTGTAGGGCACATCACGACGCTTGCTAAATGGGATGATTTTTGATCAATGGAATCATCGTCCTACCTGCAAGATTGACTGTTTATTTTGGCGCAGAACTTAAAATCCGACTTTATAAGCGCGACTTTGCGGGGCTGGTTGATGTCCGGACGCTACCAGGCCGATGATCGACTTCGAGAAAATGATATCGCAATTCAGCTCGACGTGTCCCGCACCCCGGTCCGACGGGCGTTGGCGGAGCTCGCCCGTGACGGCTTGCTCGAATACGAACCAAACAAAGGCTATCGTGTTCGTCGCTTTAGCAGCGACGCGGTGAGCACCGCTTATGAATTACGTGAGACGATCGAGGGCATGGCGGCGTTCCGGGCGACCATTAACGGCTTGTCGCCAAATGATTTGCTGAAACTCGAAAAATGTATCCTTGAAACAGACGGTTTGATGGCGCGCAAAGAGATCACCGAGCGCGAAATCGAGTTGTGGCAAGAGGCCAATGGGGTGTTTCACGAGACCATATTAGAAGCGGCGAACGACGATCTTTTAACGGAGCTCACTCAGCGCCTGAGCAATATACCGTTGGTCTCTGCGCGGTCTTTTCCCTTTACCGACGCAACCATTGATGAATTCCAGAATGTGATCAGCAAGTCCCAAGTGGAACATCGCGCAATCTTGGATGCGATAATCCGAAAAGACGCCGCCGCCGCGCAGAAACTGATGGGAACGCATTTGCGCGAAGCGGGCGAAAACTTGAAGTTTCAAGTCGCGCGGGCCGCCGTAAGTTCCAACTGAACCGCCAAGCGTTCAAATCCCTAAAACTAGCTGCCGTTGTTTGGTGCGCTCCGCATGTCCACGCCGTAGTCGCAGCGCCACATCTGTGCGCGAACGTGATTCCGCTCGCCCGAACCAATTGACGTACAAAAATACAAATTGTATTCAATATTTGTTTTGTGCGCGATCATAATTCAGCAAAAATCCGCGGCAAAATTCAAAAAACGCAATCTTGGCCAGGGAGGATACAGGTTGCTTAAGTTCAAATTGTCGTACGACACCGCTACGGCGGTGACGTTGGGGATGGCGCTCGCACTTCAAGGCGGCGCCTATGCACAAACAGTTTCAAGCGAGGATGATGCAAACGATACTTGGACGCTGGAAGTCGTCTCCGTAACAGCGGAAAAACAAGAAGAATCCAGTCAAGATGTTCCTGTGACGCTTACCGTGTTTTCGGGGGACACTGCGGATGCGTTGAACGTGGTGGCGGTAGAGGACCTTGTCCGCTTCACGCCCGGCTTGAATGTCCAGCAATCTGACCAAGCGCGGACCCGCGTTCGTATTCGGGGCGTCGGCAGCCGCAAATTCGACGTTGGATCCGACCCTTCGGTTGGCGTCTTTATCGACGAAGTTTATATGCCGCGTTTCAGCGGACAAGAATTCGCGCTGTTGGATGTTGAGCGGATCGAGGTGTTGAAAGGTCCGCAAGGAACCTTGTTCGGTCGAAACACGCCTGGCGGCGCAATCAGCATCATTTCACGCGACCCCAGCGATGAGTTCGAGGGCTTCGCCGAAGTCGGCTTGGCCGATCGCGGCGGCTATTCTTTCAAGGGCAGCGTCGCCGGCGCCATGAGCGAAACGCTGCGCGGAAGCTTGAATTATGGCGAGCAATTCCAGGGCGGCTATATCGAGAACGCGCTGACAGGCACCGAGAACGATGAGACGTCGCGTGCCGCGCGCGGAAAGCTGGTTTACGAGCCCAGCAATGATCTAAAGATCACCGGGAGCTTACAATTCACCGAAGTTGACGCCGACGGTATCATCGGCGCCAGCTTAGCGACGAACCC
>JBCCMB010000164.1:0-5745 GCA_039026555.1 Pseudomonadota bacterium
AATTTTTCGCCATAGCGCGACGCCATAACGGCGATGGTTTCATCCGTGGCGAGCACCGCGCCATGACCGGCGCGCGCATGATCGGCGTGACCATGCGTCACCACAGCCCGGTCCACGGCGCGAACAGGGTCGATGTAAAAATCACCTGGCGGGCAATAAAGCCCTTTCGGCGTTGGGCGCAGAACTTGGCTGGGCGCAACCACGCTAAGGCGTTGCAAGAACATAGCGGCGATGCCGCGGTTGCACCGGACGCGCATTGTTTGGAAAGAGCGACGCGAATGCATTCATCTGGGCGCGAGACGCCTCGATTGGCGTTTGCGCCACAGTCCACGCGACAATTTCCGAACAGGGCGGCGTCGTTAGTGAGCCGGCGTAATGAAAGGACGCGTTGTCGAAGGGCAGAAAGTCCGCTGGATCGATTTTGAACGAAACCGCCGCTGCGCCCTCAACGCCGGGCGCCGTCGTCCAAATGGGGTTCAGCGCGGGGTGCTCGTCGCCCTCTTCGACCAAAACGGCGAGAATGGCCAATGTCCCGTCTGCGGCTGCGTGAACGAATTGCACTTCCATCGGATAGGCTTCGCCGTTCAGCGTGTGCTCGGACATATGGCGGAAATGAAAATGGCGGAGCTCGTAGAATTTGCCGTCCAAGCGCAGCCCACCCGCATTAGAAACCTTGACCTGAAGGGTGTGGCCGTTGTTGACGACTTCGCCGCCCTGGACGGCGTTCCAGCTCAGCGCGGGGCCGGAGATAAAGGCTGGTGTCGCGCCGTTTAAATCAATCGGTGATTGTTCTTTGCCCGCGCCGCAAGTCTCGTAGGCCGGGCTTAGATCGCCCCAATACTCCGGGCCGCTATCGCCTTCATAGGACCAACTCATATTTTGCGGTTCCGCCGTTCCAGATGCGCAGGCTGTTAAAGCGATGCATGCAATGCCGAGCGCTAATTGTTTAGGTCTCATCCAGCTCTCCTAGAAACCGCAAGCTGCTGCGCACTATCTAAGATTCTCAAACCTCTGAACAATGGATTCCGAAAACGCTTGCCCCATTGCATTGCCGCGGATTTTCGTCGAGACGCTTGAAATGTAAGGCCGGCCGTTTGGGGCGTCGTCGCACGCGCCTGTCACTTCAAACTCATTTATCTTGGCAATAATCGCCGGCTTGTAAGGTTCTGGCAGATAGTATCGAAAGCCCTTGGCGCGACGCGTTGCTTTGTCGATTGTGAGCTCGGCTTGTAAGTGTTTGAACATTTTTCGCTCGCGTTCTTCCGCGTCTTCATTCGGTTTGGGCTTAAACTCAAACACGGCGATTTGCGCGGTGTCTTTTGCGAGGTTCACGGAATCTGCAATCATCTCTCCAAGCGTATCGCACCATCCAATTCCGTCGACATCCGAAGAGATATCTTCTTTGACGTCTTGACCGGTGTCCTCGTCAGGCGCGCTCAATATCGAGACTTGCGCGCCGGGCTCCGCTTTGGGGTCGATGGCGACGCGGATTGGCGCTGCCGCATCCTCGCCGCTAAATTCTAACACCATGTCGTAAGCATAATTCGGGTCGTCATCGGTGTTGGACACCGCCTCCTTCAAAAGGTCCGGCCATTCGGATGGATCGGCGGCCGCATTCAGCGAAACGAGCAGAAGACCTAAGAGGAGGGCGGAGATATGGCGGGCCTGCATGATTGGACTATCCTGTTTTTACGCTCCGAACAGAGCCATATTGCCGCAGAGTTTTTGCTGCGTACAAGGAAAGTCTGATGGCTGACGCAGTTGCGCCCTCCCACCTATCCGACGCGCTTCTTCCGCCGGTGTTTGCCGATTGGTTCGCGTCCCGTGAATGGACGCCGAGAGCGCATCAATTGGGCTTACTGGCGGCCGCGCGCGCGGGGAAAAGCGCACTCGTGATCGCGCCTACCGGCGGCGGAAAAACCCTGGCCGGGTTTTTACCGAGTCTCATTGATTTGGCGGATAGGGGATCGGGTCGCGGCCTGCACACGCTTTACGTGTCGCCGCTAAAAGCGCTAGCGACGGATGTGGCGCGCAATCTCCAAGCACCGGTTGAGGAGATGAAGCTCAACGTCTCCATTGAGGCGCGCACCGGGGATACGCCGCCGCATAAACGCCGGCGCCAGCGCGTGCATCCGCCTGACATCTTGCTGACCACGCCGGAGCAAATCGCGCTGTTGATCGCATCCGAGCACGCCGATGTTTTCTTCCGCGATTTGAAGGCGGTGATCGTCGACGAGATACACTCCATTGCGCCTTCCAAGCGGGGGGATCTCTTGGCGTTGGGGCTCGCGACGCTCAAAACCTGGGCGCCTGACGTGCGGCTCGCCGGTTTATCGGCGACGGTTCGCGATCCGGACGATCTAGCGCGTTGGCTCAGCCCGCAGGCTGAAATCGTTCAGATGACCGGCGGCGCGGAAGCCCGCTTGGAGGTGCTGGACAGCGATCAACGCATCCCCTGGTCGGGCCATTCCGGGCGGCATGCCGTGGGCGAGGTCTATGAGAGGATCAAACGTGCGAAGACGGCCTTGGTCTTCGTGAATACGCGCTCGCAAGCGGAGCTGATGTTTCAAGAGCTCTGGCGCGTCAATGATGATGGGCTCGCCATTGCTCTTCACCATGGATCCCTGGATGTCGCGCAGCGCCGCAGGGTGGAGCGCGCGATGGCGGACGGCGCGCTTAACGCCGTGGTTTGCACATCCACTTTGGATCTTGGCATTGATTGGGGCGACGTTGACCTTGTCGTCCAGATGGGCGCGCCGAAAGGTTCTTCACGCTTGGTGCAACGCATAGGGCGGGCCAATCATAGGTTGGACGATCCTTCCCATGCGCTTTTAGCGCCGACCAATCGATTTGAAGTCTTGGAATGCCGGGCGGCTGTGGAGGCCGTCGCCGAAATGGCGCTGGATGGCCCCGAACCGAGAGCGGGCGCTTGGGATGTGCTCGCGCAACACATTATGGGCCGCGCCTGCGGTGCGGGGTTCGACCCTTTAGCGCTGTTTGAAGAAGTGCGGGACACGGCGCCTTACGCCGATCTGGAGTGGGAGACCTTCGAACGCCTTGTCGATTTCGTTGCGACCGGGGGATATGCGCTCAACACCTATGATCGGTTCAAACGCATTGTGAAAGATCGCAAGACCGGATTGTGGCGCGCCCGATCCGCAGAATTTGCTCAGCGCCACCGTCTGAATGTCGGCGCGATCGTCGAGGCGCCGCAATTGCGCGTACGGCTGACCACGCCAAGGCGGAACGCGGCGGGCGAGGCCAAGCGGGCCGGTGGCCGCGCCGGCCGCGTTTTGGGCGAGGTGGAGGAGTATTTCATCTCGACGCTCTCGCCTGGCGATACTTTTTTGTTCTCTGGCGAAGTGCTGCGTTTTGAAGGATTGTCCGAGACGGATGTTTTGGTGACGCGGTCGAATGAGGGCGACCCAGCGATCCCGTCCTATAATGGCGGGAAGTTTCCCTTATCGACGTTCTTGGCGGAGCGGGTGCGGCGCAATCTGCATGATCCGGAGCATTGGCCTTCGCTGCCAGAACAGGTGCGTGAGTGGATTGAGGTGCAGCGGAAGCGCTCCCTCATTCCGGCGCCGGATGAATTGCTGGTGGAGACCTTCCCACGCGGCGGCAAATTTTATCTCGTCGCCTATCCGTTCGAGGGGCGATTGGCGCACCAGACATTGGGCATGTTGTTGACGCGGCGGTTAGAGCGCGCCGGCAAACAACCGCTTGGTTTTGTCGCGTCCGAATATGCGCTGTCCGTTTGGAGCCTAGAGCCGATGGAGGATTTGGATCTTTCCGACCTGTTCCATCAAGACATGCTGGGCGACGATTTGGAGGCCTGGCTGGATGAAAGCGCCATGATGAAGCGCACCTTCCGCAATTGCGCGCTTATCTCCGGCCTGATCGAGCGTCGCCATCCGGGACAAGAGAAAACTGGCCGGCAAGTCACCTTCTCAACCGATCTTATTTACGACGTGCTGCGCTCGCATGAGCCTGATCACATTTTGCTGCAGACGGCGCGTCAGGATGCGGGGACGGGTCTGTTGGATATTCGCCGGCTGGGCGATGCGCTTGCGCGGATCAAAGGCAAGATCGTGCATCAAAAACTCGCGCGCATTTCGCCTTTTGCAGTTCCCGTCATGTTGGAGATTGGCAAGGAGCCGGTCTTTGGCGGCGACGCGTCCGAAGCCATTCTGCGGGAGGCCGAAGACGATCTTATTCGGGACGCCATGGCGTAGCGTCGATAGGCGGTTTTGAAGACGCAAATGAGATTCGCTCATTGCGTTTGGGCCCTCGCGCGTTAACCATGTCGCGCCGCCGGGACAAAGCGGTGATAGATGTCTCTGATGGGAGGGTTTACCATGAAGTTTGCTGCACTGATCGCCGCTTCGGCGTTGATGGCGGCGCCGGCGATGGCGGGCGTGGCGACCATTGAATTTGCGAATGACGACGGAAACACCAGTACATGGACGTTTAACGACGAAACCATGATGGCGACGGCTGACGGTGTCGACGCGGGCGCCTACACTTGGGATGAAGCGGCCGCTACGCTTTGCGGAGCGACGCCGGACGGTGAAGTTTGCGCAACGTTCGACGATCCGAAATCTGAAGTCGGCCATTCTTCGACTTACACGCTTTCTACGGGTGGGGGCGGCACCGCAACGATCAAGGCGCTCGAAGAATAGGATCTCGACGTATTACGATAAAGACGCCGGTTCTTAAATTGGAGCCGGCGTTTCTTTAGGCCCGGCCTAGGGCTCGCCAGGCGATATCACGCCGGCAAAAACCGTCCGGCCAATCGATTTCATCAACGGCTTTATAGGCGCGCTCAACCGCGTGCGTGATCGTGTCGCCCGTCGCAGTGACGCCTAGGACGCGGCCGCCGCTGGCCACGACGGCGCCATTGCGTTCGGCGGTGCCGGCGTGAAAGACCGTGACGTCGCCTAAGGCTTCCGCGTCGTCGAGGCCGTTGATCACTGAACCCTTCTCATAGCCGCCTGGATAGCCGTTCGCGGCCATGACGACGCAGACCGCCGGGTCCTCAAACCGTTTAGGACGTCGGCAGGCGGCCAAGCCTCCGGCCGCGCACGCCAGCAGATGGGGGATGATGTCGTCTTTTAAGCGCGCCATAATCACTTGGCATTCCGGATCGCCAAAGCGGACATTGAATTCCACAACACGCGGATCGCCGGCGTCAGAGATCATCAGCCCGACATAAAGCACGCCTTGGAACGGCGCGCCTTCCGCCGCCATTCCACGCACGGTCGGGACGACAATCTCGTCCATCACGCGTTGTTGCATGTCGGGATCCAAAATCGGCGCCGGCGAATAGGCGCCCATCCCTCCTGTATTCGGACCGGTATCGCCTTCGCCGACACGCTTGTGATCCTGCGCGCCTGCTAGCGGGATCGCCGTGTCGCCATCGCAGAGCGCGAAGAAACTGGCCTCTTCGCCGGGCATAAATTCTTCAACGACCAATTCAGCTGATGCGTCGCCGAATTTGCCCGACAGCATGGCGTCGATCTCGGCTTCCGCCTCCGCGCGCGTCGGGGCGATGACAACGCCCTTGCCGGCCGCTAAGCCATCCGCTTTGAGCACATAGGGGGGATCGAAATGCGCCAGATAGGCTTTCGCCTCCGATGCGTTCGTGAAGCGGCCATACGCGGCGGTGGGGATTTTATATTTCGCCATCAGATCCTTAGCGAAGCCCTTTGAACTTTCCAGCTGCGCCGCCTTCGCCGAAGGCCC
>JBCCMB010000165.1:0-5700 GCA_039026555.1 Pseudomonadota bacterium
TCGACATGACAAATACGCCGGCCGTGTCGAATATCGGCGAGCTGAACTTCTTCGCCCGCGAGAACACGCAAACGGTCACGCGCTGCGCGGGCGGGGGCTTTTTCCGCTTCGCAACGGGGTCGATAAAGCTCAGGCGCATCAGCGTCCGCCAACCGCAGTTTGACGTCGATTTCCTGATCCACCCAAATCTGAGCGCGCACCGCTAATGTGTCGCCGTCGACGATGCGCACCACAGAGGCTTTGACAGGCCCGGCCAATTCTCCGCCCGCCGCTGGCGCGGATAGGCTGCAAAACCCGAAAGCTGCAATCAGGAGGCCGGCTGGGGGCGTCATGATTCAACTAAAACGGGAATTTATCCCCTTAGTCAACCTAGTCCGCGGGAAGCGGTCACGCAGAAACGTGCTTCACTAAGGCGGAAAACACATCCACGCCGCGCGCAAGTTCAGACAGCGCGATCCATTCATTGGGCTGATGCGCCTGCTCGATCGATCCAGGCCCGCAAATAATGGTCGATAGACCTGCGGTTTGGAATTGACCCGCCTCGGCGGCGAAGGAGACGACGCGGGTTGAATTGTCTCCCGTGAGGGTCCGCGCCAGCGTTTCAGCCGACCCATTTGCTTCAGGCTGCAGCGGCGGCGCAGCGGATCGCCGCGTAACCGTCACACCGCCATCCGGCGCGATGTGTTTGATGCGTTCATCCGCCGCCGCGACAGCCTCGAAGAACGGCGCGAGCAATTCGTCTGGATCGACGCCTGCGGGACGGCGTAGATCAAACGAAAAGGCGCAGCGACGGGCCAGAATATTCGCCGCCGTTCCGCCCTCCACCACGCCGATCGTCAGCGTCGCGTGCGGCGGATCAAAAGTCGAGCCAGGCGGAGGCGACGTTTCCGCTTCGCGCTGGATGTCGCGCAGGACGCCCATCAGATCGATGGCCTCATGCACCGCCGAAACGCCATGATGCGGCAGGCTGGAATGCGCCTCCAGCCCAATGATTTCGACCGTGTGCACCATGATGCCCTTATGGCCCGTTACGACTTTCCACTCGGTGGGCTCGCCAACCCAGACAGCCGATGGCGCAGCGCCGGCCGCGATGATTGCGTCGATCATCGAGGGCGCGCCTAAACAGCCCACTTCTTCATCATAGGAGAATGCAAAATGGATGGGCCGCGTCAGCTTGGCCGCCGCAAACGCCGGCGCGAAGGCCAAACACAGCGCGACGAAGCTCTTCATGTCGCAAGTCCCTCGGCCATAAAGCTTGCCATCGGCCTCGCGCACGCGCCACGGATCGGCGTCCCAGGGCTGTCCGTCGATTGGCACCACGTCCGTGTGTCCGGACAAAACAATCCCGCCCGGCGCGTCCGGCCCGATCCGCACCCAGAGATTGGATTTCGTCCCGTCCTCATTGGGAATTCGCGTCAAATTCGCGCCTAGAGGCGTCAAAAGCTCTTCGACCCAATCGATCAACTCAAGGTTGGAACCGCGCGATGTGGTGTCGAACGCAATGAGAGGATCAAGCGCCCGGCGAACGTCGGATAAATCGGTCATGAGCGGCACATTAGCCCGTTTTCCGCGCGCCGCCAGATACCCGCTGGACACGATGCGAACCGGCCCTAATCATGCACGTGTTTTAACGAGAGAGGGGCGTCGATGATCGATTTATACACATGGACTACACCGAACGGCCGCAAGGCGTCGATTATGCTCGAAGAATGCGCTCTGGATTACGTGGCGCACCCGATCAATATCAGCAATGATGAGCAATTCGCGCCCGAGTTTTTGAAGATCGCGCCAAACAATAAAATCCCCGCGATTGTCGATCACGACATCGACGGCGATCCCGTCAGCGTTTTTGAAAGCGGCGCTATTCTCGTCTATCTGGCGGAAAAAACCGGACAATTTCTACCAAGCACGGGCGCTGCGCGCGCCTACGTGCTGCAATGGTTGTTTTGGCAAATGGGCGGTTTCGGCCCCATGCTCGGCCAGCTTGGCTTCTTTGTCCGCAATGCGAAGGAGAAAATTCCCTTCGCGATCGAACGCTACAAAAACGAGGCGACGCGGCTTTACGGCGTTTTGGACAAACGCTTAGGCGAGGCTGAATTTCTGGGCGGCGACGCCTATTCGATTGCTGATATGTCGACCTATCCATGGGCGGCCGCGATCATCGATCCCTTGTCGCAGATGGCCAATCAGGATTGGCCCAACGTCCGCCGTTGGATGGCGACATTGGAAAAACGACCCGCTTTGATGCGCGGCATGGGCGTGCCGGCGGTTTAACGCCGGCCAAGCCAGGCCCGCTTAATCGTTGCGAAGGACATCCATAAGCTCGACCTCAAAAGTGAGGTCGGCGGCGGGCGGAATATCAGGGTCGATCCCCTCTTCGCCATAGGCCAACTGATACGGCACGTTCAGCATCCATCGATCGCCCGGACGCATCAGCGCAAGCGCCTCCACCCAGCCGGGGATCAAACCGCCCGCCGGAAAGACCGCCGGCGAGCCGCGTTCGAACGCGCTGTCGAACACGGTTCCATCGGCGAGACGCCCTTCATAATAAACCACCACATTGTCGAAGGATCTGGGCGACACGCCCTCCGGATCGCCGCTGGCGAGCACCACATATTGCAGCCCGCTTTCGGTTTTAACGACATCCGGATCATTCGCCGGCCACGGGTTCAGCCGCGCCCAGGCGTTGGCATCCGTCTCGCGCGGCGGCGGCGGCGGGGTTCCGGGGATCACGTTTTGAAGCTCGACGCGGAAGACCAAATCCGCATCCGGCGGAATAGGCCCGCCCGGCGTTCCGGCCGCGCCATAGCCAAGATCTGATGGAATAAGCAAAACCCATTCATCGCCCGGCTTCATCAACCCCAACGCTTCAACCCAACCGGGAATTAAGCGACCCGCCGGAAACGTCGCAGGGCTTCCGCGATCATAAGAACTGTCAAACTTCGTTCCGTCCTCCGCCAGCCGGCCGTCATAATGCACCGTCACCTCGTCATAAACCTCCGGACTCACGCCGGCGGGGTCCGCTGAGTTGACAACGATGTATCGAAGCCCGCTATCGGTCTCCAAGATCTCAGGATCCGGACCTAAGGCGGCGAGCACGTCGGGCGCGAGAAAATTCTCGAATGTATTGAGCATATCAATCTCCGAAGGTCCCGTTGAGACAAAGCTGTCCAGCTTCAAGCGGACAAGCAAATCTCCGCTCGTCGGTTCAACGAGGTAGTTGTAAGCAACATTTTCAGACAAATTCGGCGCGTCGAACCCCAGTTCCGCCGGAATGAACAAAATCCACTCATCGCCCGGCTTCATCAAGGCGAGCGCATCGCGCCAGCCCGGCACCAATTCATTCGTGATGACATTTTCCGCGCCATAATAGCTTTGGCCGATAATGTAATCTTCAGCGCGCGAGAACGCTGTAAACTCAATGAAAACTTCCTCCGCGCGCCGCGCGCTGGCCTGGCTCTGATCACCCTCTTCGAGAACGATGTAGCGGACGCCGCTTCTTGTCTCTCCCACGTCCGGCGAGCTGCCGAGGTCGATAAGCGTCTCAAGCGGCAAGAACTCCCTGTGGGATTTCAAGATATCGATTTCTTCGGATTCACGCCCCTGTTGGCATGCGGCCAACACAAGAGCGACGGCGAAGGCCAGGTTTCGCAAGCGCATGACCGAACTCCTTCTGAGCGCGCGCATCAGATGCGGGTTAGAGCAAATTGACGCGAGCTTGGCTAGGCGAGCCCTCCCCCTCTAGCAGACGAGAGCCTACGTCATACGCGGCGGAAATCCGGCCGCAGCCAACGCATCGACAATTTCCTGCGTGTGCTGGGCGTCCCGCGTTTCGATGAGAATATCGAATTCCGCACCCTTTGCGGGCACATCCAAGGCAATCCGATTGTGCGCCACTTCGATGATGTTCGCGCCGCCGTCTCCGATGATCTTGGCGACTTCCGCCAGCAAGCCAGGATTGTCGCCGCCGACGATGCGCACGGATGTGATGCGCTTTTCGCGAACCAGCGAGCGGGTCAGCACCGACGCCAATAATCGCGTGTCGATATTGCCGCCGCACAGCACCAATCCAACACGCCGACCCTGGAAACGGCTCGGTTGGGCCAAAAGCGCCGCCAGCCCTGCCGCGCCGGCGCCTTCCGCCACCGTCTTCTCCACCGTCGCATAAAGCGTGATGGCCCGTTCCATATGATCCTCATCGACGAGCAGCACATCATCAACCAGATTGGCGCAGATTTTCGCGGGCAGCCGGCCGACGCGTTTCACGGCGATGCCTTCAGCGATTGTGGCGCCGCCCACTTTGGGCTCCCTGCCCGCAAGCTCGGCCGTTAAGGACGGATACATGCGCGGCTCAACGCCGATCATCTGAATGCGCGGATTGATCGCTTTCGCCGCTGTCGCCATGCCGGAGATCAACCCCCCGCCGCCAACCGGCACGATCAACACATCCAAATCAGGAGCGTCCTCCAGCATCTCCAGGGCGATGCTGCCCTGCCCCGCCACCACTTTGGGATCGTCATAAGGGTGGATGAAGGTGAGACCCTGCTCGGCTTCCAGCTTGCGCGCATAGGCGTCCGCGTCGACGAGCGCTTCGCCATGAATCACAACGCGCGCGCCATGATTGCGCGTGTGCTCGATTTTGACGAACGGCGTACCTTCCGGCATCACAATCGTCGCCGGCACGCCCAGACGCGCGGCGTGATAAGCGACGCCCTGCGCGTGATTGCCGGCCGACATGGCGACAACGCCGGCGCGCTTTTCCTCATCCGACAAGCTTAAAAGCTTGTTCAGCGCGCCACGCTCCTTAAACGACGCTGTAAATTGCAGGTTTTCGAACTTTACCCAAACATCCGCGCCCGTGATCGCCGACAAGGTGCGCGACCGACGCATGGGCGTGCGTTCAACCTGCTCATCAATCGCGGCGGCGGCGGCGCGTACATCCTCAACCGAGAGGGAAGCCTCGCTCATATCATCAGCGGGGGATTTGGCGTCCTTAGCGGGAGCGTTCATCTGTCTGCTCATCTAGAGGTTTCGAAGGCGCGGACCCTAGGCGTCGATGCGCTCCGCGTAAAGCGCCGGGCGATCTTCAAACGCGTCATGCTCCGCCACCCAATGCGCAGGCGCGACTTCAATCAATTGCGGACGATAAATGTCTTCGCCCTCGTCCAGCTTTGATTTCAAAAACCGCAAGCCCGCTCGCGCATCTAAAGGAGACGGCAGATCGCCCGTCAGCAGGGACCGATTACGCGCCTTTTCCCGTGCCGGATCCGGGATCGGGGCGGCCGCCAGCAACGCGCGCGTATAGGGGTGGCGCGGATCTTCAAACAACGCGTCGCGCCTGGCTTGTTCCACCACCCGCCCGAGATAGAGCACCATGATCCGATGCGAGATTTCTCGCACGACAGAGAGGTCATGGCTGATGAACAGAAGTGTAAGGCCGAGATCTTTTTGAAGCTCGATCAGCAAATCAATGATCTGCGCCTGAACCGACACGTCGAGGGCCGACACCGCTTCATCGCATACGACCAGTTTCGGCCCCAAAATCATCGCGCGCGCAATGCCGACGCGCTGGTTCTGGCCGCCCGACAATTCATGGGGATAGCGGTTGACCAGAGTGGCGTCCAAACCGACACGGACCATCATGTCTTTCGCCGCGCTGTGTCGGGCTTCGGCGGACATGTCTGGTCGAAATACGGTCAA
>JBCCMB010000166.1:0-5677 GCA_039026555.1 Pseudomonadota bacterium
CACATAGGCCTGCGCCGGCGACCGGCTATTCAACAAAGACACCAAATCAGCGGTGAGGCCGACATTTAGATTAAAAGGAAACCCGTCAAGAACGTCGGGATTGTGGCCTTCAAGCGCCAAAGACAAGGTCATCTCACCCGCCACATCTCCGTCCAGACCGATGCGAAGCACGCGATATTTGAAATTCTTCACGGCGTCGAAGAAGAGCTTCACGCTTCTATCTGTGTCCGAAGCAGCCGCGCCGATATCGCCGAGATATTGCAGCGTGCCGCCGCTTTCGTCCGCCTGTAGGGCCGCATCTTTGACCGCAACGCCGCCCACGCCGAAGGCCATCGGGAAACGACCGGAGACGCGGCCGATGGCGACTGCGTCGGGGATGTTGAAACGCTCTACAATGTCGGAAAGATCCAAATCGCGTGCTTCCGCAGTCACAAGATTCTCCTCTGCATCGGTGTCCCAAATCGTTGGCAGTATCGCCAAAGATCCGCCGGCGAACGGCCAGATCGCGCTTTCCAACTCGATCTGCCCCGGGCCGAGCAATTGAAACCGCAGACGTCCATCCTCGATCGGCACGCCGGGGTTTAAACGGGCTATCGTGGCGACTTGCCCAGGCGGAGACCGAACATTCAACACATCGTTCAATTCAACACGCGCATTGACGCCCTCAAAGACGCCCGCGCCGGCGGTGGCGAAACCAAGATCGCTCACAAGCACCAAGGCCGTGCTTTCAACATTTTCCCGCGTCCAGGACACGACGCCGGATACGTCGACGCGGCCTTCCACATTCGCCGCAACACCACGCAGGCGTGGAACAAGATCGGCCGGCTGAAGGCCTCCGCGCCGAAACACCAAAGGCGTCGGCGTCAGCGAAAACAGGCCGGAGCCGGTCTCCAGCTCGTGACGACCCGCACCGGCGGCGATCGATACGCCGCTCTCATCGTCGAAGAAACGCCCGGTAAAAGCGGCGACGCCGTCCGCAAGATCGCCGCCGCCGGAAAACGCCATGGGCGCAAATCGCTGCGTGTCGGCGCCATCTCTGAATTGCGCCGACACATCGCTTAACCCGCCGGACAAGGACGCACCGCCGCCGCCCGCCAAGCGATAACCCGCCACGCCTTGATCCATTTGGATATCGCCGAACATGGCGGAGACGCCGCTGATATCGCCCGCCAAGGACCATCCGTTTTTGGAGCGCAATTGGCCGTTGACGTCTTCCACGCGAATGGGATGACGCGCCGCATCTTCGAGCATGTCCATTCGAAAGGGCGCAACATCGAATGCGGCCCAGACGCCGTCTTCTGATCGCCAGCTGAGCGCGGTGGACGAAATCTCAACCTCAAACTCGCGTCCCGCCGTTTTCAACGGAAAAGTCGCAGGCTCGAAACGCCCCTCCCCGCGAAATCCTACGTCCGTCCGCTGCAGAAGCGCCCCATTCGGCAAATAGCGCGTCGACAAGCCGCCAAGCTCGAATGCCGGGCCGGACATGCCGTCAAAGGCCAGATCGAGCGCGCCGCCGCGCACATCCAGCCCCCAGCCATATTCATGGTGGTCGAAATAGATCGGCGCGCCGATGCGCAGCTGATCATAAATCGATCCATAGGCGGGACCGGAGAAGTTCAGCTCGACATCCGCCTCGCCCAATATTCCATAGCGTTCTGGGTCGGGTCGGAAAGTGACGTTGTCGAACGCCCCGCCTAAGCGCGCCTCACCCACACGCCAGGGGCTCAGCGCCAAACGCGACGCGCCCATGACCGCGCCGCGCGGCGTCCAGTCCAATCCGACGATTTGCCCCGATAGGCGCGGGCCGCCGCCCCCGCGAACATCGAATACGAACGCGCCTTCGCCATGTTCTCCCGGCTGCCATTTCACAAGCGGCGCGCCGTCGACAAACGGTCGAAGTTCGGCCTGAAATCCCGACGCCGCCCGAAGAGAGGTTGGGCCGTTTAGAACGCCGCCAACGCTCGCTTCTCCGCCGGCGACGGCGTAGCCGACCTCGACCGGCGCGGAGACATCAAACGCTTCGCCTGCCCGAGCGATTACGCGCGCAAACGCGTTCGCATGGGATTTAAGTGGCGACGGCGTACTCTCAGGGACATAATCCGGCAAACGCCCTCTTAGCGCTTCCGACGCCCGCGCGTTTTGAAGCCTTAAATCGCCGTCGACGCCGGCCGCCGCCAAGCTTGGCGTATCGCCGGGTTCGACGTCCAAAGTTATGCGCCCGTTAAATTCCGCGAGCTGCGCGCCAGCCAGCGTGTGATCGAAATCGCGCAGCAAAGCGCGACTGGCGCCGGCGACGACTTTCCCCTCCCGCTCCGGCGCGAGCGCCAGGTCGAACGCCGCGCCCTCCCAGCTTGCGTCGTCGAACGCCCCCTCCTCCATCGTAAAGACGGCGCTCAGGCGGTTTAAGCTGGCGAGCACCGCGCTCAAACCCAACTGATTGGGATCGACCGCGTCGGCCTCCGCGGTGGCGGAGAAATTTATCTCCGCCAGCCCTCCATCCGTCCAAGCAAGCGCATCCGCAGAGGCGTCGCTCAGCACGGAGATCGTTCCCTCGACCTGATTGAAGGAGGCGGAGACACGCAATTTGTCGATGCGCGCATTGGGCGATGACAATTCGGCGACGTCGAGCAGGATGTCGGCGGCCACATCCCCGCCCGCTGATGCGCCGCCGCCGCGCGCCGCGCGTAGATCCAATCGCGCGCCGTCATATTCAAGCTGCGTCGGTTCGGCCACAAAGCTCAGTCGAAAATCCGCCAGGGTTTCGAACGCGATTTCGCCGGCGCCCGCGATGGGCCCGGCCGGCGTGAGCAGCGTCACCTCTACAGAGTCGGCGTTCAGTGTTGGAAGCGTCCCCGCGCCATCGCCGCCATCATCCGGGCCGCGAAACCGATCCAATCCGCCCAGCAAAGGTCCTTCGCCAGTGAGGTTGAGCGTTAATTGCGCGCCTTCCAAGCGAACCGCGTCGGCGGCGGGCGCAAACGCCCGGGGCCAAGATATATCCACCTCCAGACGCGCGGCGGCGGCCAGGATTTCGCCATTTTCAGCGATCGACACATCGACAAGCTCGGCATGACGAAAATCTAATACTTCCACGTCCAAAGCGCATTCGAGCGCGCGTTCGGCGCAATAGCGATGCGCTGCAAAGGCCAGCAATTCGCCGCGATACGCCCATAAAAGCCAGGGCGGCAGGGCCAAAACGCCCAGCACGACCAGCGTCCAACGCCAGCCCCGTCCCCATCGGGGTCCGGCTTCTAGTTTGTCGAGCGTCTGGCGCAAATGCTGCATCCGGCCTTGCTTATGAAAGACCGAACCTTATTACTTAAAAACGCGGCGAAGTCGCGGCGGCTTTCCAGCCCCGTTAAGACATTTGCGTTACATTGGCTTCCTCATGGGAGCAAGAGGAGTTTCCCCATGCAAAATCTGGGCGTTTGCAGGGGGCTGAGGTCGGTTCGCGCTGGTCTTGTCGGGGCAATCTTGGTGACGCTGGCCGCCTGTTCATCGCAGACGGACGAGATTATTGTCGCCGAGCCCGCGCCCGATCCGCGTTTGCGCCTCGCTGAATTCAATACAGCTGAGGATGTATTTGCGACGCCTCTTAGAGACGTTTTGCGCGGCGAACTGAAACGCCGCGAAACGCTGATCGATCTTCTAAAGCGCATGGGCGCGCCCGCCGCTGACGCCAATCGCGCGGTTCTGGCCGCCGCCGATCATATAGATCTTCGCCGTATGTTGCCGGGCGAGGAGGTCACTGTTTTTATCGAGCGTTCGTCGGCGGGCGATGTGTTACGTCTGACGGGCCTATCCATGCGGCCGGACCCCGAGCGCCATGTTTTGGTGACGCCGAGCCTCAATGGCGATTGGGTGTCGCGCGAGCTTAAAGCGAAACTCGTCCCCGGTTATGCACGCGTTGCGGGCCCGATCGAAACGAGCATATATGAATTGGCGAAGCGCCAAGGCGCGGGCGATCAGCAGGTCGTCGATTTCGCGCAAGTCTTCGCTTACGACATCGACTTCCAGCGCGAGATTTATCCCGGGGATCGCTTCGAGATTGTCTATGAGACCTATCGCGATGAACGCGGCAATCCGATCAAAGCCGGCGATGTCGTCTTCGCCGCCCTAAACGGTAAAGCGCTTTCCCGCGACTTTTACCGCTTCACGCCGGAAGATGACGGCGTCACGGATTACTATGACACGAATGGCGAGAGCGCCCGTAAATTCCTAATGAAAACGCCGATCAACGGCGCGCGTTTGTCCTCCCATTTCGGCCGCCGTCGGCACCCGGTTTTGGGCTACACCAAAATGCATAAGGGAACGGATTTCGCGGCCCCGCGCGGCACGCCGATTTATGCAGCCGGCCATGGCGTCATCGAGCGCGCGTCCCGCTGGGGCAGTTTTGGCCACTATATTCGCATTCGCCACGCTAATGGCTACAAAACCGCCTATGCGCACTTAAACGGCTATGCGAAAGGTATTCGCAAAGGCAAGCGCGTGCGCCAGGGCCAAACCATCGGCTATGTCGGCACAACAGGCCGCTCCACCGGGCCGCACTTGCATTATGAGGTTCACAAGAACGGCAAGGCTTTAAACCCAATGCGTCTGAAATTGCCGACCGGCCGTAAGCTGAAAGGCGACATGCTGGAGAGCTTCGAGCCCGTCAAATCAGAGATCGACGCCCTGCGCGCGGAGCTGAACCAAGATCTCCAGCTGGCGCAAATCGAAGACGCCGAACCCACAACGAATTGATCGTCGCGGCTAAGCGCCCGACGTCGGCGCGATTGCAATCGGGGTGGATTTGAACGCCGGAGTTTTGCTGCGCGGATCGACGGCCCGGCTCGTCAAAACATTGGCCTCTGGATAATACGCCATCACATCGCCGCGCGGCAGATCGAACGAATAGACCTTAACGCCGGTCATCACGCCGTGCTCGGAACGCAAATCGGCGCGGTCTCCCGGCTTTAACCCAGCCGCGTCCATGTCTTGCTTATTCATCAACACCGACCAACGCGTGTCCGTCCCGCGATACGTGTCCTTGTGCTCATATATAATTGAGTTGAACTGGCCTTCGCTGCGCACTGTCATTAACGTGAACGGCCACACTTCATCGCCGGATCCCACGGGCGTTTGGGACGCATGCGTCTTAAAGCGGGCCTTGCTGTTCGACGTTAGAAACTCCGGCGTGTGCATCAATCTGTTACGGACGTGAAATTCGCGCTTTGCAACGTCGATATCGGCCAAAGCCTCCATGCCCGGCACAATCGCAGCAATGGCTTGGCGCACGCTGCGATGGCGTTTGAACGCGTCAAAATCGATGGGGCCGTTCGGCAATAGACGCGCGCCGATATCCGCAAGGATGGCGCTTTCAGGGCGCACATCCGCCAGGCGCGTAATGCCGCCATCGCTCAAGCGCACATAGTTGAACATGGATTCCTGCGTTGTCGGCTCCCATTCCTCATCGCGCGCAGCAACGGGCAGCACCAACATTTCGCCGCTCTCCACGCCGAAAACATGCGAGGCGTTCAACGTCGTCGTCAGGCATAGGCGAAAGCCGATTTGGTCCAAAGCGCGCGCCGCCCAATCACTGTCGGGATTTGCAGCGTACAGATTTCCGCCGAGCAGAACCGCCGCATCGATCTTGCCGTCGCCCGCCGCCTCCATTGCGGCCATCGTGTCCATGCCG
>JBCCMB010000167.1:0-5500 GCA_039026555.1 Pseudomonadota bacterium
GGCGCGCGGCATCACGATCAACACCGCGCACGTGGAGTATGAGACGGACAATCGTCACTATGCGCACGTGGACTGCCCTGGCCACGCCGACTATGTGAAGAACATGATCACCGGCGCGGCGCAGATGGACGGCGCGATCCTGGTTGTGAACGCCGCAGACGGCCCCATGCCGCAAACGCGTGAGCACATTCTGCTCGCCCGTCAGGTCGGCGTGCCGGCGCTTGTGGTTTTCTTGAACAAAGTCGACCAAGTCGATGATGAAGAGCTTCTCGAACTCGTCGAGATGGAAGTTCGCGAACTGCTCGACAGTTACGAATTCCCGGGCGACGACATTCCGATCATTGCTGGTTCGGCTTTGGCGGCGGTTGAAGGCCGTGACGACAATATCGGCAAAGAGAAAGTTCTCGAGCTGATGTCGGCTGTGGATGATTATATTCCGGAGCCGGAGCGTCCTGTCGACCAGCCCTTCTTGATGCCGATCGAAGACGTGTTCTCGATTTCCGGACGCGGTACGGTTGTCACCGGTCGCGTTGAGCGCGGCATTGTGAATGTCGGCGACGAGATTGAAATCGTCGGCATCCGTCCGGAAGTCACCAAGACGACCTGCACGGGCGTGGAAATGTTCCGCAAGCTGCTCGACCAAGGCCAGGCCGGCGACAATATCGGCGCCTTGCTGCGCGGCGTTGAGCGCGACGGCGTGGAGCGCGGTCAGGTCCTGTGTAAGCCGGGCTCGATCACGCCGCACACCAAATTCGTGGCTGAAGCCTACATCCTCACCAAGGAAGAAGGCGGCCGTCACACGCCGTTCTTCACGAACTATCGTCCGCAATTCTACTTCCGTACGACGGATGTAACGGGCGTGGTGACCTTGCCGGACGGCACCGAAATGGTCATGCCGGGCGACAATGTGAAGATGAATGTCGAGCTGATCCAGCCGATCGCCATGGAAGAGAAGCTCCGCTTTGCGATCCGTGAAGGCGGCCGCACGGTCGGCGCTGGCGTTGTCTCGTCTATCGTGGAATAGGCATCGTCGAATAAGACGCCGCGCATTCGCGCGACACCAAACGAAAGCCCCGCTGGAAACAGCGGGGCTTTTTTGTCTTATATTTCGGTGTCGTGAGACGGAGCAGATATGAAGCAGCATCGCTATAGATTGACGCTGGGCCTTATCGGTTTGTGCGTCGGGATGGCGGCGCTTCATATATTGTCGCCAGGCGGGTTGAAGGGCGCAATTGGGGATGCATACGTATCTATCTCCATGAACTCCTCAGTTCGACCCATCGTTGGAAAACTAAGGACCTATAATGGAGAACTCGGAGCCATCGGCTTATGTATAGAGCAAGGCGCGGACGGAGGACAGTTAAGGCCAATGTTCGACGCGTCTGACGTCGCGCTTCAGGAAAGGATGGACGATATCTTTGCCGAACTTGAAGCCGCCGGAGGATTTTCCGACATGGAATGGCGATGGCTTGATCGCCGTGGACGCGGCGATGTGACAGCTGTCTTAGGGGGAACGAAAGCGACGCCTGAAACTTGCCGGGAGTTGGAAAACGTCTTGACGCGTTGGGCGGCGGCGCACGAGAGCTCGGGCGACAAGCGCTAGTTTGCTTCGACCCTTAAATTCTGACCGTTGATCGAGTGGCTGCGCGCTCTCACGAGTATGGATGTAGATGTATTCGGTGGGACTGAAATTCTGTAGCTGCCGGGCCCCGGTCTGAGAATTGTGCGATCAGAGTGGCGTATCTCTATGTCGAAAGTATAAGCGGCGTCGGATATCGTTCCGAACGTAATAGTCGACATCAAAGCGCCATGTGCGTCGTTGATGACGCCGTCTACTTCCTCCCAGGGTCCCCAAATGCGGAGCGGCGGCGCCCAGACTGGAAATTTGACCACGAGATCCCTTTTGATGCGTCCCGGATGCGCCGATTATGGGGGCCTTGGTCGCAGGATGGATAAATTGGCGCGGCGCGCCCAAACTCGCTACGATGATTTGAAGAATTCGGCGGACGCTGCAGTCAGCTAAATCGTGGAGCTGAGCGCCTTAAATTCGGGCGGAGCCGCGGAGTTGGGGGACGCTATGAAACTAATCATGCAGGCCGTTGTTTTTTGTATCGGCGCGGCGGTTGGCGTCGGGCTGACCCTTGCGGCGCAACGATGGCTTCCTGAGCCGCCGCCGGACGTGTTTTCGCCGTTTGAACCCTCGCAGCCCATCTTCGAATCGCACCCGCGCCAAGCGGCGCTATGGGACGGGTCTTGTCCAATTAAGGTAGACCCGGTCGGCTTGCTGGCGTTTGAGGGGGTTGAACATCTTCCCTTCGAGCCGAGGAACGCGTTGGGCGATTTCATTGGATTCCGCAACGTTTTGTTGTCCGCAGCGGATATGGGCGATCGCGACGCAATCAAATGCGTTCTGATCTATCACTGGTTTGACGGGTCGTTTGAAACGCCCCAAGTCTTCTACGAATACCTTTGGCTCGCGCACGATTACGGCCTGACCGCGCCCTATCAGTGGTGGGCCGATACGCATAACCATTTGACGCCGTCCTTAAGGGCGAGTTTGCGCGCGCGTGCGCGACGCAAGTTTGAAGAAGCCTCGGCCTATTTCGCACAATCCCGGTCGAAGCGCGGCTTCGGGGCCGACCCTGAGATGGATTCGACGCCCGTTGATGTCAAACAAGCGGAAGGAAAGGCCTTTTTCGACGAAATCGCCGCGGAGATTTCGCGTTTGGAGGCCCTGCAGCATGCGCGCGCGAATTGAGCCTGATACGATAGCTTGTGGTCTCGCAAGGCCTCTGGAACGCTTATTTGGGGGCGGTTATGAGTTGGATCAAACCGATCATCTTTCTTGTCATCGGCGCGTTGATGGGCGTCGGCGCGACGCTTCTGGCGCAAAGCCGGCTTCCAGATGCGCGGTCAAATGTGTCTGCGCCTTTGGAACCGATATCCGGTTGGCATGACGCAAACCCGCGTCAAGCCGCGTTATGGGACGGGTCCTGTCCGATTGAGTTCTCCTCAAGTGGGCGCCGGCGGTTTAAGGGCGAAGAACACCCGCACGACCAGCCGAGAAACGAGTTTGGCGACGCGGTCGGCCTCTATAGTTTGGTGAGCGCCGCCGCTGAAATGGGAAATCGAGAGGCGATTAAATGTCTTCTCGCCTTTCATTGGTTTGATTATCCGACGAGGACGCCGGATTATTTTTACGAACTGCTCTGGCTTGCACATTATTACGGCCTTACCGCGCCCTTTGAGTGGTGGGCCGATACGGATAAATATCTAACGCAGGATCAGATGTGGGTGATGCGCGACAGCGCCCAGGGGAAGTTCAGCAAAGCGAGCGGATACTTCGCGATGTCCCGATCGAAGAACGCTGTTCCGCCAGCGCCTGAAACGGATACGATCGCCCCGGATGCGGCGATCGCCGACTCCCAGGCGTTCTTCGACGACTTAGCGACAGAGATTTTCCGCTTGGAGGGGATACGGCCTATACCGGACGAGTAGGCGAACCAACCCGAGCGGCGCTTCGGTTTTGCTATCTTCTCGCCTCGGCTGACGCTTCAAGTCTGTCTGAGATTGTGAGGTTTAGGCCGGGACATGGTTTCTCTCGGAAAAATTCGGCGAGTTGGACCATTCTCGCTAGATCCGACTTGATACACTCCTGAATTTGTCCTTTGCGGCGGTTGAGTTCCTGGATTTCGCGTTCCTTCGAGGCGATGAGCCGTTTTTTTTAACAGCGTTTCTTGGCGCTTCCCCGATCCGTCGTGCGTCGTTCAATCCGTCGAGAACCTCCGCCGCTCGGCTGAGGCCATGGCGGGGCCCTCGACTGGGCCCGCGCGTAGGCGGCTGTGGCGGCTGCAGTTTCTGGAGGTCGGCGAGTTCGGCGCGGGCGTTGGTTATCAGGTCTTTCAGGCGATCGCGTTCTGAAATCGCCATTTTGATCTTTGCTTCGAGTTAGAAGAATTCCTTGCTCCAATCGGCGCATGTTATATCGTCGAGGCGGGTTAGATCGGCCATTTAATCCTCATTGATTTGCGAATGTTCAATGATCGCCGTGAGCCGAGCGGGGTGGATAAGTTCTTGTGATCGCGTCATGAGCCTGCCCCCCAACCCCAAAACCGCCTGATTCCTGTCGCGTGTTGCGCGCATTGTCCGCTAGGGTGCGCGCTAGATAGGGCGGGAAGCGGGAGCGTTTATGTCCAGCGCATTATCAGCGGCGAAGCGGATGGTGGCGGCGATTTTGCGCGACAAATCGCTGGATGAGGTTATGGCCGGCCAAGCGCCGGATGCTGAGACGAAGCTGAAACCTTGGATCCGGCAAACCAAACGATTGGATGCGTCCTTCACCGCCGCGCATTGGCGCACCTTGTTGGCGCAGACCGACGCCGATGAAGCGACAATGGCGACCCTGTACGACCAACAGGCTCAGGGTGATTTGGAGACCTATTCCAACAATATCGAAAATTACATAGGCCAATTGCGCTTGCCGGTGGGGGTCATCGGCCCGCTGCGCGTGCGGGGTATTTTCGCGCAGGATGATTACTATATTCCGCTCGCCACCAGCGAAGCGGCCTTGGTCGCATCTTATGGGCGGGGCGCGCGGCTTATCTCAGTGGCGGGCGGCTGCACCACCGCCTTGCTGGCGGAAGGCGTACAGCGTGCGCCGGCGTTCGCGTTCGACACCATTTCTCAAGCCGGCGCGTTTTTAGGCTGGGTTTTGGAAAACACCGACCGCCTTGTCTCGGTCGCTGAAGCGACGACCCGGCATGGCAAGCTCTGCGAAATCACACCGCATATCGATGGCGCGAACGTTTATCTGGCGTGCACCTTCACGACCGGCGATGCGGCGGGACAGAATATGGTGACGATCGCCACCCAAGCCCTGTGCGAGGAGATTGAAGCGTCCTGCCCGATCACGCCGCGCTATTGGTTCGTCGAGGCGAATTTTTCCGGCGACAAGAAAGCGTCCAACCTCTCCTTCATGGGCGTGCGCGGTCGAAAAGCGACGGCGTCTGTGGAGTTGCCGGAAGCGCTGATCAGCTCGCATCTGCATACGACCGCTAAACGCATGGAGGAGTATTGGCGCATGTCCGCGCTGGGCGGCGTCATGTCGGGTACAATCGGCGTGCAAGGGCATTTGGCCAATGGTTTGGCCGCGCTTTATCTCGCCACAGGACAGGACGCGGCCTGCGTGTCCGAAAGCGCCGTGGGCGTCACGCGGGCGGAAAGACGCGAGGATGAGAACGGCGAAACGCTTTTTGTCTCCGTCACCATGCCCAACATCATCGTCGGCACGGTGGGCGGCGGCACAGGTTTGCCGACGCAATCGGCCGGTCTCGATATTCTGGGTCTCAAGGGAAACGGCAAGGCGCGGGCTTTGGCGGAGGTGATCGCAGCAACCGGCTTGGCCGGTGAATTGTCGATTGTGGGCGCTTTGTGCGCGCATCATTTCGCACGAGCGCACCAGGGACTGGCGCGGGGCAAGTCTTGAACGAGCCGATCTCAA
>JBCCMB010000168.1:0-5487 GCA_039026555.1 Pseudomonadota bacterium
CTCGGCCGAAGGACCACTCGGCAAAGGTCTGGACGTATCTGCGCGAGCCTGTGAACCGGCACATCGTATTGCTGACTTTCTGCTTCGCCTTCGCTGTACAGATTCCCGCAGCCGTGATCGGGGTTTTTCTGAACTCCAAGGGCTTCTCACTCTCCGAGATTGGCGTCGCCATTGGCGTTGCGGCTAGCGTCGGCGCCGCGATTTCGATCGCGGTAGGCTCGTTCACGATCCGCCGCCTAGGCGTAAAGCGCACCGCCTGGATCACCCTAGTCTTGGGTATCTTCGCTTTACCGCCATTTTTGTGGCTCGCCGCCCAGGACACGACGACGGTTCCCATCCTAATTGGGATCATTTTTTGGGGCGCTTTGATGACCGCTCCTATCCGCATGACGTTCTACGCTGCGCGTCTGAAATGGACTGGCCCTAATCAACCAGGAACGGATTTCACCGTGCAGCAATCCGCCTGGTTTCTTGGGTATGGCGGATCTTTACTCATCGGGGGGCTAGTAGCTGGCGGCGTGGGCTGGGTTGGCGTGTTCGTCTTGAACGGCGTTCTGGTGACGGCTGTTATCCTAGCGTTCATATCCCTGTTCGACCGGTTCGACCGGCTGACCGAGGAACTACATGCGCCGCGATCCTTGACAGTGTCTGAGCCTTTGAATGGCTAGCGCGTCCAAGCCAGTTCTGAAGTGGCTTCGCCGCTTGCACCTTTGGTTTGGGGTCGCCGTCGCGTTGCCTCTTGGTGCGATTATCGTCAGCGGCGTCGCCTTGGTGCTCGACCAGCAGATGATCCAATTGCGTGCGCCTGAGCTATTTGCCGATCAGTCAACTTTGACGCTCGGCGAGAAGGGACGAGACCTCGCCAAGATTGATGAGTTGGCGGGGGATCTCAGCTGGAACCTCGTTCGGCTGCCTCAAGCCGACCGACCCTATTACGATGTATGGCTTATGAGCGATGAGCGCGCCTATTTCGCACCCGGCGCGGATGCGTTCTCTGATCGCTTTTTCTGGCACGAGCGGCCCGAAACCGTTTTCTTTGAGATCCACGCTCATTTGGTTGCGGGCGACTTTGGAGAGACGCTGGTCGGGTTTGTCGGGCTTGCGGGCGTGGGACTTATACTGGTCGGCGTATGGATTTGGTGGCCGGGCCGGCGCGGATTTTCGGCGGGTCGATTGGCGCCCCGCAAGGCGGATAGACGCTCGATGCTGCGGGCGCATGGCGCGTGGGGCGTGGTGTTGGCGTTGCCGCTTGGCGTGCTGTTTTTGACGGGCGTGGCGACCGCCTTCCCGGACCAAACCAAAAGTGTTTTCGGCTCTGTTGCAGGCGGAAACGCTCCAGCGCGCGCCGAAATCGGCGTCCCGGCCTTTCCTAAGGACCGCCCCGATTGGACCGCTGTTCTCACAGCGGCGGAATCAGCCTTTGACGATGATAAGATCGTCTTCGTCTTTACACCTAACCCGGGACAAGACGGCGCAATCTATATGCGTACGCGCCGGGCCGCCGAATGGCACCCCAACGGCCGTTCGGAAATCAATGTAGACGCCACTAAGGCAATATTGCTCTCGTCACGCGATCTCACCGCGGCCGATAGCGGCCTGCAGGCGGCCAACGCCATGTTTCCGATCCACGCAACACGCGGCGGCGCCTGGTGGCTTGCGCCGGTCGCCTTCGTAACCGGGCTCTTGGCGTGCTGGCTATTGGTTTTCTCGATCGCCGCTTTTGTGCGCCGCTGGCGGCGATAGTGATTGTCGAACTGAATAAAGTGTATACACTTTAACGGGCACAGGGAGGCGCTGAGGCGTGGCGAGCGAAACCGAACACTCCGTCACTTCGCCTGCGATTTCCAGCGGCAACCATACCCGTGTCCGGGGCCTCCCAAGCGATAGCGATTTGGCCCTCATGGAATTGGGACTAATTGCGAAATCGGTTTGCTCTGGCCTTCATGTCTCCAAGCGTTCACTTGACGATATTGTTGAGACTTCGGTGCGCACGGACCTTTCAAATGGAGGAACCGCCGCTCTGGATATAAGTGTTTCTGGTCAAGTCACCGCCGAATGGAACGGGCAAACACGCACGGCAATCGACACCGGGGCCCATGGCTGCGTCTTATTGCCGATCGGCGCAAAGGACGTGTTCTTTGAGCCGATGTTAGATCAGGACGCGCGCCGTGCAATTTCCTTGGCCGACCATTCTGATCCTAATTTCATTCCTGCTCTAGACGCCGCTTTTCAAACCAATCCGGACACTGGCACAGCAGCGGTGGCCATTGTCCACAAGGGTAAGTTGGTGGCGGAACGTTACGGCGCGGGCGCAGAGGCGGACATGCGCTTGGAGAGCTGGTCCATGGGCAAATCCGCCGTCGGATTGCTTATCGCGTGCGCGGCTTCGGATGGATTGCTCAGCCTGGATGAACCTATCGCCCTGCGCGAATGGCTATCTTCTGGAGATCCGCGCCGAGCCATCACCTTCGACGACGCCCTTCGGATGAGCAGCGGGATCGACTTTTCCGCACCTTGGGCGGAAGACTACGAGCCTGAGCGCCATGGATATCCCGATCATGGATTTATCTATTCGGGCGCGATTGACATTCGCGCGTTTGCCGCATCCCGCACCTTGCTTCATCCGCCCGGGCGTTTCGGCGCCTACAAGAATGGCGACACGCTCTTGCTTCTCGCAGGGCTTGAAGACCGTCTTGTCGCCGCCGGAGAAGATCCGCTGGCATGGCCTTACACACGATTATTCCATCCCGCCGGCGCGAACGGCTTGATTTTTGAGACCGACCCTTACGGCCACATTTTTGGGACCGGCAATGTTTACGGTACGGCGCGCGACTGGCTCGCGCTTGGACGTTTGTTCGTTGAGCCGGCTCATTCCCGAAAAATTGGGTTGGATCGCGACGTGCTCTCGCACTTCGCAAGCCCAAGCCCCGCATGGCGCGGCAAGTATTGGATGGCGGAGCCGCCAACCGGATTTAGCGATAGCGTTTATGGGCTTCATGTTTGGCTTAATCGCCACGCACCGCAAGATCGCTGGCCGGCGCCCGACGATATGTTCTTCTTCCTTGGGGTAGGGGGACAATACACATTCATCGTTCCGAGCCTCGACTTGGCCGTGGTTCGCCTGGGCCACATTCGCAAAACGTTGGAGAGCGATGCGGGCCGCGGTCACGTGCCGGCTTTGCTCGAAGCGGCGTGCCGGGCGGCGGAGGCAAAACCATGAAGCGCACGCCAAGCTGGCTCATTGTGGGCTGCGTCTGCATCGCCATCGCCGTCGGCCAGCTCATCGGCGTCCAGAGATTTTCGTTCGGCATCGTCACCATTGTGCTTTTGCCGTTGGTCTTCGCGTTTATCGCAGGCTTACTCCTCAATCCTGCTGTTGTGGCGCCACTCCAGGCGGTCGTCGGCGAAGGCGCTGGGCAGCGCGCGGCTCGGCTGGTTAGTCCGGCTGTGATGCCGCTTATCGTTGTTTTGACGGCCGGGATCGGGCCTCAAATGAACGCCTTGATCGAAGCGGGGCCGGCTTTGCTGGCCCAGGAACTCGGCAATCTGGGGACAATGCTGTTATCGATGCCGTTGGCGGTGCTCGGCTTCAAGATGGGACGCGAGGCTATCGGCGCGACTTTCTCCATCGCGCGAGAGGGCGGACTTGCCTTCATTTTCGACAAATATGGGCCGAACACGCCGGAGGCGACCGGCGTCACAGCCGTCTACATTTGCGGCACTTTTTTTGGAACCGCCGTCTTCGCTATAATGCCCCCCGTCATCGCATCTCTCGATGTCTTTGACATTCGCGCACTGGCTATGGCGTGCGGTACCGGAAGCGCGAGCATGACGGGCGCTTGCGCGACGTCTCTGCAAGCCGAGGCGCCTGCTCAAGCTGAACTCATTGGAGCCCTCGCAGCGGGTTCGAACTTGATGACCGGGCTGACGGGTCTGTTCATCGCAATCTTCATCACCATCCCGGCCGCGGAGCTCTATTTCAAATTGCTGAGCGGAAAGCGGGGAAAGCTGGACGTGTCCAATGACGGATAGTCCTGTCTACACGCCGCCGCCCTTGAGCGCGCTAAACCGGGTCGCGCGGGACGCGTGGCTAAGCTTTTTGGCGATTCTGGCGGTCGCTTTTTCCCATATCGTAACTGGGATCTATGGTCTGGAACTATTGCTGGGGCTGGCGGTTGTTTACGCCATTGTCGTCGCCGGATACGCGCTGGCGCATGCCATTCCAATCCGCCGCTTTCCGGACCTTTTCTGGGTCTCGATGGTGGCCATGGTGGTCAATTGGCCCGGTGTGCCGGGCGCAGACTGGGTGCGCGGCGCAATTGACGGCGTGAATTTCTTGCCGACGATTACACCGCTTATGGCGTTCGCCGCACTTGGTCTCGGCCACAAAGAGGTCCAGCTGTTTCGCCGAACCGGCTTTCAATTCGTTCTTATCTCGCTTCTGGTTTTTGGCGGCACATTCCTAGGAAGCGCTTTGATCGCTCAGTTGACGTTGATTCTGACCAATGGATCGGCTCCTTAAAGGCTGCCGCCTAATTGCTCTAGCGCCGTTTCAGCGAGGCGTTTGCGATCAACTTTGTTGGTTGAGGCGAGAGGCAGCTCGTCGACGAAAAAGATCCGCCTGGGATGCGCATAAGCCGGCCCCTCGGCCAGAGCAAACGCCTTCAAATCGGCTTCAGATACTGTTTTGTCAGACACCACGAATGCGACTGGCGCTTCGTTTTTGGTGGCGTGCTGCACGGCGAGGACGACAGCCTCGGCGACAGCCGGATGATGCTCCAGCAAACGTTCGACTTCTGCTGGATAGACGTTTTCTGCGCCAACTTGCATCATGTCGTCGGCCCGGCCGACAAAATAGTAGAAGCCTTGGGCGTCGCGGCGCATGCGATCGCCTGTTTTGTACCAGCCATCGGCGTCAATGCGCTCGGCGCTGGCTTGGGGTCGTCTCCAATAGCTCTTTAGGGTCATGGGATTGCGAATGTGCAGCACGCCGTCATTCGACGTTTGACCTTCCACCAGTTTCAACTCCACGCCCGGCATAGGATAGCCAAGCGACGTGGGCGGCGTTGGGACGCCGTCGGGGTGCGCCCCAAACGAGGCCGGTCCCGTCTCCGTGGTTCCGAAACCGTTGGTGATCGCCGCGTTGGGGAAGGCGGTTTGAATGCGGTCCAGCAAATGATGAGACAAGGGCGAAGAGCCAAGCCCGACCTGCGTCACGCAGTGTGTATTTGACGGGCGACCTTTCTCGATTTCCTCCGCCATCAGCGCCGCCATTGTTGGCACTCCTGTCACGCGCGTCACGCCGTGGGCTGAGATCGCGTCCAGCATCCCGCGCGCCGAGAAGCTTTTCATCAGAACGACACGCGCGCCGACCGACAGCATGTTCAAGAGGTGGAACTGACCGTTCATATGAAAGAGCGGCGCCGCAACGATGCCGGTCTTTCCCGCCATCGTTTTGGCTAGGCCTGTGAATTGTTCCAGCGCCCA
>JBCCMB010000169.1:0-5475 GCA_039026555.1 Pseudomonadota bacterium
CGGCGTGTTTGAGATGACGGAGACAGGCCTGCACGGCGCTCATGACCCTTCGGCTCTTTTTCCTTGGCGGCGCGGAGGACGACGTCGCCGGACGGGCGGTGTTTGCGGCGATGGAAGGTTCGCGCCCGGTGCTCACAGAAGTGCAAGGCCTCGCCGGACCCGCCGCTTTGGGCTCGCCCCGACGATCGGTGGTAGGATGGGACAATTCCCGCCTCGCCATGTTGCTCGCCGTGTTTGAAACCCGTTGCGGTCTCGTCTTTGGCAATCGTGACGTTTATCTCAGCGTCGCAGGCGGATACCGAATCAATGAACCCGCCGGCGACCTCGCTGCCGCCGCCGCGCTCGCGACGTCCGCCTTCGACGCCCCAGCCCCCTCTGAGGCCGTATTTTTCGGCGAAGTGTCGCTTTCCGGCGCCATTCGTCCGGTCGGTCGAATGGAACCAAGGCTTAAAGAAGCGGCGAGACTGGGGTTTCGACATGCATTCGCCCCCCAAGGGGCGCCTACAGAGGTCGACGGCATGACCGTTCATGGGCTATCCAGCTTACATGATCTAACGAAGGCGCTTCACAAGGAGACCTCCGCATGAGCGATCTTTTTTCCGGCCCCCTCACCGCCTTCGATGTCATCGTTCTCGCCGTGATTATCGTGTCGGCCGTGATGTCGCTTGGGCGCGGGTTAATGCGCGAGGCGTCCTCCGTCCTTGCATTTATCGCAGGCGGCGCAGCGGCTTATATCGCAGTGGCGTTGTTTCGGGACCCAGCGCGCGCAATGGTGCCATCCGGTTGGCCTGAAATCGCTGGCGACGCCGTGCTCGTCGTTCTCGGCTTTCTCCTGGCCTACAGCTTGGCCGCCTATATCGGCGCGCAACTCTCGAAATTAATCCACTCTGCGCCTGAAATCGGCGTTCTCGACCGCGTGGCCGGCGCGCTTTTCGGCGCAGCGCGCGGCGGTCTGATGGTGGTCTTATTCGTAATGTTGATGAAGCAAGTTATCCCGGATCAAGCCGAGCCCAATTTCATCCGCCAGGCGCGCCTATACCCCGCCGCGGAATCCGCCGCCAATTGGGTGATCGCAACCGTGCCCGGAATGGCGGTCGACTTCAAAAATAAGGTTGATGAAAACCTGGAACAGGGCCAAACAAGTTCGAACCCGGACGATCTCACTTAACCGCCGCAAATTAAGCGAGACCTTGAATGACGCCTATATCCCCCGCGCTGGATGATGATTTTTCCAGCGAGGCTCCGAGCATGCGCCACAAATGCGGGGTGTTCGGCGTTTTTGGACGACCTGATGCGGCGGTGTTGACCGCGCTAGGCCTGCACGCGCTGCAACATCGCGGTCAGGAGGCCTGCGGGATCGCCAGCTTCGACGACGAAGAAAAGCGCTTCCATACCGAACGCCATATGGGCCTGGTGGGCGACAATTTCGCCGACGGCAAAACCGCGATTAACCGCCTGACGGGCCGGGCCGCCATTGGGCACAATCGCTATTCTACGTCCGGACGCGTCGCGCTGCGCAACATCCAACCGATCTTTGCGGATCTGTCGACGGGCGGCTTCGCGATCGCCCACAATGGCAATCTTACCAACGCTCGCGCTTTGCGGCGAAGCTTGGTGGAAGACGGGTCGATTTTCCAATCCACCATGGATACTGAAGTGATCCTGCAATTGGTGGCGCGATCCGATAAACCAAAGGTGATTGATAGATTTGTCGACGCCATCCGACATTTGGAAGGGGGCTACGCGCTTGTGGGCCTCACAAACAAAAAGCTCATCGGCGCGCGAGACCCTTGGGGATTGCGCCCGCTAGTCCTGGGCGAACTTGACGGCGCCCCCGTCCTCGCCTCGGAGACATGCGCGCTGGACGCCGTGGGCGCGAGCTTTATCCGCGACATCGAAAACGGCGAAGTCGTAGTGGTGTCCGAAAACGGCGTTGAAAGCCTAACGCCCTTCCCGCAGCGCCGTGCACGTCCATGCGTGTTTGAGTATCTTTATTTTTCCCGTCCTGACAGCGTGATGCATGGCCAAAGCGTTTATGAAGTGCGGCGTCGTATGGGCCGTCAATTGGCGGACGAACAACCCGCCTTGGACGCCGATATCGTCTGCCCAGTCCCCGACGGCGGAAATCCAGCAGCGCTTGGATACGCCGAGCACAGCGGCACGCCGTTCCAATTCGGCATTATCCGCAATCATTATGTGGGCCGAACCTTCATTCAGCCCACGCAAACAGGCCGACAGCGCAGCGTCTCTCGCAAACACGCCGCCAATAGATCGCAATTAGAGGGTAAAAGCGTCGTCCTTGTCGACGACAGCATCGTTCGCGGCAACACCTCTAAACGTATCGTTCAGATGGTGCGCGCGGCGGGCGCGGCGAAGATCCATTTCAGGGTGGCCAGCCCGCCTATCCAATACCCGGACTTTTACGGGATCGACATGCCCTCGAAAGGCGAATTGCTCGCCAGCGAGATGAGTGTGCCGCAAATGGCGAAGTATTTGGGCGTCGACAGCCTTGGTTTTATCTCTCTTGAGGGATTTTATCGTGCGCTAGGCGAAGTCAAGCGGGACGACGCGGCGCCGCAATACGCCGATCACTGCTTTACCGGAGACTATCCAACGCGCCTTATCGATTTGGACGACGATATGGCGGCGAAAGAAGAACAATTGTCGCTGCTGGACGATTAGATGGCCAACAAACGCATTGTTCTTGTCACCGGCGCCTCCAAGGGCATCGGTCGGGCAGCGGCCCTGGCTTTGGCGGAGGCGGGAAACCATGTCGTCGCCGTCGCAAGATCCGAAGATGCGCTTACCGCGCTCGATGATGAGGCCCGCGCCAAGACCGGCGAAGCCATGACGCTGGTCCCTCTGGATCTGAAGGACAGCGCATCCATAGATCGGCTAGCCGCCGCGCTTTTAGACCGATTTGGCCGGCTGGATGGTTTGCTCGGAAACGCCGGCGTCCTTGGCACGATCGGTCCCCTGCAGACGCTGTCGCCCTCGAGTTTTGAAGAAACGATCAATGTCAATCTAAACGCAAATTGGCGGTTGATCCGCGCCTTGGATCCGCTTTTGCGCACAAGTCCCGCGGGACGCGCCGTTTTTGTGTCGTCAGGGGCGTCGGTCCGACCTCGCGCCTTTTGGGGCGCATACGCCGCCTCGAAAGCGGGTCTCGACGCTATGATCGCCAGCTATGCCGACGAGACGGCTGCGACCACGCTGCGGGTTAATCTTTTTGATCCGGGCGCGACAAGGACGGATATGCGGTTTCGTGCGATGCCGGGGGAAAACCCGGAAACGCTGCCCACGCCGGAGGCGGTGGCGAGCGTGTTGCCAGAATATCTGTCTGAGACGTGCAAAGCGCACGGCGAGCGGATCGTTTATCGCGATCTCGCTCGCAAGGATGTTTAGGCGGCTGCGGTCTTGTTGTCCGCCAGCTCAATCGACTTTTCGACAATCTCCGGAATGACCCGCGCGGCGTCATTTGACGTCTCAGCCATGTTTTTGACCTGGGCGGTCATGTCCGACGCCATTTGAGCGGCGCCGCCCGCGATTTCCGCCACCTCGGAGATTTGCGACGCAACGCCATGCAGCGACTGACGGTTTTCTTCGATGAATTCGGCAAAGGAACTCGTCGTGGCGCGTTGTTCTTCCATCGCGGCGGCGACCGACCCCGTCACATCGCCTATGGAGTCGATGGAATTAGCGATTTGCGTCATCGCCTCGACCACGCTTTCGGTCCGCTCTTGGATCTGTTGCACGCGTTCGGATATTTGAGCGGTGGATTTATTGGTTTGCTCGGCCAAGCCCTTCACTTCGGAGGCGACAACGGCGAAGCCCTTGCCCATCTCGCCGGCGCGCGCCGCGTCGATGGTGGCGTTTAGAGCCAGCAAATTGGTCTGTTCGGCCAGATCTGAAATGATCTCAACAAACTCGCCGACTTGGCGGGCGGCTTGTTCGAGTTCGCCGATTGTATCGCGAGACAGCGCCGCTTTTTCAACCGCGTCGCGGGCGAGCAAATTGCCCCGATCGATCTGTTCGGCGACTTCGCTGATCGCGAGCGTGATCTCATTCGCGAGAGATGTGGCTTGTTCCGTCTTTTCCATTGTCGCGGACGTCGCAGCGTCTGCTTCATTAGCCCGTTCACCGGCGCGCACGAGGTCTTGACGCATGCGTTCAGCGCCGGCCTCAAGATCGTCCGCAGTCGCCGCGACGCCGCCGACACTTTCCTTGGCGGCGGTTTTCACGTCTTCCGCCATATTTGTCAGCAATCGGCGACGTTCCTCGACCGATTTCCTATCCAACTCGGACTTCTGCTTGATCATTTCCTCGCGTTCACGCGTGGCTTTTAGAAACGCCGAGGCGGCGCGGGAGAGAACGCCAATTTCATCTTTTCGCGTCGTCCCTTTGATCACCACCGTCGTGTCGCCATCCGCAAGGCGATCGAGATATTTGGTAATGCGCTTAATCGGCGTCACCACGCTGACCATCAGCGTGTATGACAGCACAATCGTGCCGATCGCGACCAAGCCGGCGATTGCGAGCGTGATATAGGCTGCTTGGCGCAGTTCAGGCTCTCGTGTCGCCGCTTGATTGATCAAATGAGCGCCTAACTCGGCTTCAACAGCCATAAGCGCATCAATCCGACGCGTCGTAAGTTCAAACCAATCGGAGCCGGAATAGCCAGATACAGCCGATAGATAACCGCCATTATGCAGCACTTCCCGTGCATCGAGCACAGCCTGACCATCCGTGCTTGTGAGGACGTTGTCCAACTTTTCAGTCCACACGGGGCCCATCAGCTCGCGAAACTCGACAAAGAACGCTTCTTGGCGCGCCGCGAGGTCCAACGCGCGTTTGTGATTCTCGCGAGTCACGACACCGGACGCGAACGCATTTGAGCCAACCGCTCGCTCAATGCCCGCATATTCCTTGGCGTGCATCAATCCTAAGAACGCGACCAAATGTTCAGAGCCGCCCTCTCCGCTATTCACGTGAGTTTCTGTGGCCACGACCTCCAATAGGCTGGTGATCATGCCCGTATAAGGTCCAACCGTTTCGCCCATACTCACATTAAGCCGGTCAATGCGGTTGCGCTGATCTTTCAGCCCAAGAAGTAACAATTCGGCGGCTTCTAGACTTTCCTTTAGATCGTCTGGAGTGCCGCCGACGTCCAATTTCTTACGTGCGCTTTCATACGCATTGAGCATCAAATCTGTTTGAACGCGCTGGTCTGCGAGCGCCCGCGCATACTCCCCGTCGCCGCCGCTTCCGATGAAGCCTGCCGATCGACCGCGCTCACGCTGCAGCTCGTGCACGAGACGACTGATATCGGTACTAAAGCCAACGACCGATTGAACCTGCTTCATGCGCTCGGCGACATTGAAATATTGCTGCGTGTAAAGGCTCGCAAAGACAAGCATTGCGACGATCGGCGCGGCGACGGCGATGCCGATCCGCCAAGCGATCGATAAAGATGAC
>JBCCMB010000170.1:0-5451 GCA_039026555.1 Pseudomonadota bacterium
CGTGATGTGCTCCTCCGCCACCAGCGGATCGCCCAATTCATCCTTTTTATAGCAAAATTCGATGATGGAGCGCGGTAGCGGGTCGCCTTCTTTGAGGCCGAGCCGCTTGGCGATAGACCCAGCCGCGACGTTTCGGCAAATCACCTCAAGCGGGATGATCTCAACCTCGCGGATCAATTGCTCGCGCATATTGAGGCGTTTGAGGAAATGCGTCGGCACGCCAATGCCGCCAAGCCGCACCATGATGAACTCGCTAATGCGGTTGTTCAGCACGCCCTTGCCGTCCAAAACTGCGCGCTTTTCAGCGTTAAACGCGGTGGCGTCGTCTTTAAAATATTGGATCAGGGTTCCCGGCTCGGGACCCTCATACAGGATTTTGGCTTTGCCTTCATAGATTTTACGGCCGCGCGGCATGGCGGTGCACTCCCAAAAGGACCGGGGTCTACCGGACAAGAACGGTCATTCGCGACTCAGCTTCGACGCCGCTCGAAACGCCCCTATATCACGGCTTTGGAACTTCCAACCTCTGCAAAACACCACAAAACGGTTTTCTTCCGCAGTGGGCCGTTTATATCGAAGCCACGCGCCGAAACAAAGGTGCGCAGCGACGAGCGACATCAAGTGGAGAGATGAGCGATGAGCAGCTTCGACAAACGCGAAAAAGCCGAAGAGGCGAAATTCGCCACCGACCAAGCTTTTGAATTCAAAGTGCAAGCGCGGCGCAACAAGCTGCTCGGCCTTTGGGCGGCGGAACTCATGGGTTTGACGGGCGCCGACGCTGAGGCCTACGCCAAAGAAGTGATCAAATCCGATTTTGAGGAAGCCGGCGACGACGATGTCTTCCGAAAAGTTCGCGGGGATTTCGACAAGGCGGGCGTCGAGCGCACCGATCATCAAATCAAAACTCAGATGGAAGAGATGCTTAAAGTCGCGCGCGAACAATTGGAAACGGACGCGGGCTAAGCAGTGCGGACTTGCTGCGATGCAAGACAACGCGCCGAGCGCTTGATTGTGAGGGGTGGAGCCGGCTAAAGCCGGGGCGTTGACGCTTTCCCTGTAAGGACCTCGCCATGATCCCTCGCTACGCCCGCCCAGAAATGGCGGCCATCTGGACGAATGACGCGAAATACGGCGTGTGGCTGGAGATCGAAACGCTCGCGGCCGAGGCGATGGCCGAATTGGGAGTTATTCCAACCGAAGCAGCGCAGGCGGCGCGCGAACGCGGCGGGTTTAACGCCGAACGCGTCGATGAGATCGAGCGCGAAGTAAAGCATGACGTTATCGCGTTTCTGACAAGCGTGGCGGAACATGTCGGCGAAGAGGCGCGCTTTCTCCATAAAGGGATGACGTCATCAGACGTGCTCGACACCTGCCTAGCGGTGCAATTGGTCCGTGCGAGCGATTTGCTGCTCGCCGGCGTCGATCGTCTGCTCGAGGCGCTGAAGACCCGCGCGTTCGAACACAAGCTGACGCCGACGATCGGACGCAGTCATGGTATCCACGCAGAGCCGACCACGTTCGGGGTGAAGCTGGCCGGCTATTACGCCGAAATGGTGCGTAATCGCGCGCGTTTAGAAACCGCCAAAAAGGAGATTGCGACATGCGCGCTCTCGGGCGCGGTCGGCACCTTCGCTAACATTGATCCGCGCGTAGAAGAGAGGGTCGCCGAGCGTTTGGGGCTCATTCCCGAGCCGGTCTCCACGCAAGTGATCCCGCGCGACCGACATGCCGCCTTCTTTGCGGCTTTGGGCGTCGTCGCCAGCGGGATTGAGCGCCTCGCAACGGAAATTCGCCATCTTCAACGAACCGAGGTCTTAGAAGCGGAAGAGTTCTTCTCAGAAGGGCAAAAGGGCTCTTCGGCCATGCCGCATAAGCGCAACCCAGTTCTGACGGAGAATCTGACAGGTCTTGCACGCTTGGTTCGCTCCGCCGTGACGCCGGCGATGGAGAATGTCGCCTTGTGGCATGAGCGCGATATCTCGCACTCCTCCGTCGAGCGTGGCATCGGGCCGGACGCGACCATTCATTTGGATTTCGCGCTGCATCGTTTGGCCGGCGTTATCGAAAACCTCGTCGTCTATCCGGACAATATGCTCGCCAATCTCAATCGCCTTGGCGGGTTGCATAACTCCCAGCGCGTGCTGCTGGCGCTGGTCGAAGCGGGCGCGAGCCGCGAGAGCGCCTACGCCATGGTCCAGCGCAACGCCATGAAGACGTGGCGCGGGGAGGGGCCGTTTATTGATCACCTGAAGGCTGATGAGGACGTAACGGCGAAGCTCTCAGATACTCAGATCGAAAGCTTGTTCGACCTCGATTACCATTTCAAGCAAGTCGACACGACGTTTCAGCGTGTATTCGGTGCCGTTTGAGGAAGGAGCCGGAACGAGGGGACGAAATCGCCCGCTCAAGCCTTAAATAAGCTCACGCAAGCGTGAGGGCTTGTGAAGCGATCGTAGGGCGCACGACGGCCCGGTTAGCGCAATACTGCGGCTAAACACCAGCTTGAAGGGTCTATTTATGCGTTCATTGCTCGCCGCCGCAGCGGTTGTCATCGCTCCATTCGCCGCAACAGCACAGGCAGTCGCGGAAGACGCCTCGCTCGCCGCCGTTCTTGTCTATGCGGATTGGTGCGGATCCTGCCAAACTCTCGATCCCAAAGTGAACGCGGTCAAAGACGCTGGCGTCGACGGCGTCGAATTCGTGACCTTGGACTACACCGCTAAGGACGCTGAGGCTTTCTATGCTGCAGCGGACGAAGCCGGCGTGGATGGCGCCGTGCGCGCTTGGCTCGGCGAGACTGTGAAAACGGGTCAATTGCTGCTTGTCGACCTCGACGACGCACGCGTCATCGGCAAGGTCGACAAAACCATGTCGGAAGCTGAAATCGCAGGCGCGCTCAAAGCCGCGGCGGCCGCCGCCTAGGCGATCGACTTAAAGCGTCGCGATGGTCGCGCGCGCCTCGTCCAGGAACATGTCGTATTGGAGACGGAGCGCGCGATCGCCCGGCGCAAAACCGGCGCTTCTCATGTCGGCGCGAACCCGCTCGACAGGATCGCCCGCCAGGACGCCGGCGCGGACCAAATCTTCCGCGTAACAAACGGCGGTTTCGCCCTCTTGTCCCATCAACTCTGCGGCCCAGACGCCGAGCATTTTGGCGCCCATCGCGCGGGCGCGAAATTCTAACGCTTGGTGGTAGACCAATTGTGTTTCGCCGGCTTGGCGCCGTTCTTCAAATCCGCGCATGGCAACCTTCCATCTAGCCCAGTAGATGCGAAGATACCGCGAAGCTTTTGACATCATGTGGAGATCGTTCGCGAAATCCGCGGGTCCGAAGCTAGACTTTGGTAATTATGCGGCGACCATGTCTTTCTGCAAAGTCCGGCCCGCCAGCATGTAGTGCACGCCGGCCCATAGATAGATCAGCACAGTGATCGACGCGGCGAGTCTTAATCCGTCTGCGCTGGCTTGGCTGCACAGCGCGTCTTGGTCGGCGGTGAGGCCTTCTGCGCTGCATGCGCCGACGGTTAGGTCTGAGCCGCTTAAGCTCATATTAGCGATGATGTCGCTCAGCACGCCGATAAAGATCGGACCGCCGCCATAGCCGATAAGGTTTACAATAAAGAGCAGGATAGCAATCGCCGTGGCTCGCATGCGCGCATCCACCACGCCTTGGCCGATCGCATACATCGGACCCAGATAGAAATAATGCGTCAGCGCCGCGACCATCAAAAATAGCGTCGAGATCACGATGCTCGACGCGTTGAAGCCGATAATGTAAGCGGGCGTCGCGATGACGAAGCCGAGCGCCGGCAGCCAAGCCAGTACGTTTTTGTGCTTCGCGACAAGGCGCTCTGCGAGGAAGCCGCTGAGATAAGTGCCGATCGCGCCGAAGGTTAGAATGAACACGCCGGCCAGCAGGATGGCGTCGGACAATCCTAGTTCATGGGTGCGTACGAAGAACGACACGGTGAAGTTCGACAATGCATAGCCGACAAAAGAAGCGAGCGTGGCGCCGGCCACCATGTGCCAGAACGTCGGTTTGCCGGAGAGCGTTTTCAGCGCCTCGCTGAAGCTCGCCTTCTCGCGCGATGTTCCGGGAGGATCGGTGTAGCCGCGCGGCGGCTCTTTGATGGTCAATTTCGCGATAATCGCGACCAGAATACCGGGGGCGCCTACCGCGTAGAACACAGCGCGCCATGAGAATTGGTCGATCAAAAGGGCGGCGAAAAGACCCGCGCAGACGCCGCCGATTGTGATGCCCATTGCATAGATCGACAACGCGGCCGCACGGCTGGAGGGTTTGAAATAATCGGCGATAAGCGAATTGGCTGGCGGCGTGCAGCCGGCTTCGCCGATGGATACGCCGACGCGAAACGCCGCCAACATCCAGAACGTCGTGGCCGCGCCGCAAAGGGCCGTCATCAAACTCCAGACAAATACTGACACCGCGATAATCGTGACGCGGTTCGCGCGCTCCGCGAGACGAGCGATCGGGATGCCCAAAGCCGTATACAAAATCGCGAATGCAGGGCCCCCAAGAAGGCCCAGCATTGTGTCTGAAAGCCCGAATTCAAGCTTGATAGGCTCCGCCACAAGCCCGATCAAAATCCGGTCGATAAAGTTGAAGGTATAGATCACCAACAACGCGCCGAGCACATAGGCTCTGTAGCCTTGGCTTCCGAAGCCCGCTGCACCGCCAATAGGTGCGGCGGATGCGGTTGGGGCGGCGGCGTCTGTCATACATCTCTCCCAGCGCCGTCGTTTCGCCCGTTTTACGGGGTGCGGCATTTTGATCTTATTTGAGGGAAACCTAGCCCGCCGTAAGGGAAGCGCAACAAAAACTCGTTCAAATGCCGAATTGACGTAACGGCCGGCATACTGCGACAACGCGCCCCAAGGCTGGACGCGGCTTGGTGGTCGACCAAGTTTAAGTTCAGCCTATGTTTTTTAATAAACGCCGCTACAGTGCGCGCGATTTGAACGACTTAAGGTAGACGCGATATGGTCGAACTCACGCTCCCCAAGAACTCCAAGCCCAAAAAGGGCAAGGCTTGGCCAAAGCCTGAGGGGGCGAAGAAACTCAAAACTTTCAAGATCTACCGCTATGATCCCGAAAAGGGCGAGAATCCGAGCTACGACACTTACAAGGTCGATTTGGACAAATGCGGCCCAATGGTGTTGGATGTTCTGATTCATATCAAAAACGAAATTGATCCGACTTTGTCATTCCGGCGCTCTTGCCGCGAAGGCGTGTGCGGCTCCTGCGCGATGTCGATTGGCGGACGCAACACGATCGCCTGCACCAAGGGGCATGACGAGTTTGGCGGCGGCGCCATTACGATCGCTCCGCTCCCGCACCAGCCGGTGGTGAAGGACCTCGTTCCGGACCTCACAAATTTTTACGCGCAGCACGCTTATGTGCAGCCCTATCTGAAGACGACAACGCCCGAA
>JBCCMB010000171.1:0-5336 GCA_039026555.1 Pseudomonadota bacterium
ACCGCGCTTGCCGCGAGCGTGCAGCTTGAAAATGATCATCAGGGCGCAGCTCGGCAGGTTTTTCTCAAAACCGGGCCGCTGGCGGTTCTTCCCCTGCCGGACAACCGCGCGAACATCATTTGGACCGAGCCCAAAGATACGGCGGAGACGCTGAAGGCGATGTCGGACCCAGATTTCGAGGAGGAGCTAAGGCTGCGCGCCGGCGAGTTTATCGGCCCTTTCAAGCTCATCGGCCACCGTTTCGCCTATCCCCTCTCATTGCGCATGGCCGAGAGTTTTGCCGCCGATCGCGTCGCGCTTGCAGGCGACGCGGCGCATGTCATTCATCCGCTCGCGGGCCAAGGCGTGAATTTGGGGCTGAAGGACGTGGCGGCTCTTGTGGAGACCATCGCCGACGCACGTCAGGTTGGTTTGGACATTGGCGCGGAAACCGCTTTGGAACCTTACAATCGCTGGCGCCGGTTCGACACGCTGGCCATGGCGTCGGCTACCGAGGGATTGGCGCGTGTGTTCCGGGCGCCCCGGCCGATCCGGTCCCTTGCGGGCGTCGGCATGGGATTGTCTGGGCGAATGGCCGGTCTTCGGCGCGCTATGGCCGCCGAAGCGGGCGGCGTATTCGGCGATTTACCCCGCTTGATGAGGGGCGAGCCGGTCCGATGAGTGATTGGCGCAGCGTTTTAGCCGAGCATGCCCCCGCTTTTTTGGCGCATGAGGGCGTTTGGCGCGGCGTTTATCAGCATATCGACGTTAGAACCGGCGAGATTACCGCCCATGACGCGCAAGTCGTGTGCGAATTTCCCGGGGGTGGGCCCCACGCCTATATCCAGCACAACAGCTTCACTTGGGCGGATGGGCGCGTAGAAATCGCCGATTTGCCCGGCGTTTGGCGCCACGGGCGCATTTGGTGGGATTTGCCGACCTTTTCAGGCTCTGCATGGGACGCTGGCGACGGCGTGGTGCTGTTGAATCTAGTCCGCAAGGACGAACCCGGCGTCGTTTTCTTTGAGATGATTGTTCCGCCCACGCAAACTGGCGCGCGGGCCCGCACGTGGCACTGGTTAAAGGATGGCGAGCTCGTCCGCCGCACCCTATGCAATGAACGGCGCACCGCGCCATAGCGAAGCGATCTCCGCCGCTCTCACGATGAATGCGCGTTCAGCGAAAAACGGCGAAATTTCCTTGCGGGCGTCTTGTTTTCGCCCGGCGCGGCGCCGACAGTGCCCACCATGAGCTTGCTATTGACCGCCCTCTTTCCGCTTCTCGTAGCCGCAGCGGATCAAGCGTCCGACGTCGCCGCGACGCCGACCCCTATTGTCCTAGACACGGGTCCGCGCCCAGAGACATCGCCGAGGCCGGAAGCGGCTTCCCCTATCGTTATTGCGGAAACCGAACAGCCGTCAGCGGCCTCGACGCAGTCACCCCCGGTAGCGCAGCCAGAAGCTGAGCTGGAGGTCGACGCACAGTTGGAGACGGAAGAAAGCCTACCTCCCGTAGATGCTGCGCCGGATACGATCCCAGCAGACGCCCCGCCGCCCGCGCCGCAAATCACCCGCGACGACATTCTCGCCAAAGCCAACGCGTCCTTGGAAGGCGTGGCCAGCGCAAAAGGCGGATTCTTGCAGATCTCCCCTGACGGCGCGACGGCGCGCGGCGACTTCTACCTTCGCCGTCCAGGCCGTATTCGGTTCGAATACGCCGACCCGACACCCTTGCTGATCATCGCAGACGGCGTGACCGTCGCGATCGAAGACACAGAGTTGGAAACCGTTGACCGTGCGCCTTTAAATTCAACGCCTTTGGACCTTTTCTTAAAGAAGCGCATTAATCTAGCCGAAGATGGAGACGTGGTGGACGTACGCCATGTCGATGGTCGTTTTTACGTCGCGCTGGAGGACAATTCCGGCGAGGCCGAAGGTCGGTTGATCCTCGAATTTTCTGAAGCTGATTTCGGCCTTCAAGGCTGGACAACCGTCGATCCGTCAGGCGGGGTGACCCGTGTGGCGCTATTTGACATTGAAACGGGCGTACGCCTCCCCGCCCGCCTTTTCGTCATCGAAGACCCGGAAGACGAGGATGACCGCCGCCGTTAGCACTATTTAGCGGTGTGACCGCTGCGTGGTGCGACAATGCAACACGAAAATGTTAAGCTCTGTTAAGTTGCAATTTTCAGTGTGGTGTGGCTTAATTGTCACGTCGATCGGCGGCGGTTATCGCTTGATTTCCCCCCGCAGGCTTGAGACCGCCGTTGATGAGGCCGGAGACTATCCCCTCCCGGCCAAAAGCGCCCCGAGGCGCAGCGCGTCTAACTGTCCCCGCGGTTAGGCGCGCTTTTTTTGTCTCGCGCCTCTTTGCTCAACATTCCTGGCTTGTCGCGCCGGATTGCGCGGCCTAAACCCGCGCGATGCCTAAACTCAAAATTACCAGTTGGAATATCAATTCCGTTCGCCTTCGCGCGGATCGCGTGAAGTCCTTTGCGGTCGAGCATCGGCCCGACATCCTTTGTCTGCAGGAAATCAAGTGCCAGGCGGCCGAGTTTCCTACAAAGGCGTTCAACGAAGTCGGCCTAGAGCACATCGCGATCGCCGGACAAAAAGGCATGCATGGCGTCGCGATCGCATCGCGTCTGCCCCTTGAAGAGATCGAGGCGCCCGATTTTTGCCGGCATGGCCACGCGCGCATTGTCGCCGCCAGAATAAATGGCGTGGACGTGCACAATTTGTATGTCCCGGCGGGCGGCGACGTGCCTGACCCGGAAGAGAATGACAAATTCGCCCACAAACTCGACTTTCTCGCCCGGATGGAGGCAGGTTACGCCGCGCGGGCGAGCGGCCCTTCCCTCATCGTTGTTGGAGATCTCAACATTGCGCCAGAACCCCAAGACGTCTGGTCGCACAAGCAATTGCTGGATGTGGTCAGCCACACGCCAGTCGAAACTGACGGGCTAAAACGCGTCATCGACAAGGGCGGGTTTATGGATGTGGCGCGTCATGCACATGATGCAAACCAGAAGCTCTACACTTGGTGGAGCTATAGGGCGCGCGATTGGGCGAAATCAAATCGCGGTCGGCGTCTGGACCATATCTGGGCGAACAAAGCGGCTGCGCCGTCCGTCGATATCGAGAGCTATCGCATCCATTTAGCGGAGCGCGGCGGCGAAAAGCCCTCAGATCACGCGCCGATCAGCGTTGAGCTAAACGTCTAAGTCCGCGATCAGGCTTGGAGGCGATACCCGCCGGTTTCCGTCAGCAATAAACGCGCATTCGCCGGGTCGGGCTCGATCTTCTGCCTTAAGCGATACACATGTGTTTCGAGTGTGTGGGTGGTGACGTTAGCGTTGTAGCCCCACACCTCCGACAGCAACTCATCGCGTGCCACCGGTTTGCCGCCCGCCCGGTATAAGTATTTGAGGATATTTGTTTCTTTCTCTGTGAGGCGAATTTTACGCTCTTGCTCGTCGAGCAAAAGCTTGGACGCCGGCCGGAATTCATACGGCCCCACCTGGAAAGTAGCGTCTTCGCTTTGTTCGAATGTCCTCAAATGGGCGCGCACGCGGGCGAGCAGCACTGAGAATTTAAACGGCTTGCTGACATAATCATTGGCGCCGCTGTCCAACCCCAGAATGGCGTCCGCATCGGTGGTTTGCCCCGTCAGCATAACGATGGGCGCGCGCACGCCGTGTTTACGCATCAAACGGCACGCGTCACGACCGTCCATGTCGGGCAGCTCAACGTCCAGAATGATGAGATCCGCCTTGCTGTCTTCGGCTTTTTTGACGCCGTCGCCGGCCGTCGCCGCCTGAATGATCGCAAAGCCCTCATGAAGGTCGAATTGCTCCGCCAGCGCTTCGCGAAGGTCATCATCATCATCGACCAGGAGAATCGTTTTCGTCGCCGACATTGAAGAGCCCTCCCAAGTAAACGTAGAAACGTCCGCAAAGACGCCTAATCTCCTAGACGCGGACTATGCCCCTAAGACTATGCAAACATCTAGTGATAGAAACGAGATGACGCGAGCGGACGCCTCAATTTTTTGTGCGAAATCTGACGGATGGCTCTATTGGGACGATCAGCGCATGCGCTGCGCCTTGGGTCCGGCCGGGGTGGTGGACGCATCCGAAAAACGCGAAGGCGACGGCGCCAGCCCGGCTGGCGATTGGCCCTTGAGGTGGGTGTACTACCGCCCCGATCGGGAAGCGGCGCCCAACACTGGGCTGCCGCTCGTCCCACTCAAACCAGAGGATGGCTGGTGCGACGACCCCGCAAGCGGCGCGCTTTACAACCGCCCTATCACAACGCCCAACGCCTTGTCGCACGAGCGCTTGTGGCGAGAGGATCATGTCTACGACATCATTGTGGTGCTGGGCCATAATGACGACCCGCCCATTCCGGGTATGGGCAGCGCGATTTTCTTACACCTTAAGCGGGGCGATTATGAACCTACCGAAGGATGCGTCGCTCTGGCTCGTGAGGATCTGCTAGCGGTTCTGGCCGCCGCCAAACTCGGCGACAGCCTGAAAATCAGTGAATGAGCGCGCCCCTACCCCTCTCTTTCGCCAAACAGGGCCGATCCAACTCGCACATGCGTCGCGCCGAACCGTATGGCGGTCTCAAAATCTGCGCTCATGCCCATCGACAACTGGTCCAGCCCATTGGCGGCCGCGATTTTGGCCAACAACGCGAAATGCGGTCCCGGCGGCTCATAGGCCGGCGGAATGCACATCAGACCTTTGAGGTCGAGCCGATATTCTTGACGAACAGACGCGATAAATGCATCGGCCCCTTTCGGCGCAACGCCAGATTTTTGCAGCTCCTCGCCCGTATTTACCTGAATGAAGACTTTCGGGTTGCGACCCTCTTTCTCACAAGCGTCCGCCAGCGATCGCGCCAATTTCGGCCGATCGACCGATTCGATGACGTCGAAAAAGGCGACAGCTTCACGCGCCTTGTTCGTTTGCAGCGGTCCGATCAGGCGCAATTGCAAATCTGCTTGGGCGTCGCGACGCACAGCCCAGCGTTGCATCGCTTCTTGAACGCGGTTTTCTCCAAACACAGTTTGACCGGCCGCCAGCATCGCGTCGACGCGGGCGTCAGGCTGGCGTTTGGACACCGCCACAAGAGCCGTCGACGCGGGATCGCGTTTGGATGCGCGAGACGCCGAAGCCATACGGGACAAAATATCTTCGCGCGTCGGGGCCAGATCAAGATCAGCGGTCATGCGCATGGTTGAACCCCAAGCGCGCAACCGCCGCAAGCTCCTCGCGGCCGCGCGACGCACCCCAAACTTTAAAACCCGCGCCAGCGTCGGCCTGCCGCCGGTCTGGTTTTTGACAGATCCCG
>JBCCMB010000172.1:0-5257 GCA_039026555.1 Pseudomonadota bacterium
GATCATCCAACACGCCGACCGCGCCTTCATGCAGGATGTAGAAAGGGGCCCAATCCGGCGGCAGATCATACTGGCGGACAACGGCGAACGGCCGAAGGCTGGCGGGCGCGGCGCTATTATTGGTCACCCGATCGGCGATGGTGAACATGTAGTCTTGGTCGAGGGAGATCTCCCGGTCGAACGCCAAACCGCCGCTCTCATAGCGCAGGCGGATGGGTGTTTCCGGCGTCAGGCTGTGGCTCGTCACCGCTTCCCACTGCGCCGATTCTCCGGGCAGACCGGCGGTCGATCCCGCCCAACCTTGCGCGGCGTAGAAGGCGTTCTGTGCGCCCACGGGGGATAAAAGCGGGACTTCCTCTTCTCGCTCGACCGTTTCGAAATGGCGCTTCATCGACAGATCGTCGATCCGCCCGCCAATTAGCGAAATAGACCCGTCGACGCCCGGCCCGTCAAAACTGATGCGGCCGCCGTTCGGCGCCGCCGCCAGTACGTCTTCGCGCGCAACAGGTTGGGGCGTAGCGGGCGTCGCGGTCGCCGGCGCGGGGATTTCGCCGCGCTCGATTTGAGCTTGGACTTCTTCTTCCTGGGCGGCGCGGGCGGCTTCAAAGGCTTCGCGCTGCGGGGCGACGAATAAAAACTCCCAGCCGATAAAGATCGCGAGCGTGAGGCCGATGGCCAGCAGAAAATTACGCTGGTCGTTCTGTTCCATATCGCTATCAGGCCTTTCGGGATTGCGGATGGGAGGCGCCGCGCGCGCTCCGGCGGCGGTTCGGTTTGGGCGTTTCGCCGTCTAATAGCCGACGGCGGAGGCTTATCAACGCCGTTTCAACATCGTCAAGCAGCCCGCTCCACATACGAACGCCCGTATCTTGTCGCGCGATGAACACATAATTCACGCCCGCAAGACCGTATTTCGGCAAAAGCGCATTGGCCGCTTCGCGCAGGCGCCGCTTGGCGCGGTTGCGCACGACGGCGCCGCCGATCTTTTTGGTGGCCGTAAAGCCCACGCTTGCGACATCGCTCGCATCTGACCGAATACGCGCTTGGATGACGACTGAGCGTTTGCGCTCCGCCAAACCGCCGGCTGTAAACAAAAAGTCGCGCCGAACGCGCAAACGCTCGACGCGGCTTGGCGGCTCAGATGTGATCTGAGCGTCTGGCAAAACTTGCGCGCTTAGGCCGACAGGCGCTTGCGGCCTTTGGCGCGCCGACGCGCCAACACCTTGCGTCCGCCCTTTGTGGCCATCCGCGAGCGGAAGCCGTGGCGACGTTTGCGAACAAGATTGCTCGGTTGGAATGTCCGTTTCACGGCTCACGCCCCTTATCCTTTAGCAAGGGGCGGGAGATACATCTTCGCGGCGCCCGGTGTCAAGGCGATTTCGCTGTGACTGCGCACGTTAACTTCACCGCGTTGTGACACGTCCGGCGGGCCTTGTGACGAGCACGTGATCGAAGAGGCGGCTATATCGGTTTCAACCTTTGCAAGCCAGAGACGGAAAACACTGCCATGATGCGTTTGCCCGCCGCCTTAAGCCTCGTTCTGATCGCCGCCTCGCAAGCGGTCGCGCAGGAGATTTCAGTGGAGCACGATATGTGGACGGATCTTTTGTCGAAATACGTGTCGACGCCGGAGGACGGTGTTCGTCGGTTCGATTATGGCGCGCTGAAAGCCAACGCTGAAGATATGGCGGCGTTGGAGACCTATATCGACGAATTGGAAGCGACGGAGATTTCCAAACTCGGCGCCGACGACCAATTCGCCGCCTGGGCTAACCTCTATAACGCGCTGACGGTTCGCCTGATCGTCGAGAACTATCCGCTCCGTTCCATTATGAACATTAAGCCGCACGTGTTTTCGATCGGGCCCTGGAAAATGGAGATCTCCGAAGTCGAAGGCCGGGCGCTGACCTTAGACAATATCGAGCACGACATTTTGCGCGTCGAATGGGACGAGCCGCGCGTGCACTACGCGGTGAACTGCGCATCCTATGGATGTCCCAGTCTGCAGTTAAAAGCGTGGGAGGGCGAAACGCTTGACGAGGACCTCTCCGCCGCCGCGCGCGAATACGTCAATCACCCGCGCGGCGTGAGCTTCAAATCAAACGGTCGGCTCGAAGTGAGCCGCATCTATAAATGGTTCCGTGAGGATTTCGGCGACAGCAATGAAGGCGTCGTTGAACACCTCAAACTCTACGCTGATCCCGAGCTGAAAGCCCAATTAGATGCAGGCGTTCGCATCACCGGCCACGAATATGACTGGTCGTTGAACGATCCCGTGCAATAATTCCTTTTATGACAGGACAAGATCCCATGACCGCCGCCGCTATAGACGCCGATACGCAGGCGCAAACGCCCAAGAAGTCGCTGATGCGCTTCGCCCCAATTGCGATCATTGTCGCAGGCCTCGGCGCCGCTTACGCCGCTGGGCTGCACAATTATCTCTCGCTTGAGACCTTGCGCGACCAGCGCGAGGTGCTGGCCGGCTTTGTCGAGGCGCAGCCTCTGCTCGCCGTCGGCGCTTATCTCGCCATCTATGTCTTGGCGACGGCCTTCATGCTGCCGGGCGCTTTGTGGATCACCATCGCCGGCGGATTTTTGTTCGGCTTGGTCGGCGGATCGGCCGCCACCGTCGTTGGCGCGACTTTGGGCGCAAGCGTGCTCTTTTTCGTCGCGCGTACGGCCATTGGCGAAAGCTTACGCCGCCGCGCGGGCCCGTTCCTAAGGAAGATGGAAGCCGGGTTTAACGAAAACGCGTTCAGCTACATGTTCGCGATGCGGTTCTTGCCAGTGGTGCCGTTTCCGGTCGCTAACATCGCGCCCGCCCTTTTGGGGGCAAAAGCGCGCGATTTTATCATCACCACGTTTTTCGGCATTATGCCGGGCGTTGTCGCTTATACATGGATCGGCGCTGGCCTTGGCGCGACATTCGATGCGGGCGGCACCCCCGACATTGCATCTTTCGCAAAGAATCTCATTCCCGCTTTCGCCGCCCTTGGCGTGGTCTCTCTTCTTCCTGCGATCATAAAGCGCATGCGCGGCCAAGGAGCAGCTTCATGACCAACGCCCCTCTTAACCGCGACGCCGTAACGGACGGCGTCACGCAAGGCTCCGCCAATACGCCGCCCGCAGCGCCTGGCGAACGCCGCAAACTGAAAGCTGATATCGCCGTGATCGGCGCAGGCTCAGGCGGATTGTCCGTCGCGGCTGGCGCTTCAATGCTCGGGCTTAATGTCGTCCTCTTCGAAAAGGGCGAGATGGGTGGCGATTGCCTGAATTATGGCTGCGTACCTTCAAAGGCCTTGCTGACCGCGGGCCGAAAAGCGCAGACCTTCCGCGACGCCGAAAAGTTCGGCTTGACCGCGGCGGAGCCCCAAATCGATTGGCTTCGTGTGCGCGACCACGTCAAAGGCGTGATCGAAACCATCGCGCCTGTGGACAGTCAGGAACGTTTCGAAGGCTTGGGCGTCACCGTCATCCGCGAGGGCGCGAGATTCCAGGATAAGGACACCATTGTCTCCGACAGCGTGCAGGTTAAGGCGCGTCGGATTGTCGTTGCGACGGGCTCGACGGCGTTCATACCGCCTATCCCAGGTTTGAAAGAGACGCCCCATCTGACCAATGAGGACATTTTCGACATTGATGTCCTGCCTAAGCATTTGGTGATTTTGGGCGGCGGGCCAATTGGCGCCGAGCTTGGCCAGGCCTTTCGCCGTCTAGGATCGGAAGTGACGATTATTGAAATGGGCCGGGCGCTGGGCCGCGCCGAACCGGAGCACGCCGCCGTCGCGGTGGCGCATATGCGCCAGGAGGGCGTTGAGATTTTGGAAGGCCACAAAGCGGTGTCCGTTTCGCAATCTGCCGATGGTGTTGTCGTGAAGACGGAAACCGAAAGCGGCGAGACGAAAGAGATCGCCGGCTCGCACCTACTCGTCGCTGTCGGACGCCGCGCTGTCTTGAACAGCTTGGATTTAGAAGCCGGCGGGGTCACGACAAAAGGTGACGGCATCGAAACCAAAGCCAATCTGCGATCCGTCTCCAACCCGCGCGTTTGGGCGGTCGGCGACGCCGCAGGACGCGGTCAGTTTACTCATCTCGCTGGCTGGCATGCCTCGGTGTTTGTTCGCAATGCGCTGTTTAAATCGCGCACCAAGGCCGACAGCCTGCCTTTGCCGGCTGTGACGTATTTAGAGCCTGAAGTGGCGCAAGTCGGCCTGACAGAGGCTGAAGCGCGCGAAGCATATGGGGACAGTGTCAAAACCGCGAAATTCGAGTTTGAAGAAAACGATCGCGCCATCGCCGAGCGGGCCAATCATGGCGGCGCGAAAATCGTCACCGACAAAAAGGGCGTCATCCTTGGCGCATCTGTTGTTGGCGAAGGGGCGGGCGATATCATTCAGATTGTCGGGGTCGCCATGTCTAATGGATTGAAGATCCGCGCGCTGACCAATTTCATCTCGCCTTACCCCACGCGTGCGGAAGTGCTGAAACGCGCGGCCAGCAAATGGTATGAGGCCGTCGTCTTCGGTAAATCGGCGAAGCGATTGGTCGGTGCGCTACAGCGGGTTCCTTGATCGCATTTGGACGCTGCGATAGTCCGGCGGGGGTGAGCACGATCGAAACGCCTGTTTCTTCCGAGGCTTTGGACTTGGAGGCCGATTCGCGCCAAGCAGCGCGAGGCCCTGCGGTTTGGTTGACGGGCCTGCGCGGGCGTTTGCTAGGCCTGACGGTCGCGTTCATCTTATTGGCGGAGTTGCTTATCTTCCCGCCCTCGGCGGCGAATTTTCGCGTGCAATGGCTGAATGAACGCATCCAGGCGGCGCAAATCGCGGCGCTGGCTTTGGAAGCGGCTCCGCAACGAAAAGTGTCTGAGGAATTGTCTTTAGACCTGTTGGAGCAGTCCCAATTGGTGGCCGTTGCGACAGGCGGCGACGGCATGCGTGAATTGCTGTTGGGACCGTCCATGGCGATTGACGGCCCCATTGTCACAGTCGACCTGCGTACCGAGGGCTTTATCGAGGGCTTGTCGCGCACCATGGCGCTTGGCGTCTCGCCCAAGGGCCGTTTTTTGCGCATTATCGACCAGCCCGAAATGACGGATGACGTCTATATCGATGTGATTGTCCCAGAAGCGCCGCTGAAGCGTGATTTGATGATCTATTGCCGGAACATCCTACTCTTGTCGCTCCTCATTTCAGGCTTCGCCGGCGGATTGGTGTATTTGGCGCTTTATCGATTGGTGGTGAGGCCCATGGCGCGC
>JBCCMB010000173.1:0-5128 GCA_039026555.1 Pseudomonadota bacterium
CGCCGCCGCCGCCCGGTCCGCTCTGGGCGTCCGATTTCATACGCGCCATTTCTGCGACGAGACCGCTCTGCGCGGGCGGTTCATAGACTTCCGGCGCGTCTATCGATTGCATGTAAACCGAACGGCTTGGGAAGGCGAAATCACTTCCCGCCGCCGCGACGATCTCTTTAATCTTGAAGGCGAACGCTTCTTTGTGCTCCAGCCATTCGGTCCAATTCGTGGTCTTGGTGAAGCAATAGATGAGAAAGTCGATCGAGCTGTCGTTGAAGCGATCGACATGCACAAACAGCGTCGCTTCCGGCGGCTTCGCGAAGTTATCATTCGTCCAAAGATAAGCTTCGATCTCGTCGCGAATATAGCGCAGCTGTTCGGTCGTGGTGCGGTACTCGACCCCCACCAGCCATTTGATCCGGCGATGCGTCATCCGCGAAAAATTCGTCACCGCATTGTCTGAGAATTTGGCGTTGGGCACATAGACCGGAGCCTTGTCGAAGCGGCGAACGCGGGTGGATCGAAAATTGATCTGCTCCACCGTGCCTTCCACAACACCGTCGACCAAGATCCATTCACCCGGCTGGAACCGTTTCTCGATCAGGATCAAAATCCCGGAGATCAGGTTTTTGAACAGATCTTGCGCGCCCAACGCGACGGCCACCCCAAAAATGCCGAGACCGGCCAAAATCGGCCCGACCTGAATGCCCCAAATCTCCAAAATCGCCGCGCCCCCGACGATGATAAAAAACACTTGAAGCGCCTTCACCAACCAATCCACAACCGCAGGGGTCAGCGCGTCGCGTAGGCCGGTGAACAAAAAAGAGAACGCGCCAACGGCCCGATTGAGCGTCCAGAAAATCGAAAACGCCACCAAGGATTGCAGTACTTTTTCGGCGACGAATTCCGCATCGCCCGACAAATGTATCAACTCGGTCGCGATATAAACGCCAAGAATGATCGGCACCATTTTGAGCGGCGCAGATATGGTCGTGATCAAGGCGTCGTCGACTTGAGAAACGGTGCCGGACGCGGCGCGGGAGACAGCCCGCACGACAGTCCGCGCGAACACGCCCCGAATAATGATCGCCAGCAACACGACCAGGATCGCCGTGATCACCTCGCCATAGGTGAAGCCGAAAACGCCCTCGTCCCAGATCTCGGCAAGCGCGGCGATCGCATCCTGCAGCCAGGTTGGCAAGGGCCATTGACTGGCGCCGGCGAGAAATTCTTGAAAATTCATTTGCGCCTCCGCAGATCAGGCCGCCCGTTCCTTGGTCGCCGAGAACCGGATGTCGGGATTCTTTTCAGCGACATAGCCGACATCCCACGTGTTCTTGCCCAAAAACACCGGCGCGCCGTCTAAATCAGAACCAACGGCGACTTGGTTTTTCTGCAAAAACGCCTCAAGCAAAGCCGCATCGTCACATGCGATCCATCGGGCGACATTGTAAGGCGCAGCTTCGAAAACAACTTCCAGATTGTTCTCCGCCTGAACCCGTTCCGCCATCACTTCGATCTGAAGCGCGCCGACTGCGCCGACAATCATGTCCGAACCGATCGCCGGCGTGAATAATTGCGTCACACCCTCTTCCGCCATGCCTTCAAGGGCTTTGCGCAAATGCTTGGCTTTCATCGGATCGGCCACCCGCGCGCGCCGCAGAATTTCAGGCGCGAAATTGGGAATGCCGGCGAATTGAACATTCCCGCTTTCCGACAAGGCATCGCCCACCCGCAAAGCGCCATGATTGGGTACGCCGATCACATCGCCGGCATACGCGTCCTCGGCAATCTCGCGATCCTGCGCCAAGAACATCACGGGTGCATGGATGTTAACCTGCTTTCCAGCAGCGGTTTTCAGCTTGGCGCCGCGCTTAAACTTGCCCGAGCACAGGCGCAGAAACGCGATCCGGTCGCGATGATTAGGGTCCATATTCGCCTGGATTTTGAAGATGAAGCCGGACACCTCTTTGTAGTCGGCGCGGATTTCCGTTTGCTGGCCTTTCACCTCCGCCATTTGCGGGCGCGGCGATGGTGCAAACTGGCGCAAGGTGTCCAGTAATTCGCGCACGCCGAAATGGCGCAGCGCCGAGCCGAAGACCACGGGCGTCATGTGCCCCTCAAGATAGGATTGCGCGTTGAACTCAGGGCACATCTCGCGCGCGAGTTCGGCGTTTTCTTCTAGCTCTGCGCGTTCGACGTCATCCATGATGTCCGCGACGACATTGCCATTCATCGGCGTGCGCGGCGCGCCTGCGATTTCCACCTCCTCATCGGCGGTTTTGCGCTGATAGATCGCAAACTCATCGGTCCGCAGATCCGCCATACCGCGAAACCGATCGCCGGATCCTTGCGGCCAGAACAGAGGCGACGCGTCCAACGCCAGCTTGTCTTGGATCTCGTCCAAAATCGCAAAAGGGTCCTGCGCCTCACGATCCATCTTGTTGATGAAAGTGACGATGGGGATGTCGCGCAGGCGGCACACCTCGAACAGTTTCAACGTTTGAGGCTCAATGCCCTTAGCGGCGTCGAGCACCATCACCGCCGAATCCGCCGCCGTCAGTGTGCGATAGGTGTCCTCAGAAAAATCTTCATGCCCTGGGGTGTCGAGAAGGTTGAACACCAAATTTTCGTACTCAAACGTCATGACGGACGCCGAGACCGAAATCCCGCGATCGCGTTCGATCTTCATCCAATCCGAGGTGGTGCGACGGCGTTCGCCGCGCGCGCGGACTTGGCCCGCCAAGCGAATGGCGCCGCCAGACAACAACAGGTTTTCGGTCAGCGTCGTCTTGCCTGCGTCGGGGTGGGAGATGATCGCGAAGGTCCGCCGCCGCGCGGCTTCTTCAGGCGGGGAGAGCGCCATTGGGGTATCGCCTTTGAAACAGGATCTTAAAGGCGCAGCGCTTATCTTATTCGTGAGGATTGGGCAAAGGGTACGCGCATTTGAGGCCGCGCAAATTCGCTAGGCGGCCATCCATACCGCATCATTGACGATCTTCGGCGCGATCGGGCGACCCGATTGCAGCACGAAAAGATGCGACAAGGTCGTAATCGGCGTATCCGCCAGCCGAACTTGAACGTCCGCCGGACCCGTCGCGTTTTTCGGCCGAACAAACAAAGCCGCGTTCGCTTCAGTCTTCGACGCGATCATCGCCGACAGGGTGACCGCCGCGCCGCCGTCAGGACGCTCATCGCCCCATTGAAAAAACAGCGTTTGGCCCAGCGCGACGACGTCATGCGCCCGCAGCCGCGCCGGGGGAATGCGCGAAATCTGCTTGTAATTCATCTCCGCCGTAAGGTCGGCGGCGCCGATATCAAGCACGGAATCATTAAGTAGGAAGAGCATCGCTCCACACCGCATGCGTCAAATTTATCCTAAGACTAGCGCCAGTGCGTTAAGGAATATTTGTCGTCGATTGTTCAAGTTTCGCGATTTACGGCTTCCGTCAAAAAATGACGACCTTCGCGGTCCTCAATCTCAATCACCCACAAATCCGGGTCCTGGTTTCGACGTTTCATTAAGTAAGCGTCTGCGTCCGCTTCACTCATATCTGTGTGGCCTGCGGGGAGTTTTTCAAACGCCTGCGGGCCTTCCATCGAGAACGCGGCGCCGTAAACCTGCGCGCGCCCATCCATGGTCGACACTTTCACCAAGACATCGCCGCGCTTGGGATCGCCTTTCTTAAGAACCGCTGCAAACGCTCCGCCCGCCTGCGCTCGCCAAATCAAGGCGGATGCCCAAACATGCGTATCGACGTCTCTTGGCAAATGGCGCTCCTCTAATTCCCAGTTAACGTTCAAAAAACCGAGCTGGGTTAAGTCATACTGCATGGTTCGGTCATTCGTCTCCACCCTGCTCGTCGCTGGTTTCGCCGCCGCGGCCGCCGGCTCAGCTTTTGCGCAAGCAGCGGAAGCGGATCGCGCTTTCTTGGAGCGGGCCTCCTTGCGCGCCGCCGACGACAATTGCGAGCTTTTCAATGAGGGCGAACGTTTGGCGCTTGAAGCCGGGTATTGGCAATCGCGCGGCGCGCTTCTGCGCGGTGGATATTCAGTATCCGACGTCACGTCCCTCGCCGAAGAAGCCGGCGCGTATGCGCTTCAGCGCGGCTGTAACGATCGCAATTTAGCCCTATCGGCCGATCGGCTGCGCGACGCGTTCAAAGCCTTCTCCAGAACGCCTTTCATGGAATATTTCGCCGATTATTCGACCTGGACGGCCTCGCGCGCCGACAGCGATGATTGGGCGGTGGTCCAAGCCGCCGAGGATGGCGCGCGTTTGGGCCTGTTTAACGCCGAAGCGGGCGCGCCGCCTGTGCCGGCCGTATTTTTCCCGATCGAGGAAGGCTATGCCGGCCCGGTCTCTGCTCGCTTGTTCTTGCGCGACCCGCTAAAATCGCCCTCGCCCTGGTTAGGCGGCGTCCTTGGCGTTCGCGACGGCCCCACCCCGCCGCCGTCAGGCATCAGCAAACCCTATTGGGCGGGGGATGTTCGGGTCGTGGAAGAAGGTCGCGGATCACCGGCCGGTTTGGCGTTTTTCTTCGCCGGCGATTTGCAAGCCAGCTTAAGCGAACTTGATCCGCGCGAAGCGGTCTGGGTGGAATTTGCGCCCTCGCCCCGCCTTAGGAACGCCAAACCAACCCGTACAATGTTCGAAATCGGGGATTTTCGCGCCGCCGCCGCTTTTGCGGCAATCCCCAAGCCGGCTGCCAGCCAAGAGATCGCCTCGGCGGACTACTGAAACTTGCTCAACAGACGTAGCGGAACGGTTTTCACACCCGTCGCCGGCCATTAGCGTTCCACTATGATTATCGACGCGTGGGCCCAGCACCCAACCCTTCGACACGCGCAAGACCCCGTCTTCGCCTCGCTTCATCGTTGGAACAAAACCACCCCGCCGACGAAAGCGCCCGAGGTGTCCACCCTCATCGCAGCGATGGATGATGCGCAAGTCGACAAAACGTTGATTTGCGCCTGGCAGGCGCCGAACAAGGATTTGATCACCAATGACGAAGTGGCGTGCTTCGTTGAACTTTATCCGGATCGGCTCGTCGGCGTCGGTTCGGTGGACATATCCCAGCCGATGCAGGCGGTTCGGGAAATCCGGCGCTGCGTTGAGGAACTCGGATTTAAGGCG
>JBCCMB010000174.1:0-5078 GCA_039026555.1 Pseudomonadota bacterium
AGTTTTGCTGCCGCTCAATTCTCGGTACTGACAGGTTGCATGAAGTCGGCACCAGACTCATACGGGCGCTATTTAGCTGCAGTCGACTGAAGGCGGTGGTTGCTGAGCAGCCAAATCCTTGCCCCCCGACAGACCCCTTCTTGAAGATGGAGCCGGGCATGATGCCGATTTTACATTCTTCCGGGGTCAAAACGCCAGGACAATTCGGACCGATTAAGCGAGACGAGGATTTGTCGAGCTTCGCCTTCACTTCGACCATGTCGAGCACCGGCACGCCCTCGGTGATGCAGATGATCAGCGGGATTTCCGCGTCGATCGCTTCGATGATCGCCGCGCCGGCGCCCGCCGGCGGCACGTAAATCACGGACGCGTCGCAACCCGTTTTGTCTTTGGCCTCCGCGACCGATGCGAAAATCGGCAGCTCTTGGCCATTGTCCGCCGCCCACATCTGGCCGCCCTTTTTCGGGTGCGTGCCGCCAATCATTTGCGTGCCGAAATACGCGAGCGCCTGATTGGTGTGAAAGGAGCCGGTCGCCCCCGTCATACCCTGGGTGAGGACTTTCGTGTTTTTATCGATAAGGATGGACATGGTTCTTAAGCGCCCTTTACAGCAGCGACGATTTTTTGCGCGGCGTCGTCGAGATCGTCAGCTGGGATGACGTTGAGACCGGAAGTCGCGATGATTTCTTTGCCTCTTTCGACGTTGGTGCCTTCAAGGCGCACGACGAGCGGCACGGCGAGGTTTGTTTCCTTCACCGCTTGCAGCACGCCTTCAGCGATGACGTCGCACTTCATGATGCCGCCGAAAATATTGACCAGAATGCCTTTGACGTTCGGATCTTTCATAATGATTTTGAAAGCTGCGGCGACTTTCTCAGCGTTCGCCCCGCCGCCCACGTCACAGAAATTCGCGGGCTCTTCGCCATAGAGCTTGATGATGTCCATCGTCGCCATAGCTAGGCCTGCGCCGTTGACCATGCAGCCGATTGTGCCTTCCAGCGCAATGTAAGCGAGGTCCCATTCGGACGCTTCGATCTCTTTTTCGTCTTCTTCGGTCTCGTCCCGCAATTCCATAATGTCGGGATGACGGAACAATGCGTTCCCATCGAAGGAGACCTTAGCGTCCAATACCCGGAGCCGGCCATTCTTCATGACGATGAGGGGGTTAATCTCAAGCATCGACATGTCTTTTTCAGTGAACGCCTTATAAAGGATCTTGGCCAGCGCCATCCCGTCATCGCGCGCTTGGCCGTTAAGCGCCAAGGCGTCGCAAAGCTTCGCCGCGTCCGCATCGGTCACGCCGGCGGTTGGATCCACGTCCAAAGTGACGATTTTTTCGGGCGTATCTTCGGCGACTTGCTCAATGTCCATGCCGCCCTCAGTGGAGACGACAAAAGCCGGATGGCCGGTCGCGCGATCGACGAGCAGCGAGAGATAAAGCTCGGTTTCAATGTCCGCGCCGTCCTCAACATAAATGCGGTTTACCTGTTTGCCGACAGGACCCGTTTGATGGGTCACCAGCGTCTTGCCCAACATGGCGCCGACATTCTCGATGACCTCTTCTTTCGAGAAGGCCAAACGAACGCCGCCCTTTTCGCCAGCTTCCGGCTCTTTGAACTTCCCCTTGCCGCGGCCGCCTGCGTGGATTTGGCTTTTCACAACCCAAAGCGGCCCGGGAAGCTGGTCCGCCGCCGCACCCGCCTCGTCCGGAGAGAACACCGCAACGCCCTCTGCAACCGGTGCGCCGAATTCCTTCAATACGGCCTTCGCCTGGTGTTCGTGAATATTCATGGAAAACCGCCTTTTTGGGAAAACCGCCTTTAGAATCAGACGGGCGAAAACGCCCCTCTTGGCGCGCCTTATAGCATTGACCCCTCCCCTGACAAGCGGTCGCAGATGGTCAAAACGGATAAGGTCGATATGCAGCTGACGCCGCGCGAAAACGGCAGCGCTGTCACAATGGAAAACCGCGCACCTTTAGGACTGAGCAATCTGAGATTATCGTCCGCCTTGCAGGCCTTTAGACCTAAAAGGCTCCCGAGACTGAACTGACCGGCGCGGCGTCTTCGCCGATGATGGTCAATGCTACGTTTCGCTCTTCCCAATCAATGTCGATCACACCGTAATTCTCAAAAGCGTAGCCCAAGCCGACTTGCTGTGCGTCGACCTCGTTGGATTCCGCAGTCTTAGAGAAGGATTTGTTCAGCGACGAGGCCGTGATCTCTAGGATCGGCGTGTCAAAAACCGCCGTGTTGCGATACAAAAAAGCTGTATGTCGATCGCCGGTGACGAATACGGCGTTTTCAATCTCATGCGTGCGAATAACGTCATAAAGTTTGTCGCGTGATTTCGGCAGGGTCGACCAGGCCTCCCAGCCATGCACGTCCGGTGTGATTTGGATCGAAGACACGATTAGGCGCAGATCCGCGGGCTTTTCCAGCTCCGACGACAACCAAGCCCATTGCGCTTCGCCGAGCATGTCCTGATCGGGATCTTGGGACGGCAAATAGCGCTCTTTCCCCTTCGCGCCGCGCTCATCCGTGTGGGTCAGCGCCGTGCGGAAAAACCGCGTATCGAGCATTATGATCTGAAGCCGTCGGCCCTCGGGCCCGGCGATGCGGGAATAATAGACGCCCGGCCGCTCTGCGACATCCGCATCCTCCATGCCCCAAAAGCGCTCAAACATACGCTCTGCAAGCTCTTTGGCCGGCATATCGCCGCCGGCGTCGTTGACGCCGTAATCATGATCATCCCATGTCGCCAACATGGGCCGCGCCGCCATCAGAGCCTTGAAGTCAGGCAATTGCGCCAAATCGGCATAGCTTTCGGCCAGCTCGGCGAGGTTCAAATCGAAATCGGCGCCGGTGAAGCGGTCTTTGTCGATATCTCCATAAACATTGTCGCCAATCATCAGCGTGACGTCGGCGTCCGCGTCCGCCATCGCGGTTATCAGCGGCGCCTCGATCTCTTCGTCTAAGCAGGACGCGACCAGCAGGCGAGTGATTTGAGCCTCAGGATCCAGCGCCGGCGAAGGCGGGCCCAGCGGCAAGTCCGCATCCAGAATTTGCGCGTAATAGGGACGTAACGCCTCCACTGCGCTGTCGGGAGCCGTCGCAGGCGTTTGCGGCGCAGGCGTGGCGCAAGCGGATATCACCAGAGCCGAGAGTACACACCCAAATTTCCAACCGCCGCGCATATCCAACCTCCAAACATCGCTTGCCGAGTTTTATACATCGCACCACGCGACAGCTTCGTGACGATCGCGCGCCGCCGACCAGACGTTACGCTGCGCGCACTAGCGCGGCTGCAACCCCCAGGGCATTGTACGCTTATCGACCGAAATAAAGGATCTTCCAATGCCTGAACGTCGCCTCGCTCTCATCACGGGGGCGTCTGCCGGAATTGGCGAAGCGTTTGCGCGCTATTACGCAGAGCGTCGCTTCGATGTGGCGCTGACCGCGCGGCGTAAAGATCGGCTCGACGTGATCGCCCAAGATATTGAGGCGCGCCGTGGGGTCGCGGCCATCACGATCGCAAACGATCTTTCAAAACCGGGCGCCGTGGACGACATTCTAGCGACTCTGCAGGAGAATGGTCGGCACGCCGATGTCGTTATCAACAATGCCGGCTATGGCCTGCCGGGCACGTTTGAAAACACAAGCTGGCAAGATCAAGCTGATTTTCTACAGGTGTTGCTGACCGCGCCTTGCGAGCTGGTGCACAAAACACTGCCTGGCATGCTGGATCGTCGGTATGGCCGCATCCTCAACATCGCCTCCCTCGCCGGCTTCGCCCCCGGCTCGAAGGGGCACACGCTTTATGGCGCTGTTAAAGCTGCGCTGATCAAATTCAGCCAATCCATGAATGTGGAATGCGAAAGCACCGGCGTGCATTCGACGGCCGTGTGTCCCGGCTTCACCTATTCGGAGTTTCACGACGTCAACGACACGCGAAAACAGATGAATGAAATGCCCGATTTTATGTGGCAAACCGCCGAAGAAGTCGTTGAGGCGGCGTTCCACGCGTCTGAACGCAATCAAGCCATTGTCGTGACAGGTGGGGTCAATAAGACCCTCGCGGCGCTGACTAAAATTCTGCCGGACCCGCTCGCTCTTAATCTTATGAAGGGTCAGTCCGCCAAGTTTCGAAACACTGACGGCTAGCGCTCAACCCGCAACGCACCAAGGTTTAGCGCCGCCTTGCGGGATGGCGAGGCCGTCTTCGATCAGCACCCCGCCGACATCAACGCCGTCTTGGGTCAAAACCCGCGCGGCGACCCGGCCGGCGTATTTGTCATGTCGAATATCGGCCAGCTGAACTTCTTCGCCCGCGAGAACACGCAAACGATCCCGCGCCGCGCGTGCAGGCGCTTTTTCCGCTTCGCAACGGGGCCGATAAAGCTCCGGGGCGTCGGCGTCCGCCAACCGTACTTTGACGTCAATTTCCTGGTCCACCCAAATCTGAGCGCGCACCGCCAACGTGTCGCCATCTACCACGCGCACCACGGCGGCTTTCACAGGCCCAGCCAATTCTCCTGCCGCCGCTGGCGCGGACAGGCTGCAAAACCCAAAAGCTGCAATCAGGAAGGCGGCTGGAGGCGTCATAATTCAACTAAAACGGGAATCTATTCCCTTCGTCAACCATAGTGGCGGTGATCCGTCACTCGGAGACGTGCTTCACTAAGGCGGAAAACACATCCACGCCGCGCGCAAGTTCAGACAGCGCGATCCACTCATTCGGTTGATGCGCCTGCTCGATCGATCCAGGCCCGCAAATAATGGTCGATAGGCCTGCGCTTTGGAATTGACCCGCCTCGGCGGCAAAGGACACCACGCGCGTTGAATTGTCGCCCGTGAGCGTTCGCGCAAGCGTTTCAGCCGATCCATTTGCTTCAGGCTGCAGCGGCGGCGCAGCGGATCGCCGCGTGACCGTCACACCGCCATCCGGCGCGATGTGTTTGATGCGTTTATCCGCCGCCGCGACCGCCTCGAAGAACGGCGCGAGCAACTCGTCTGGATCGACGCCTGCGGGACGGCGTAGATCAAACGAAAAGGCGCAGCGACGGGCCAGAATATTCG
>JBCCMB010000175.1:0-5062 GCA_039026555.1 Pseudomonadota bacterium
CCACCGCGCGTCTCACACGCTATGGGCTTGATGCTTACGCCTATGCGCGTTTGTCGGCTGGCACGATCGATATGGTGGCGGAGACCGGATTGCACCCCTATGACGTCGCAGCCTTGATCCCTGTGGTGCGCGGCGCCGGCGGCGTGGCGACGGATTGGCGCGGGCGCCCGGCGAAGCTGGGTCCGCAATTGGTCGCCGCCGCGAACGCCACCATTCTCGAAGAAGCGCTGATCTCGCTGAAACGCTCGGCGCGAGACTAAATCCCCGCCTTGTCCAGCAAAGCGTCGAAGGCCGTCCAGAATTGGTCGCGTTTCTCGTCTGTCTCCATCAGGATTTCATGATAAGCGCCCTCAACCGTAATGTGGGTCGATTTCGGCAGGGCCGCGCAGACAATCTCGTGCGAGGCGTTGTCGACCAGCTTCTCCTCGCCGGCGCTCGCCGTCAGTACGGGACATTGCACGCCGTCCAACGCCCCAGGGGCTTTAAATCGCGCCGTCACGTCTAAGCTGGCGACGATCCATCCCCATGTCGGCGCACTCAGCGCCAAGGCCGGGTTCCGCCGCAGCAGTGATTGCTGCACCTCCCAGCGGCCGCGATCGTGCGTGACGCTATTGTTTTCGAACGTCTCCGGACCCGGCGTGTTGACGGGTTTAGCGCCTTGCCCAAATCCTCGCAGAACACGCGCGATAAACCCGCCAAGCGGCGGCAGTTTGATCCCCCACATGGGCGCGGAAAACGCCGCGGCGTCGGCTAAAACCGCGCCTGTGCGCAGCGCTTCAAGCGCGATCCCGCCGCCCATGGAGTGAGCGAGAATAACGTGTGGCTCCGGCGCCCGCGCGCCCAATTGGTCCACGCCCATGCGAAACGTGTCGACAAAGGTCTCAAACCGATCGACATGGCCTGCCAACCGATCCGGCAAGAAACGATCGGACAAGCCTTGTCCCGGCCAATCAAAAATGGCGACCGCGAAGCCCCGCGCTTGCAGATCGCGAGCGACTTCAAAGTACTTTTCGATAAACTCCGTGCGCCCGGGGCACACGAAGACCGTACCCCTAGGCTGCCCGTGCCGGGACGGGGCCGGCGCATACATCATGCGAACGGTGCGTTTGCGCGGCCCGTCAAAGACAAGGGCCTCAGCCAGCTCCGGAACAGGATTGTCCGGGGCGTGAACGAGGCCCGTCATAATGCGCGACTTAAGCGAGTTTGGAGAACAAAGACTGCAGCTTCATGGCGACGCCCATATCGCCGTCTACTTTCAGTTTGCCTTGCATAAACGCCATTGTCGGGTCCAACTGGCCCTGCGAGAGTTTCAAGAAATCATCGAAGTCGACCGTGATCGTCGCGTCCGCGTCCTCATCGTCATTGGACGCCGAACCGGCGGCGCCGTCGATGAACAATTTTCCGACATCGCCGAAATTGAATTTCACTTTTTTGTCGAAGTCCGATCCGCCGCTCAGGGCTTCTTGAACTTTGGCGGTGAGCGCTGCGAGATCCATAAGGCTTCCTCCAAATTATGGCCAATCCGATTACTGGCGCACCTGAGAGGGAATCGCAAGCGGCGCCGCCAGGGCAGGGGGTGCGGCGGTTTAATCCGCCGGCTAACCTCGTATTTTCTCAAGGATGATGCATGGGTTTGCCGGGCTTATGAGCTGGAAAGACGATATCGATGAATTGCGCCGTCGCGAGCGCCTCGCCGAGGCGATGGGCGGCGAGGAACGCGTCGCGCGGCAAAGGGCGCAGGGCAAGCTGACGGTTCGCGAGCGCGTCGCGTTTCTGGCGGATCCGGGCTCGTTTCATGAGATTGGGAAGATCGCCGGCGTCGCCTCCTACAATGAGGATGGCGAATTGGAGAGTTTTCAGCCCGCAAACATGGTGATGGGGCGCGCGACGATTGACGGTCGTCCAGCCGTATTATTGGGCGATGATTTTTCCGTACGCGGCGGCGCGGCGGACGCCTCGATCTGGCAGAAAATGGCGATGGCTGAACAAATGGCGCATGATTACGGCATGCCCATGGTGCGTCTGGTGGACGGCACGGGCGGCGGCGGCTCCGTCAAAATGCTGGAGAAGGATCCGCGCACCTATATCCCGCAAACGCCGGCTTGGGAGTGGATCGTCGATAATATGGGCCGCTCGCCGGTGGTGTCTTTGGCTTTGGGGCCATGCGCAGGGATGGGCGCGGGGCGCGTCGCGGCGAGCCATTATTCCGTGATGGTGAAAGAGATGAGCCAGGTCTTCGTGGCCGGGCCGCCCGTGGCCCGCGCCATCGGCGAAGACGTCACCAAGGAGGAATTGGGCGGTTGGCGCATCCAAGCGATGAACGGCACGGTGGATGACGCGGTGGATACAGAGGCTGACGCGTTTGACCGCGTGCGGCGGTTTTTATCCTATCTGCCCTCATCGGTCGACGAATTGCCGGGACGCACGCCGCCGACGGACGACCCCGATCGCCGCGAAGACGCGCTGATCGATATCGTGCCGAAAGACGGAAAGACGCCTTACAAGCCGCGGAAAATCGTCGAAGCGTGCGTGGACAAGGGGAGTTTCTTTGAAATCGGCGCGCTGTGGGGACGTTCGATCGTCGCGGGTTTGGCGCGCATTGACGGATATCCGGTTGCGGTGTTGGCGGGCGATCCCTTTTTCTTAGACGGCGCGTGGACGGCCGATACCTGCGACAAGGTCGTGCGGCTGGTTGATTTGGCGGAGACCTTTCATCTGCCCATTGTGCATTTTGTCGATTGCCCAGGCTTCGCCGTCGGCGTGCGTCACGAACAAGCGGGCGTCACGCGGCGGGGCGTTCGCGCAATGGCTGCGGTTTATCAGACCAGCGTGCCGATGTGCGCGGTGGTGATCCGTAAAGCCTATGGGCTGGCGGGATCGGCCATGTTCAATCCTATGCGGACCAAATGGCGCTATTGCTGGCCGTCGGGCGATTGGGGGTCGCTTCCGATGGCGGGCGGCATTGAGGCGGCTTTCAAACGCCAATTGGAGTCGGCCGACGATCCGGAAGCGATGCTGGAAGCGCTTTATAAGAAGTTCGACGCGGTTCGCTCGCCCTTCCGAACGGCGGAGGCGTTTTACGCTGAAGAAATCATCGATCCGCGCGAAACGCGGCCGCTCTTGGTCGATTTCATGTCGCACGCCTATCGCATACTGAAGCCAGGGCGGCGGACGCACGCCATGCGCCCCTGACGCCGTGTCAGTAGAGCGGGAAGGTCGACCCAATGCGATAAACGCCGGCCTGATAAATGTTCAAGTCACGGCGCGCGCCGCGAACAGGATCGAAGAATTGCAGGGCGGATGGCGGGCGATTGCGGTCCAAGGGCACAAAGGTGGCGACGTGTCGCGCCATGCGCGCGAATGCGGCCGCCATGCCGCGTCTTTCCGCTTCATCCGCAGCGATTAAGTCGGCCGGGCTAAGTTCGAACGCTAAACTGCTCCAACGCGACGTCACCGAGCGCACGGACGCCGGCGTCGCTTGGCTGAGATCGAGGAACAAAATGTCTCCATCGGCCTCATAAGCTAGGAAGATCGGTCCTCGCGTATCCGCCAAGGTGTATTGCGTTTTGATGGCGCGGGCCCGGCCGTAATCATAATTTGCGAGCATGCTGGCGCAGTCGCCGATGGGTTGCTGGTTTCGCAACATCCAATGCGTCACCAACAGATCGGATGCGTCGCTATCCTCCAAGGCGGCGTCGCGGGTTCTGATGTCCTGTGTGAAGCCGTTGCATAGAGCCTGGTTTTTTTGCTGTTCCGATACGTCCAGCAGCACGAGACCGACTGGCGGCTCGCCATCGCGGGGCAGATAGCTCTCGGTCGGATAAAGCGGCGCGGCGACAATTTCAAAAGGTTGGGCGTTGAACTCCGTCCCTCGAACGCCGAGGACGCTCGAAGGCGTTTCGGTTTGCAATGAACCGACCGGGGTCGGCCCGGGCGTTGGTTGCGCTCCCGTCTGCGGCGCGCTCCCGATTTGGGTTTGCTGTTCCGGCGGCGGCGGCGGCGGCGGTGGAGGCGGAGGCGGAGGTGGTGGCGTGGGAGCTGCCGGCGCATTGCTTGGTAGTTCTGCAAAGTGTTGGCTGCGTCGCTCCTCTTCCGCGCGACGCGCCGCGGCGTCAGCCTCTGCGCGTGCGCGAGCTTCCGCTTCGGCAAGAGCTTGCGCCTCCGCTTGCGCTTGTTCTTGGGCGGCGCGGGCTTCGGCCTCCGCACGTGCGCGTTCTTCCGCGAGGCGCGCCTGTTCTGCGAGGCGCGCTTCTTCCGCCAAGCGTGCTTCTTCCGCGATACGCGCGAGCTCGGCCTGCCGCTCAGCTTCGGCGCGCGCTTCCGCCTCTGCGGCTGCGCGGGCGCGCGCCTCGGCCGCGGCTGCCGCGTCCACTTCGGCTTGGAGGTCTCGCGCCTCGTCCTGCGGGTTCGCCACTTGGATCGGCGCGGCGGAAGACGGTGTTTCGACAAACACTAAGAAGCGTTCGTCAAACCAGCGCTGGCGTCCATCCATTCGGGTCAGCCGCGCGCTCTCGCTATTGGCGTCATAGAAGGTGGTTTGCGGAAAATCGTATTGATAAAGCTCGCAGACCATAGACAAAACGTCGTCGCGATTTGGTCCGCACGGAATTTTCGCGATACGCGTGCTAAACGAAACGGCTGAGCGGTCTTCCGCCAATCCGACCGGCGCGCCAAAACACATCGCCAGCGCTGCGACGCTCGCCTGAATGCTGCGTTTCATGATCCCGTCCCCTACTATACGCCCCCGATAATCCCACTCTAGCCCGTCCGTCCGAGGGTAACAAACTCTTACTCAAGCGCCGGCTTGACGAATTTAAGCGTCATGCGGTCGCTTTAGCCAATGGCGTCATAGGCCGCCCGGTCGAAATCTGGCGCGGGCGCCTCTCCTCTAGGCGCCGATCGGCCGACAGGCTGCAGCGTCCAAACGCCAAAGGGATGGTCGGTTGTGTCCGCGGGGTTGGAATTGACGCCCGAGGAGCCGTCAAATTGGAAGCCCGCCTCGCGCGCGAATTGAATCACCAACGCCTCTTGGACATAGCCGGCGCCTGCCGCCGGATCCTGC
>JBCCMB010000176.1:0-5060 GCA_039026555.1 Pseudomonadota bacterium
CGCGCGGCGATGCGGTGGGCGGGCTCTTGTCGACCGCTCTTCCGCTCGTCATCGCTATGTTGGGCTGCGTGACGTTGGTCTTTAACTCCTTCCGTCTTGCGGCCTTGGTGTTTTCCACCGGCGTTTTGTCGATCGGCCTCGCTTTCCTTGGCGTGTGGCTGTTCGGCTTGCCCATGGGCCTTATGGCGATTATCGGCGGCATGGGTCTGCTAGGCATCGCAATCAATGGCGCGATCGTCGTCTTGTCGGCGCTGACCGCCAACAAGGATGCAGTCGCGGGCGATATACAAGCGATCGAAGACGTCACCGTCGACGCGACGCGCCACATCGTCGCGACGACCTTCACCACTATTGGCGGGTTCGCCCCTCTAATAGCCACTGGGGATTCGTTCTGGCTGCCTTTGGCCACCGGCATTGCGGGCGGCGTCGCCGGTTCAGCGATATTGGGCCTCTACTTTACGCCGGCGGCGTTCAAATTGTTGGGCGTCGGTCGTAAGCAGGCCAGAGCGACGCGTTTAGATGCGCCCGGGCTTGCCTATCCTGCGGCGGCCGAATAATCCGCCTGTCATGACACAGACACCTGCGCGTTGGCGCATCGCGTCGGCGCGCACCATGTATGACAATCCGTGGATCCGCGTGCGCGAATACGAGGCGCTAGCGCCGACCGGCGCACCGGCGCGATACGGCCTGGTCGAAATGAAAAACCTTTCGACCGGCGTGCTGCCGGTTGAGTCGGATGGGACGACCTATTTGGTGGGTCAAGACCGGTTCGCCTTCGGGCGCTATTCCTGGGAATTGCCCGAGGGCGGCGGACCGAAAGAGGACGATCCAAAAGCGGCGGCGGCGCGCGAATTGGCCGAAGAGACCGGCTTCCAGGCGGCGTCTTGGCTCACGCTGATGGAAGACGTGCATCTATCTAATTCGGTGACGGATGAACGCGCCTTCGCCTTTCTTGCGTGGGGTTTGTCGCCGATCGTTGGGGTCGATAAAGACGCTGTTGAAGACTTGGCGTTGCGCCGGTTGCCCTTTGGGGAAGCGCTCCGCATGGCGGCGGACGGAGAGATTAGCGATGTCTTCAGCCTTGTGATGTTGTTCAAGACGAACCATCTTTTACAATCTGGCGCGTTGCCGTCTGATGTCGCCGATGCGTTGAAACGGGGCTTATAACCGGGGCCCAAGCAAGATTTGGTCGAGACCAAGGAGGCCGCACATGGCCGAAGATCGCCAAGACGCCGCACATTCATCGTCTAGATCGCCAAGAGCTGTCGCCGCCGCCGATCATGGCGCTGCGCCGCCCGTCTGGCAGAGATTGCGATTTGAGGCGCGAGCGGCCGCGGAAGCTGAGCCGAGCTTGTCGACTTATCTCAACGCGACTGTTCTTAATCACAATAATCTCACCGAAGCGCTCTGCTATCATCTGGCGCAGAAGCTCGATGGGCCAGATATGAATGCGTTGCAGATTTTGGAGATCTGCGAGCAGGCCCACGGGCAGGATGAAGATCTGGTCTATTTCGCCGAGCGCGACATGCAGGCCGTGCTGGAGCGCGATCCGGCCTGTCGCACGCTGTTGCAGCCTTTCTTGTTCTTCAAAGGCTTCCTCGCCATTCAAAGCCACCGCATCGCGCATTGGCTGTGGACGCAGGAAAGGGACACGCTATCTTTCTTCTTCCAAAGCCGGACATCTGAATTGTTCAGCGTTGACGTTCATCCGGCCGCGCATATCGGCTCCGGTCTGATGCTGGACCACGCGACAGGCATTGTGATCGGCGAGACGGCGCGCGTCGGTGACGATTGTTCCTTGCTGCACGGCGTTACGTTAGGCGGCACCGGCAAGGAATACACCGACCGCCATCCGAAAATCGGCAATGGCGTGCTGATTGGCGCAGGCGCAAAAGTGCTGGGCAATATCCATGTTGGCGATCTTGCACGTATCGGCTCGTCGAGCGTTGTGTTGGCCGACGTCCCGGCGCAATGCTCGGTCGCGGGCGTGCCGGCCAAGCCCGTCGGCGGTCCCTGCCATGAAGCAGCGCGGAACATGGATCATCGCATCGACGCAGAGTAACGCTTGGCGGCGTCTTCGTCCCCGCGCTCGACACCTGATAGGTTTCGACCGCATAACGGCTCTCGTTTGACTAAGAGTTTGATCTTGAGGGGATTGTGCGATGGCGCGCTTCGAAACGCTTTTGGAGACGGCGGAACGCTATCAGGTTGCGGCGAGTGAGAATTACGACCGTGTCCGCCGGATTGCGGAGGGCGTCCGCTCCGGGTTTTGCGCGTATCTTGCGGCCAATGATGGGGAATGTGTACGTCTTGTGCCCCCGGCGGGACCTTTCCAGCCGAAGGATTATGGGGACGCCGCGTTCTCCATGCCGCCGCGCGGGTTTCGTCATATAGCGCCCATCGCCTTTGGTTTGGCCGTCCGCGTGACGCGCGGCACCGATTGGATGCGCGTCGCTCTGCAATGCGCGAAGGAGGGCGAATCCTTTGTCGTTGCTATCGAAGAAGGCCGCTCGCATCGTTTCGACCTGCCCTTCACCGACGATGATCATCAGGAATTCTATGAGGCCTTGTTCGATCATATCGTCGATTGGCTGGAGGATAAGATCAGCCGCTATGAGGATGGGGATTACGGCTCGCATTCGATCGGGTTTGACTTTAGCGATGACAAACACGCCGGCGACGGGTTGGTGGAGAATCTGATATCCGTGTCTTAAGACGCGTTCGGGGGCTGGCGGATGCATGACAATTTGATCCTGTCGGTGTCGCTGATCGGCGTGTTGGGCGTCGGCGCGCAATGGCTCGCTTGGCGACTGCAAGCGCCCGCGATTGTATTGATGAGCGCGGCTGGCCTGGCGGTCGGACCGTTTTGGTCTGCGCTGACCGGACATCCGATTTTAGATCCAAACGCCGAATTCGGCGAATTGCTCAGGCCCATCGTATCTCTGGCGGTGGCGGTCATCCTCTTTGAAGGCGGGCTCAATCTGCGCTTCCATGAATTGAAGGAAGCGGGCGCGGCTTTGCGTCGCTTGATTTTTGTGGGCACGCCCATCGCTTGGGCGCTTGGCAGTTTGGCGGCGCATTACGCGGCGGGCCTCTCCTGGGAGACCTCAATCCTATTCGCCGGTATATTGGTGGTGACCGGCCCGACTGTGATCATGCCCTTGCTGCGCCAATCAAAATTGGGCGGCCGTGTTGGGGCGACGTTGAAATGGGAAGGCATTGTCAACGATCCCGTCGGCGCGCTTTTGGCGGTCGCCGTGTTTGAAGTCCTGCGGGTATTCAACGCGGGTGATGGCGGGGTGTTCGGCGCAGCTTTTTGGATCTTGTTCGCCGCCGGGCTTGGCGCATTGCTTGGAACCGTGTTCGGCGTCGTGCTCGTCCAAGCCTTCCGGCGCGGATTGACGCCCGAATATCTCAAAGCGCCTATCCTCTTCGCCGCTGTTTTGCTGTGCTATGCGCTGGCCGAAGAGATTGAACACGAAACCGGTTTGGTCGCGGTCACTGCATTCGGCATGGCGCTCGCCAATTCCCGCATCGCCAGCTTGCAGGATGTTAGACGGTTTAAAGAGAACATCGCCGTTTTGCTGATTTCGGGCGTGTTCGTCATTCTTACGGCGAGCTTGACGCCCGAGACCATCGCCTCTGCGATGACGCCGGCGACGCTGTTGTTCTTGGTGTTGATGTTGTTTGTTGTGCGACCCGTCTCTGCGGGGCTCTCAACTTTTGGCGCTTTAGAAGCGAAAGAATCCATCCTGGTCGGATGGATCGCTCCGCGCGGCATCGTCGCCGTTGCGATTTCCGGCTTTTTTGCGCAACGCATGGTCGAAGCGGGTTATGAAGACGCGGAACGCATGATCCCGCTCGCGTTTGCGATGGCGATTTCCACCGTCGTGCTTCACGGATTCACAATCGGGCCGCTTGCGCGGCGGCTTGGATTGGCCCGCGTCGGCAAGCCAGGCGTATTGTTGGTTGGCTCAACGCCCTGGGGCGTGGGTTTTGCTAAAGCGCTACGGGACGCCGGTGCTGAAGTGTTGGTGGCGGACGCCAATTGGGGGCGATTGCGCGCAGCGCGTGAGGCGGGTCTGGACCGTTACTATGGCGAGGTCGTGTCTGAGGATGCAGAACTACGCTTAGATCATGCGCGGTTTGAAACCGTGGCGGCGGTGTCTGCGAACGAACCCTACAATGCGCTTGTATGCAGCCATTTCGCGCCGGAGCTTGGTCGTCACCATGTGTTTCAATTGTCGACGCAGGATGCTCAGGAAGATGATCCGCGCGCGATCGTGCTTTCTGCGCGCGGCCGCACTCTGGGCGGGCGGGGGCGGACGTATGATGCTTTCACCCGGGATTTTTATCGCGGTTGGGTCTTTTCCAAAACGCCGCTAACCGAGGACTACAAACTTGCAGATCTGAGACGGGATCGGCCGGACGCAGATCTGCTCGCGGAAATCAGGCCGGATGGCGGACTGGTGTTTTTGGGACCGTCGCGTGATCCAAAGGCTGGGCCGGGCGCGGTGATCATCGCGTTTGGTCCCGCTGAGCTGAGTAAGCCGAAACAACAAACGAAGATACCGACGACCGAAAGCTAACCGGCGCCGACCGTGTGCAGCGCCGCGCCGTTTTCCCGAAGCCAGACGCGTGCGGGCTTTACGTCAGGAATGCAGTGCGCGACTTGCGTCCAAAATCGGTCCGAATGGTTCATTTCGACCAAATGCGCGACCTCATGGGCCGCCACATAGTCCAACACAAAGGGCGGCGCGCAGACCAAGCGCCACGAAAAATTCAACCGACCTTCCGCGGAACATGATCCCCAACGAGAGCGGGTGTCCTTAATCGCAATGCTGGTCGGTTCGACCCCCAGCGTTTGCGCGTGAACGGCGACACGATCGGACAAATCGGTCCGCGCGGCGGCCTTAAAAAAGGCGGCTGTCTTCTTCGCAAACGTCTCAGGCGCGCCAGGGACGCGTATTTCTGGCGTCTCAAGGTCGGCGGCCAGCCTGACGCTTCGTCCCTTATCGCGCGCCACCAACCGGTGGAGTTCGCCGCGAAACGGCGCCAGC
>JBCCMB010000177.1:0-5053 GCA_039026555.1 Pseudomonadota bacterium
GATCCTGACGCGCCGATCTCTGCAATCGCCTGGCCGCGACGCACGGTTTCACCTTCGGCCACCAACAGCTTCTGTGCATGCGCATAAGCGGTAATCCAGCCATCCTTGTGGCGAATCAGAAGCAAATTTCCAAACGCGCCCAATTCGTCGCCGGCATAGACCACATCGCCGTCTGCAGCCGCCGAAATCGGCGCGCCGACGCCGCCTTCAATGTTGACGCCGTCATTCCTCTGACCGCCTGCGCCGCGCCCGAACGGCTTCACGACCGGACCAAGCACCGGCCATTGGAAACCCGCCGAACTTGCGACGCCCGGAGTGGTCACCGGTTTCGAGTCGTTTTTCTGAAGCGCGATCGGTGCACTTTTGGGAATTGACACGAAATTCTGTTGCTCGGGAAGCGGCGGGGGCGAGGCCTCACCTAAGCGCCCGCTGTCGCGGGCCAGCGCTGGCAAAACCACCTGGTCGCCCGGCGCGATCGTCCATGGCTTTGGCAACCCATTCATCAAGGCCAGGGACCGGGTGTCGACATTATACCGTCGGGAAATCGAATAAAGCGTCTCACCTGGCTCAACGATGTGTGTATTCGGCGGCGGGAGATATAGGGTTTGCCCAGGCGACAAAGCGAAAGGCGGCTCCAGCTGATTGGTCTCGATCATCGCCCGCATATTCACGGAATAGCGGTTCGAGACGCCATATAGCGTGTCGCCCGGCAGCACCTCAATAGGTTCAGCGCCCAGCGGCGGCGCGTTGGTCGCCGGCGAGATCTCGCTGGCGTAAACGTCTGTCGTCTGGTCCTGCGTTGCCGACCGATAATCGCGCGACGTGTCATTCGAAGACGATCGGTTTGGGTCAGAATATCGATATTGCTGGTCTCGCGCCGCGGACGCCCTGCGCTTTTCAATAGGGGCCGGGTCGGTCTCAGCAACCCGTTCCGAAGGCCTTTGGCTCAATCCACCCAAACGATACTCCACAGGCGCGGGAGCCGTTGGCGCTCTTGTTTCGGGCGATGCGCATGCTGCGACGCTGGCGGCTATAAAGATGGCGGCTGCGCGCGTTGTTATTTGAAAATACGCCGTTTCTCGCGTGTCCCGCATATTCCGCCCTAGAGCTGCCGCGCCAAACCCGGTTCCAATGGGAGCAGCGCAGACTTACCTATTTTGCGTCCCATCCACTCGCCATCTGATTCGAGCTTGTATTGAAGTATACTTTGATCTTCGCCGTCTTGCACGGGCGCAACGAGCACGCCATCGGGTTTCATCTGCGCGAATAGCGCGCCTGGCACCGCGGCGACCGAACCGGTTAGAATGATCCGATCGAATGGCGACGCCTCGGACCAACCGTGCAATCCATCTGCATGGCGCGTTTCAACACGGGATAAGCCCATCTCATCCAGCGCCGCGCGCGCCTTCTCGGCGAGTGTGCGAAATCGATCGAGGGTAAAAACGCGGCTGGCGAGCGCGGCGAGCACGGCCGCCTGATAGCCCGACCCCGCGCCAATTTCGAGCACCGTCATATGCTCGTCCAAGTCAAGCGCCTGCAGCATTGCGCCGACGATGACGGGCCGCGACAGGCTTTGGCCGCAATCAATCGGCAGCTCGACGTCGTCATAGGCGGATTCAAGAAAAGGCCGCGGGACAAAGGGTTCGCGCGGCGTTTTTTCGATCGCTGTCAGCACACGCGGATCCGTCACGCCAGCTTGACGGAGCGTAAGAACAAGGCGCGCTGCGCGGAACGGATCCACGGCCTCGTTCATTCGGGCGCCTTCACAGCCAGCCGCTCAGCCAATACGTCTTTAAACGCATAATGCGTAAGATCGATATGCAAGGGCGTAACGGACACCCTGCCCTCATAGATCGCACGTAAATCCGTGCCCTCCGGCGGATCAGAGAGTTTTCCGCCAAACCCAATCCAATAATAATCATTCTCGCGCAGATCGGTGCGCTTGTCGGTGCGGATAATGCTCTCATCCCGGAAGCCCTGAGAAGTCACTTCCACGCCCGCCACATCCGCCGCGAGCCGGTCGGGGAAATTGACGTTCATGATTACGTCTTCCGGCCAGCTCGTTTCCAACAAGGCGCGCAGAACCGGCGGTCCCCACGCGCGGCCGGTGTCCCAGGGGATCTGCTCGCCGCGCCGAAAGCCGCGGGATTGAGAGAACGCGACGCCGGGCACGCCCAGATGCATCGCCTCCACCGCGCCGGCGACCGTGCCGGACTGGCTGGTGTCCTCAGCAAGATTTTGCCCGCGATTGACGCCCGACAGCACAAGATCCGGCTTTTTGTCCTGGATGATGTCGTGAACGCCTAAGAGGACGCAGTCCGACGGCGTGCCGGAGACCGCGTAGCGCTTCTCCCCCTCCTGGCGCACGCGCACCGGCGCAGACAGCGTCACCGCCCGCGCTTGGCCGGATTGTTCCTGTTCGGGCGCGACGATCCAGACATCGTCCGTCAGCGCGAGCGCGATGTCCTCCAACACCGCCAAGCCCGGCGCGTAGATTCCATCGTCATTCGTTAGAAGAATTCGCATGCAGCGTCCTTGAAACTCCGCGCGCCACACGCTCCTTCTGCGCGCCGCCGCCGGCCTATTCTGCAGCGTTCATCAAGCCTCGGATACGATCCAGCCAAACCAACCATGCGGCGCGTCCCGAAGACGTCAATTGAATGGTTGTCCTTGGCCGGCGCCCGACGAACGCCTTTTCAAGACGCACATATCCCGCATCTTCCAATTTGCGCAAATGGGTTGAGAGATTTCCGTCAGTTGCACCCACCTGCGCTTTCAGATCCGCGAAAGTCGCTTCGCCCGCCGTCGACAAATACGCCATCACGCCCAATCGCAGACGACCATGGATCACCTCGTCAACTGTCGTGTGGTCAAAGGGGTTTTCAGTCATGGCTTCAGACGACCTTATTCGGCTCACCGCGCATCATGGAGACGCCCGGGATGAGGCCGACGACGCAATATCCCGCGGCGGCGACGAGATAGGCCTCCGGCGCGCCAACCAGAGCGAAGGTCGCAGTCGACGCAATAACGCCCGCGTACGCCGTGCGCAACTTCCAAGGCGCGCGCTCCAGCTTCGCCTCAACGCCAAGCCCCGCCGCGTACAAGAGCAAACCCAACGCCGGCAGCAAATCGAACAACAAAACGGGGGCGTCGCGCAGCATAACCGCCACCAAGATCGCCGCGATCACTCCACCCATGCCAAGGCCCGCGAGGGACCAAAACGCGGCGCTAGCGCGATTGTTGTTCGCATGAAATCCTGGCTTGGCCGCCAGTCCCGATGACAAGGCGAACGTCCCAGCCAGGCCGATCGTGAGATATCCTAGCCAGACAAAGCCGACCTGCGCCGGGGACCAGGGCGTCCATCCTATCAAAGTCGCCCAATGCAGCAGCAAGGCGACAATGATCAATGCGGACCACCACACATAAAATCGTCCGCCAATATTGGGGGCCGTCGCCCCCTCCTCAGCCAAGCTGCGAATATAGTCGATATCGTCAGCTCGCATCGCCGCGCCATCCGTCATTTCGATCTCCTCAAATTACTTTGTATTTTAAAGTAATTGAATTTGGAGAAATGTAAACACGCTTTGCGGCGGCGCGCCCGATTGATCATGAGATTGGTTGGCGACGCGCTTTAGGAGATGATCTCCAGACCGCCCATATAGCTGCGCAAGGCTTCGGGCACGGTGATCGAGCCGTCTTCATTCTGATAGTTTTCAAGGACGGCGACCAAGCATCGCCCCACCGCCAGGCCAGAGCCGTTTAGCGTGTGAACAAAGTCCGGCTTCGGCTTGGGCGTGTCTTCGGTTGGCTCCGGCCGATAGCGGGAATTCATCCGCCGCGCCTGAAAATCACCGCAGGTCGAGCAGGATGAAATCTCCCGATAGGTCTCCTGCGAGGGCAGCCAAACTTCCAAATCATAGGTGCGCTTGGCGCCGAAGCCGATATCGCCGGCGCACAGCTCCACCACGCGATAGGGCAGCTCCAGGCGCTTGAGGATTTCCTCAGCGCAGCCCGTCATGCGTTCTAACTCGGCGTCGCTGTCTTCCGGCTTGGTGATCGAGACCATCTCCACCTTGGTGAATTGGTGCAGCCGGATCATGCCGCGCGTATCGCGACCTGCGCTCCCCGCCTCAGAGCGAAAACACGGCGTCGCGGCCGTGAAGCGATGCGGGAGATCGTCCGCTTCGACAATGCTCTCGCGAACGATGTTCGTGAGGGGCACTTCGGCGGTGGGAACCAAATAGCGGCTTTCGTTCAACAATTGCTCGAATTCGCTTTTGTTGAACCATTGACTCAGGCTCGCCTCCGAAATTGGAGGCTCGTCGCCGGTTTCGATCGCTTTTCGTGCGTCACCGTGTTCAAGCAGACTTTCCCGTACCAATTCGAGCATTCGGCGCGGCCGCCCTGTGGGGAACACGTCCTCCTCAAACTTCGGCAACTGCCCCGTGCCGACCAACGCATGATCCCGCACCAACAGCGGCGGAGAGCACTCTTGATACCCATGCTCCTCGGTCTGGATATCCAGCATAAACTGCGTCAGCGAGCGTTCCAGCTTGGCGAGCTTGCCTTTGAGCAGCACAAAGCGCGCGCCGGACATTTTCGCCGCTGTTTCGAAATCCATCATGCCCAGCGCTTCGCCCAAATCGGCATGGTCTTTCGCCTCAAAGCCCAGCGCAGCCGGCTCCCGCCATTTGCGCACTTCCTTGTTGGCGCTTTCATCCGCGCCGTCGGGAATATCAGGATAAGGAGTGTTGGGCAGGCCGGCGAGCAAATCGTCCAGCTCTTTCCGCGCGGCGTCCTCCTTAGAGCCCGCCTTCTCCATCACCTCTTTCGCTTTGGCGACTTCGGCGCGCAAACGCTCGAACTCAGCCTCATCACCCTTCGCTTTCGCTTGGCCGATCAGCTTTGAATCGCGATTGCGGGCTTGTTCCGCGTCCTGTTTTTCTGTGACGGCGGCGCGCACGGCTTCGTCCAGAACAAGGATCTCGTCCACGACATCGCCGGAGCCTTCGGACCGGCGGTTCCAGCCTGTGCGATAGGTCTCTTTGTCGGC
>JBCCMB010000178.1:0-5042 GCA_039026555.1 Pseudomonadota bacterium
CGCGGCGGCGCTTTTCGCGGCGGACGCCGGGGCGGATATGCTGCGCGTGCATGATGTGCGCGAAACGACGCAGGCGTTGGCGCTCGCGCAGTCGTTACGCTAAGGCGCGGGTGGCGCGGCGTTACGAGGCTGGGACTGCGCCTTTATCTTATCGCGTCTTCTTGGCATGGTCGCGTTCAGCCGTTCGGGGCCGGCTGGTGGTGAGCGAGGGACGCCATGGCGGACATTTTTGTCTCCTATAAGAAAGAAGATGCGGGCCGTGTGGTGCGTATCGTGGAAGGGTTGCGGGCCGAAGGCCTCAGCGTTTGGTGGGATCACGGCATCGCGCCCGGCAGCCAATGGGATCAGACCATCCAAACGGAGCTAAACGCGGCTGGAATGGTGATCGCCTGTTGGTCGGAATTGTCGATTTCGGCGCCCTGGGTGAAGGAAGAGGCCGGCGTGGGCAAAGCGAAGGGCAAATTGCTGCCTGTTCGCATCGATGATGTAGACCCGCCGCTTGGCTTCGGCTTGATCCAGATGGCCGATCTCATCGATTGGGACGGCGATACCGACGATCCCCATTGGGAGCACTTCATCGCCGCTGTGCGTGCGACCTTGAGCGGCGAGCCTATCGCCGGATTGGAAAAGCCCGTCAAAAAGAAATCCCTGTGGCCGGTCTTGGCATTGGCGACGCTCGGCTTGCTGGCGGCGGGGGGCGTTGTCGCCTTCGGCATGGGCATGTTGGACAGCATATTGGGCCGTGGCGCCCCCGCTGCGAGCGGTCCCATTGGAGCTGTCGTCGGCGGGCCAACGCCGCCTAGACAGCCAAGCGAGGCGGAAAAAACCATGTTCGCCAAAGCGCAAGACAGCCGCTTGAAAACTGACTACCAAGACTATTTGCGCAGCTTCCCGCAAGGCGCGTACGCAAAGCAGATCCGCGAAGAGATATTGCCGATTTGCGCCGGCGAGATGCAAAAGGTCTGGAAGCCGCCGCAAATGCCGCTCGGCCAGATGTTCCGCTCCGCCAGTGTCACAGATGGTCCTGGGGACGTCGAAATCACCTATGACAATAAGGCCGCAGCCTGCTCGTCCGCGCAGGACGCGTTTAAGGCGTCGGCGGATTCTTATTGCCTCGCCTTCACCAATTCATTGGAGACCCGCAATCGCGAAGTCGGCTACACAATCCAAGACTGCGTGTGTCAAGAAGCAGGCGGGAATTGGTGGTGTTACACCGACAGCACTTATAGCTGCACATATGAATTCCAGACTGAGCAATATGTTGAGGTGTGCGGGTGAGCTCACCCGAGATCGACCCGAAAGGCCGCGTCCTCGTCATCGCCGGGTCGGACAGCGGGGGCGGCGCAGGGATACAAGCGGATATCAAGACGGTGACGGCGCTGGGCGGCTATGCGGCGACGGCGATTACCGCGTTGACGGTGCAAAACACGCGCGGCGTTCAGGGCGTGTCGCCCATCGCGGCGGATGCGGTGCGCGCGCAAATGATGGCGGTGTTGTCGGATATTGGCGCCGATACGCTGAAGACGGGCATGTTGGGAGATAAAGCGCTGGTCGAAACAATCGCTCAGACGATCGCGGATCATGCCGCAGAGATTGCGCGTGTGGTGGATCCCGTCATGGTCGCAACATCCGGCGATACATTGCTGCCTCGAGACGCGGTGGACGCTGTTCGCGCCTTGATGGTCCCGGGGGCGATCGTGACGCCGAATGCGCCGGAAGCTGAGATCTTGACGGGCAAACAGGTCGAAAACATCGACGGTCAACGCCGCGCAGGAGAGCGTTTGTTGGAGCTAGGAGCCGCCGCCGCCTTAGTGAAGGGCGGTCATGTCGAGGGCGATAAACTGATCGACGTGTTGGCGACGCCGGAGGGCGAGCATTTCTTTGAGATCGAGCGTATCGAGACGACGAGCACGCATGGCACCGGCTGTACGCTAGCGTCGGGCGTCGCGGTCTCTTTGGCGCAGGGCCGCGATCTGACATCCGGCGTCGCGCGCGCGCAAAACTATTTGGTTGAAGCCATCCGCCGCGCGCCAGGCTTGGGCGCGGGGCAGGGCCCTGTCGATCATGCCTGGCCGGCGAGGGACCCGGAGGCGGCGGCGCGCCTGCTTTAGCGCCGGATCAAATAGACGCCAATGGCGAGAAACGCGACGCCGATGATGCGTTCCCAACCGATCGGCCGAACATCCTGCCCAAACGCACCGAAATGATCATAAAGAATGGCGGCGGATAATTGGCCCGCAACGACGGCGCCGATCCAAGCAGCGGCGCCGATGCGCGGGACCACGGTCGCTGCGCCGACCACCATCACGGCGCCGAACAATCCGCCAATCCACAGCCACCAAGGTTGATCTCCAAGCCTGATGATCTCGCCCAAAGGCTGACGCGAGACGAGATTGACGACCAACAAAGCTGTCCAGCCAATGGAGAAAGAGATCAACGCCGCCGGTAGAGGGCTTCCAATCGCGACGCCCAAACGGCCGTTAATTGGGCCTTGCGCAGCGACAAGTGCGCCCGCGAACACGCCGACAAGAACAAATAGGATTGAGGATTGCGCCAAGATCGCCGCCCATGGGTTTAGAAACGCCCAACATTGGGCGAGAAATACTCGTTTTTCGACGCCGGACGGGTCTGATAAACCCCGGCTTCCACTCGGGAGGCCGTCATGGCGGATATGCGCTTCTATCAGATTGACGCGTTTGCGGAACGGGCGTTGGCTGGAAACCCGGCGGCGGTGATGCCGTTGAGCGAGTTCTTGCCCGCAGAAACCCTTCAAGCGATCGCAGCCGAGAACAATTTGGCGGAGACCGCCTTTATCGTTCCAAAGGGCGAAAATGTTTGGGATCTGCGCTGGTTCACGCCGAAAGTAGAGGTGAAATTGTGCGGACACGCGACGTTGGCGTCCGCCCATGCTTTATTGGCGGAAGAGGGCGTCGACGCCGACGAGGTGGGGTTTGATACGGCGTCCGGCCGGCTGACGGTCAAGCGACTGAGCGGCGATCGGCTGGAGATGGATTTTCCCAGCTACGCGTCAACGCAGGTGGATAAGATCGAAGGGCTGGCGGAGGCGCTAGGCAAGTCCCCAAAAGGAGTTTGGACGAGCGCGTTTATGTTGGCGGAGTTTGACACGCCAGACGATGTTCTAGCGCTAACGCCTGATCTAAAGGCGCTCGCTAACGTCGGCGCGGAAACGGAATGGGGCGGAAAGGGCAATGTAATCTGCATCGCGCCCGGCGGTGAACCGGGTGTTGACGTCACCTCGCGCTTCTTCGGTCCGGGCGCCGGCGTTCCTGAGGACCCGGCCACCGGCTCTGCGCACTGCCAGATCGCGCCTTTGTTTTCGGACAAGCTCGGCAAGCCGATTTTGAGTTGCGTCCAAGCTTATCCGGGGCGCGGCGCGTTGATTGAAACCGAGATCGCCGGCGACCGCGTGAAACTCCGCGGTCGCGCGCGCACGGTGATCGACGGCGTGTTTAGGCTCTAAGCAGCGCTTCCAATGTGGCGCGGGATTTGTCGCCAAACTCCGCATCGGCGAGCGCATAAGCTGCGGCGGCTTGAAGATAGCCGACCTTGTCGCCGCAATCATAATCCTGCCCCTCATATTTGAAGGCGTAGAAGGATTGGGATTGCATCAAGGTCGCCATGCTGTCGGTCAATTGGATCTCGCCGCCGGCGCCTTTGTCTTGGCTCTCCAAGAGATCGAAGATCTCCGGCTGCAAAATATAGCGGCCGGTGATCTTCAAATTGGAGGGGGCGTCTTCGCGCGGCGGTTTTTCCACCATCGCGCTCATTTCGATCAGGCGCGGGTCGGACGTCGACGCGCCTTCTTTTGGCGCGATCACGCCATACGAAGAGACGCGCTCCATCGGCACTTCGTCGACGGCGACTATGTTTCCGCCGACTTGGTTATAGGCTTCAACCATTTGCGCCGTGCAGGAGGGCGCGGCTTTGACCAACACATCGGGAAGCAAGACGGCGAAAGGCTCGTCGCCGACAATATCGCGCGCCGCCCAAACGGCGTGGCCCAAACCGAGAGGTTTTTGTTGGCGCACAAAGCTCATACACCCGGCCGGCATGACGTCTTCCAGACATGCAGCGAGGATGTCGTCCTTGCCCTTGGCTTCCAGCGCGGCCTCCAGCTCGACTGCATGATCAAAATAGTCTTCGATCGCGCCTTTGTTGCGGCCGGTGACGAAGACGAAATGTTCAATGCCGGCCTCACGCGCCTCGGCGACGACATGCGCCAGCGCCGGGCGGTCAAACACGGGCAGCATTTCTTTGGGGATCGCTTTGGTGGCGGGCAAAACGCGCGTCCCCATGCCCGCGACCGGCAATACCGCTTTGCGAATTGGTTTCATCTTATCCTCGATCCTCGTCCTTCGACGCCGAGCGCGACACGTCTCGATTTTCGCCCGTCTTATCGACGACCCAAGCGGGTCCGCCGTGTTCCATGTCGGCTGATCACGAGCAAGTTATGCGCCGTTACCTGTCCCCGCCTTACATTAAATAAAGTTCGGTAAAAAACACCGGCAAAAAAGCAGCGCGCGATAATTTCGCCACAAATCCGCCGCGCCGCGACCATGGCGATTGCCGAGACTGGAAAAAAGGGCTTTTGGGTTCGACAGGATGGTGAAGAATGAATTGGTCGACACAGAATTTGGATCGTGCCGCGCTGACCGCGCCGCCACGTCGAACATCCCCGTCTAAACGCTATGCGCGGCCGTTTCGCGCCTTGTCTCCAGCCTTTCTTCGCGTGTGTGTTTTGGCCGCTCTGATTGCGTTTTGGGGCGCATTTATCGCCCTGATCGCTCAGCTTTTTTGACGCCCTAAGAGGCGCCCGCGTTTCCGACATCAGATTGTAAATTGACTATGAAGTCTTTTGGGCGCATGTGGACGTTGGGCCAGGCGCCCCCAACGGCGCTCAGCCTATCTGTGAGGATAGGAGACAATCAGATGACGACACCCGTCAAACCCGAAATGCGCCCGGAGTGCGCGCATTTTTCGTCTGGGCCGACCGCTAAGCGTCCGGGCTTTTCCCTTGAAAA
>JBCCMB010000179.1:0-4942 GCA_039026555.1 Pseudomonadota bacterium
CGGTTGGTATTCCCCTGCATTGTCGTTTACCGCCGCGATGTCGATCGGTTTGAGTCGGCGGTTTATGGATACAACGTCCGGCTATGGACGTTACAAGCGACGTTATCGCCGCGATTGCGCGGACAATAGGCGTCGCGTCGCCAAGCGAAGCCAGTTAATTGATTGTAAATTTGCAGTGCGCGGCGAGCACGCCTAACCTGCAGGCGCCGATTGGCGCGACGCGCCCGCACGTTGAGCACAATGGTGCGGCTAAGGCTGCGAAATTGTTGATTTGCCGCTCTTTTCCTCGAGTTTTTAGGGCAATAGATATATCATTATGACCCAGGACGAAATCTATCGCGGGCTAAATCAGCTCGGCCGAAATGTTGAAGCGGCCGTGTCGCCGGAGACGGCGGATTTGGAGCGCGTCGCCAATCCGCATCCCAGCGTGCTTTACCTCGCACGGTTCACCGCGCCGGAGTTTACGTCTCTCTGCCCAGTCACCGGACAGCCGGATTTTGCGCATCTGGTTATCGATTACGCGCCGGGCGATTGGCTCGTCGAATCGAAGAGTTTGAAGCTTTATCTCCAATCCTTCCGCAATCACGGCGCGTTTCACGAAGATTGCACGGTGGCGATCGGAAAGAGGCTTGAGGACCTTCTTGCACCGACTTGGATGCGGATCGCCGGCTATTGGTACCCGCGCGGCGGGATCCCAATCGACGTTTTTTGGGCGAGCGGTCCTGCGCCGGAGGGATTGTGGCTGCCAGATACCGGCGTCGCTCCTTATCGCGGGCGCGGCTAGCTCGGCTGCTAGCTCGATGGCGACGGTGTCCAACGCGCGATCTTCGACGTCATGTCGGGACGCGGACGTTCGGGCACAGGACCAGGCGCCGATCCGAGATACATGAAGCCCGCGATCCGCTCGTCCGTCGTGAGGCCGAGCGCTTTATCGACATTGGGGTCGAATGCGCACCATTCTGAAATCCACGCGGCCGCCCATCCCATCGCATAGGCGGCGGTGAGCATGTTCATGCAGACGGCGCCGACGGATAATTCCTGCTCCCAGACCGGGGTTTTGTGGGTCATGTCAGGGCTTGAAACCACGATGACGCAAACAGGCGCGCGCAAGAGCCTGTTGCGTTCGACCTGTAGCGCGTCTTCGTCGGCGTCCGGGTTCGCCGCCCGCCAGGCGTCCGCAAGATGCGCGCCGAATTTAACGCGGGCGTCGCCTTCCAATACAATAAATCGCCAAGGCTCGACGCGGCGATGATCGGGCGCACGCGCTGCGACTCGCAAAAGCGCGTCCACTTCTTCAGCGTTCGGGCCGGGGCCTCCCATCAATTTGATCGGCGTCGATCGGCGCTGGACGAGAATTTTCAGCGCTTCCCCAGACGGTTGCGTCGTGGTCAATTGATCGCCGAGATTAGGCGCTGGGGGCGGTGTTAACGCTGGGCTTTCGGGCGGAGCGTTGGATAGATCGGTCATTCTGCAATTTTAACCTGATTTTGAAGATGCATTGACAAAGTGAACGGCGTTTACTTTTTTGTGCCGCAATGACTGACACCACTCTTACCCCATTAGATCCGGGAAACCAGCCGGACGAAACGACAATGGCGGAACTATCGCCCGCAGAGCGCCGACGCCAGCGCGTGCGCGACATGATCTTGAATGCGGCTGAGAAGGTTTTCGCCGAAGAAGGCGAAACGGGATTGTCCATTCGCCGCCTGGCTGATGAAATCGATTACTCGCCAGCCGCTATCTACAAATATTTTGGCTCGAAAGATGATCTCGTCGAAGAGCTAAAGAGCGCTTTTTTTGCGCGTCTTATGTCCAAAGTCGAAGCGACCTACGCCGCGCATGAGGAATATCTCGACCGCTGTCGCGCCTGCATTCAGACTTACATCTACACGGCCTTGGAACGGCCCCATCATTACACGGCGGCGTTTTCGGGCGTCCAGGAGCACGATGCCGGCGGCGATGAGGCGCGCTGGGATGAGTTCGTCGAATCTACGTCCGGCCAGGCGTACATAATGTTTCGCGATCTCATCGATCAGGGACGACAGCAGGGCGTGTTTCCGGAGATAGACACCGCGGTCGCTACAAAGTCAGCGTGGGCGTCAATGCATGGACTTGTGATGCTAATGATCCATCTTCCTCATTTTCCGGGATCTTTTCCCGATAGTGAGGCCATTGACCGCGAAACGTTTATCGCGCGACACGCAGACTTGTTGGTCCGGGGCTTATCAGCCAAAAAAATGTAGAAAATAAACGCCGTTCACTTTTCGAACGCCGTTCGTTGAACTATATGACGTCCCAACACCATCTCTTTGATAGGGGCGTCGCATGGCTGCGTCTGTAAAATCTCCCAGTTTACGTAATGGATTAGCGTTTATCGGCGTTGTAGCACTCGGCGTAATCGGTTTGACCGCTGTCGCGGTTGCGCAGCGGGCGGCGGGCGACAATCCGGTTGTGGTAACTGACGCGCCGAGGCCCATCGCGGCTCGTATTCAACGCGTCGCCTACTCGGATGCATTTGACCTTACCGAGACGTTTTCCGGCATGGCGACGGCGCGGCGCGCGAGTGCGCTTGGGTTTGAAACCGGCGGGCGCATAGCGGCGATCTATGTCGACACCGGCGACAAGATCGAAAAAGGCCAAGAGCTGGCGAGATTAGACACGCGCGCGCTTCGCGCACAGCTCGCCGCTGCCGATGCGCAGACGGCCGAAGCGCAAGCCTCCTATGATTTGGCGGAGCTCACCGTCGCCAGACAACAAACCCTTGTCTCGCAAGGGCATGTCGCGCAGCAGCGCTATGACGAGGCGTTCGCAAACGCCGCAGCCGCGGCCGCTAGGATTGAAGCGGCCAAAGCGCGGGCCGAGACCTTACGCGTTCAGATTGATCTTGCGCGGCTAAATGCGCCATTTAGCGGCGTCGTCGCCGCGCGCCAATCGGATGAAGGCGCGATCGCCGCGCCCGGCGCGCCGATATTGGAATTGGTGGAAACCGCAGCGGTCGAAGCGCGTGTCGGACTCCCCGCCGACCTCGCCGCTGATTTGAATATAGGCGACACCTACGTGTTGGAAACTGCGGCGGGGACGTTCTCCGCCGTGTTTCGGGCTTCAACCGGCGTCATAAGCGCAACCGACCGAACCGTTGTCTCGGTTTTCGATTTCGCCGAGGCGCCGCCGCCGGGATCCGTTGTTCGGTTAGCTATGAAGCGCTCCGTCGCTGAGCGCGGCTTTTGGGCGCCCGTAACGGCGCTCACCGAAGCGGATCGCGGGCTTTGGGCCATTTACGCAGTTGTGGAAGACGACGCCGGCGCGCGCGTCGAACGGCGTTTGGTGGAGCTTGTGCACGCCGAAGCCGAACAAGTTTATGTGCGCGGCGCGATCCAAGATGACGAGGCTTTTGTCCGCGACGGCTTGCAGCGGATCACGCCCGGCGCACTTGTGACGCCGGTCGGTGCGGAGGGCTAAGCGATGTTGAAATCGCTTTTCTACCGCGCGCCGCGTCTCACCATTTTGTTTGTGCTGATTGCGGTCGCGGGCGGAGTTGGTGCGATTACCGGCCTCGGTCGGCAGGAAGATCCAACGTTGGTGGAGCGCTTCGGCTATGTGCTGACCACTTTCCCTGGCGCGGATGCCGAACGCATTGAGGCGCTCGTCACCGAACCGCTTGAAAGCTCGCTGCTCGAGCTTAAAGAAGTCGAGGAATTGGACAGCACGTCTCGCGCGAACGTCTCGCAAATCCAAATTGTCATCCGCGATGATTTGCCGGAGACTGAAGTGGACGAGGCGTGGACCTTGATCCGCCAGCAAGTCGAATTGGCGCGCCCATCCTTGCCGGACGGCGTAGGTTCGTCGCGTGTTGTTCGCCAATTTGTCGGCGCTGCGACGCTTGTCGCATCATTATCCTGGGAAGGTGAAGGCGAGCCGCCTCTCGCCATCTTGTCGCGGTTGGCGGAGGATCTCGAAGATCGGTTCCGGACCCTGCCCGGGACCGAAGAAACGAACACGTTTGGCGATATTGAAGAAGAGATCCGCGTGGTCGTGGATCCCGAGAAACTGGCGGGGCATAACCTTTCATCAGTTTTACCAGGTACTATTATGTGACAATAATGCATTGATGCTTCTTTAGATGTGCCAATATCCGCCTACAGCGACTGGGCATTTAATGAGCCAGGTAGAACTGATGACTGCATAATGTTTGACAATAGGAAGTGGTGGGGAAGGAACTGTATGGATGACAATGAATTCGTATGTGAAGGTCTGTATCTTTACTGCTACTCATCAGTACCCTAATGAATGGCATCGCTGATCTGGCTGATGTAGAATAAAAACCATGGAGATAAACACAGCTGATGTTGGAGATAAATTAAGTTCTTTCCATCTAAATACTGGGAAAGTGATGTGTACAGTGGGCAAATCAGTGCGGAGATCATGACTTCCTCTACCTGCTGAGCGCTGTCACTGAAGTCAGTGTTGCCGGTGCTGGCAGTGCTGTCAGTGCTGCCGGTAATTTCAGCGCTGCCAGTGCTGCCAGTGCTGATGGTGTCGCTCAGTGCTCATAGCGCTGCGTAAGTCCGATTAGTGCATCATATGATTAGTGGCAGAGAAAGCATCCGTTCTACTGTTAGAACTGTTGAGAATACAAGAAAATTTCATTTAATGTCATGTTACTGGAATACCTGAGTTTTCCTCACGACGGTAGTTTAATGTACATATAGGACCCGCAGTCATAGCTGGCAGACAGCAGGCCAAGGGAGGAGCGACGTTCATCCATTGGGGACGGAAGCAGTGCAGCAACGAGTCACTAACTATCTACTCGGGTAAGTCCGGCTCAGAATTAGCAGATCTATGTGATGTTAGATTACAAGTTTCAGTTCTGAATGGTCCACAGGAAGTTCCTACTGTTTTAGTGTTGATCCTGAAAAGCTGATAATACTTTTGATGAACCGAC
>JBCCMB010000180.1:0-4926 GCA_039026555.1 Pseudomonadota bacterium
GACGTGTTGGTGCACGACGTAATGGCTGCGATGACGACATCGCCGTGGCCGATGGAGTATTCTTCGCCTTCGACTTTCGCGCGTTTGTGCGCCGAATCGAGCGCTTTAAATTCCGAGTCGAGCGCTTGGACGAACGCATCCGCCGCATCGTCCAAGACGATACGGTCTTGCGGGCGTTTGGGGCCGGCTATGGAGGATTTGACGTCGCCAAGGGCCAATTCAAGCGTATCTGTGAAGACGGGGTCTTCGTCCGACGCCCACAGGCCGTTTTCTTTCGCGTAGGCTTCCACAAGAGCGACGCGGTCATCCTCGCGCCCCGTCGCCTTTAGATAAGTGATTGTGTCGTCATCCACGGGGAAGAAGCCGCATGTGGCGCCGTATTCGGGGGCCATATTTGCGATGGTGGCTTCATCTTCCAGCGACAGATTGGCGAGACCCGGACCGTAGAACTCCACGAATTTGCCGACCACGCCTTTTTCGCGCAGCATTTCTACAACCGTCAACACAAGGTCGGTCGCGGTTGCGCCTTCTGGTAGGCTTCCGGTGAGTTTAAAGCCGATTACCTCAGGGATCAGCATGGAAACGGGCTGGCCCAGCATGGCCGCTTCGGCTTCGATACCGCCGACGCCCCAGCCCAGTACCGCCAGACCGTTGATCATGGTCGTGTGGCTGTCCGTTCCGACGCAGGTGTCGGGGAAGGCGACGGTTTCGCCATTTTCTTCCTTGGTCCAAACCGTTTGCGCCAAATGTTCCAAATTCACCTGGTGGCAGATGCCGGTTCCCGGCGGCACCACGCGGAAATTATCAAACGCGCCTTGGCCCCATTTCAGGAATTCATAGCGCTCGCCATTGCGCTCATACTCTCGATCCACATTACGCTTAAAGCTGTCGTCGCCGCCGAAATAATCCACCATCACCGAATGGTCGATGACGAGGTCGACGGGTACTTGAGGGTTAATCGCTGCGGCGGAGGCTCCGAGCTTTTTCGCTGCGTCGCGCATAGCGGCGAGATCGACGACCGCCGGAACGCCGGTGAAATCTTGCATCAACACGCGCGCCGGGCGATAGGCGATTTCGTGCTTTGCCGAGCCTTTGTCCGTCAACCAGGCCGCGAAGGCTTTGATGTCGTCCTTGGTAACCGTCTTGCCGTCTTCAAACCGCAGCAAATTCTCCAACAGGACCTTCAAGGAGACCGGGAGTCTGGAGACGTCGCCCAATCCGTTTTGCGCCGCAGCGTCCAGGCTGTAATAGGCGTAGGTCTTCCCAGCTGCAGTGAGCGTGCGGCGAGCGTTAAAACTATCGAGAGACGGCATGGATATAGCATCCTTCACGAGTAGGGGTGAGGAGCGCGCTAGCGTAAAATTACGCAACGCGAATAAGGTTTAAGCGGGTCCTAGCCGATGCGGACGCGCTCGGCAATTCTGAGAGAGGGACTATTGGTCCAATGGCGACGGATTTTCCGCCATTTACGCTTCACGTAAGGTCGATAAGCGCGTTTCGCGGATATCGGCGGCTGTATGACGACGTGTCTTTTGCGCTCAGGTCGGGTGAGGCGATCGAACTTCGCGGTCCCAACGGCGCCGGCAAAACGACTTTGCTGCGTATTCTGGCTGGCCTGACGCAGCCCGCATCAGGAGAAATCGCGTTTGATCTTGGAGGATCTCTCGCGGATATGGGATCGCATGCGCATTTTTTGGGACATCTTGATGCGGTGAAGGCGGGGGAAAGCGCCGCCGCCCAGGCGCGGTTTTGGGCGCAATACTTTGACGCGCCCTTATCCGCTGCGGACGCCGCACTTTCGCGCGTTGGATTGGAAAAACGTCAAAATGTGCCAGGGCGCGGCCTGTCTGCGGGGCAAAAGCGCCGTCTTGCGCTTGCCCGTTTGGTGATGGCGCCGCGCCCGGTTTGGTTGTTGGACGAACCCTTTGCGTCTTTGGATATCCAGGGGCGGGAGTTGGTCTTAGATCTAGTTGAAGCGCATCGCGCGGCCGGCGGCGCGGCGATTGTCGCGCTCCATGGCGAGGGTCTGCCGAATGCTCAAACGCTCGATGTGTCCAGTCCCAGCGTTGGGAATGTCGAACCCGCATGAGCGATGCGTTTCGTCCTGTGCGCGCCGTCTTTATGCGTGAGTTGTCCCTGGCTTGGAGCGGGGGCGGCGGCGCTGCTTTGCCGCTCGGGTTTTTCGCCGGCGCGGCCATGTTGACGCCGCTCGCGTTGGGGCCGGCTCCAGAATTATTGCGCGCGGCGGGCCCGGGCGTTCTTTTTATCGCATTGTCTTTGTCCAGCCTGCTGCCCATGGAGAGATTGTTTCAGGCCGATTTGGAGGATGGAACGCTGGAGACGTTGGCGTCCTCAGATGTCGGGCTTGAAAGCGTCGCTTTGGCCAAAGTCTTTGCGCATTGGACGGCGACAGGACTGCCTTTGGCGCTGTTATCGCCCGTCTTGTGGCTGATGCTGCAGGGGTCGGAAGCGGCGCTGGGGTATGTGCTGCTCGCGTCGGTGATTGCGGGGCTCGCCTTTTTTGCGATCGGCGCGATCGGGGCGGCGCTGGCGGCGGGGGTGCGGCGCGGCGGCCTCTTGATCGCATTAATCGCTTTGCCGCTTTATGCCCCTGCGATGATATTTTCAGCTTCCGCCGTCTACGCCGCCGCAGACGGGCGTTCGCCTGTCGCCAGTTTGATGCTGGCGGGAGCCAGCGCGATGGCGGCTTTGGCCATCAGTCCTTTCGCATCAGCGGCTGCATTGCGGACGGCTTTGGATTAAAGGTGAACGCATGATCTCCACTTTCGCCAATCCTCATCGGTTTATGAGCGTGTCCAAGCCCGCCATCCCAATCCTATTTGCGGCGGCGGCGTTGTTGATCGGTGTCGGCGTGTATCAGGGTTTGTTCGTCGCGCCGGCGGACTATCGCCAAGGCGACGCCGCGCGCATCATGTTCGTCCATGTCCCCGCCGCTTGGGTCTGCATGGCCGCGTACGCCAGCATGGCGGCGGCGAGTTTTTCGTCGCTTGTCTGGCGTCATAATTTGGCGGATCTGGCCGCCAAATCCGCCGCGCCGGCGGGGGCGGCGTTTACGTTGATCTGCCTGGCGACCGGGAGCTTGTGGGGCAAACCCATTTGGAACACGTGGTGGGAATGGGATGCGCGCATGACATCCGTCTTGGTGCTCTTCTTCTTGTATCTCGGTTACATGGCGATATGGCGTGCGTATGAAACGCCGCAAACGGCGGCGCGCGCGGCGGCGATTTTGTGCCTCGTCGGCGCGATCAATCTGCCAATCATAAAATTCTCTGTCGATTGGTGGAGTACACTGCATCAACCGGCGAGCGTGTTGCGCGCAGATGGTCCGTCCATGCCGGCCTCTTATCTGACGCCTTTACTCACTGTCGCCTTGGGATATCTCGCACTGTTTCTCGCAGCGACGCTCACGGGCATGCGCGCGGAGGTTTACGCGCGTCGCGCCGAGATCATGATGCAGCGTCGCGTGGCGGCGGAAGGATAGCGTGGATGGATCAGTACGCGCCCTATGTTTGGGCCGCCTACGCCGCCGCCGGCCTGGGGCTCGCCTTTGTCGCGGGGTACGCTGTTTTGCGGTTGCGCGCGGCGGCGCGGCGTGTGGCTGAAGAAGAAAAATTGTCGGAGCGCACGTCATGACCAGATGGATCGCCGCTTTGCCGATTGCGGTCTTCGCCGCCTTCATTGTGTTGGGCGGCGTGCAATTGACCCGCGACCGAAGTGGAGAAGAAAAATTTGCCGGCGAAGCGCGCCCAGCGCCTGTGTTGGCTTTGCCGACGCTTGCAGGCGGTGAGGCGGTCTATCCGGGCGACGGCGATCCAGGTGTGCGCATCGTCAATTTCTGGGCGACATGGTGTGCGCCCTGCGCGATTGAGCATCCCCTCTTATTGGACATGGCGGCGGCCGGCGCGGTTATCGACGGCGTTTTGTATAAGGATGAACCGAACGCGGCCGCTTACGCCCTAACGCAGGCGGGCGATCCTTTTGTCCGAGTGCCGCTAGATCCTACCGGCGATGCGGGATTGGCCTTCGGCGTTGCGGGCGTGCCTGAGACCTTTGTGATCGACGCTGACGGGCAGATCATTCACACGCACCGAGGGCCCTTGGATCAGGCGGCGGCTCGTAAGATTATGGAATTGGCAGGCGGGTGAGCTGAGAGGGAAGGCGATTTAAGCCTTGTCCTTCTTTTTCTTCTTTTTCTTTTTCTTCTTGTCCTTGGACTTTTTCTCGTTCTTAGAGCCGCCTTCGTCCGATTGAGCCTCGTCTTCTTCCGAGGCGCCGGCCAGAAGGCTCAATATGTCGAGGAAGGATTTCCGACGGTTTTTGGGGAGCGCTTCCAATAAGGCCGCGTCTGCGGCTCGCATGGCGGGAAGCGCGTCATCTAACGCGGATCGACCTTGTTTGGTCAGCCAAACAGCCTTCGCGCGGGCGTCGCCGTCAGCGGCGCGGCGTTGAACCAGCCCACGGCGTTCCATTCGCGCAATCATGTCGGCGAGCGTTGAGCGATCGACACCGGTTGCGCGCACCAAATCGGATTGACTACTGCCTTCCGCTTCAGCGACCGCCGCCAAAACCACGGACTGGCGGAAGGTGATCCCGTCGCCCAATCCCGCGTCCGCGAATGTCTCGGATGAAAATTGCTGCGCGCGCCGAAGCAAATGCCCCGGCGAACGGCTAAGTCGATACGAATTATCGTCGGGTATCCCTGAATCGCCCGGCGTCATAGCTTCGTCCCTATCGCTAGACTGTCCGTCCACTGACTACGCTTTTGTGAAAAATGCTGCAAATGAAGTTTTTTTGTCCATTCGCGTATGGGTTGACGCGCATATCGGCTCATTCTTCCAATAGTGATGAAAACTGATTGGGAATGCATCCAATGGCGAGAGAATCGTTTTCTTTAAAAATACCCGA
>JBCCMB010000181.1:0-4894 GCA_039026555.1 Pseudomonadota bacterium
ACCGCACGGCCGGCTAACTCCAACTCCATGACGGCGGCGGCGATGAGGCGCGCCGGCGTGTCCGTCATCCGAGAGAGCTCGTCCAATGAAATTGGCGTGGGGCTCAGTAAGTCTGCGATCGCTTCGATCAGGGCCGGCGGCGTTTCAACCATGCGGTCATCCGCCTCGTAAGGCTCTTCGTCCATTTCGCGCAGCGCAGGTTTTGTCGCGCCTTCCAGCGCGTCCAGCACGTCTTGGACGCTTTCAACGAGCCACGCGCCCTGTTTGAGGAGGTGGTTTGAGCCTTTGGCGCGCGGATCTAGGGGCGATCCTGGAACCGCCATCACTTCGCGCCCTTGCTCCAAGGCCGTTCTCGCCGAGATAAGCGTGCCGGACCTCTGCGCCGCCTCGACGACGACGACGCCCAAGCTCAGCCCCGTGACGATGCGGTTGCGCTTTGGGAAGTCCCGGGCTGTCGCCGTATAGCCTAAAGGAGCTTCCGAGACGATCGCGCCTTGTTCGGCGATCGCGGCGTACAACCGGTCATGCTCGGGCGGATAGATCTGATCCACACCGCCGGCCAGGACGGCGATTGTGCCCGTGTCTAGGGCGGCGGCGTGGGCTTCGCCATCTATTCCGCGCGCCAGGCCGGAGACGATCACAAAGCCTTTGCGCCCAAGGCCGGACGACAATTCCTGCGCCATTTTCCGCCCCACCGCAGAGGCGTTCCGCGCGCCGACTATGGCTACGCCAGTACGCTCGAACAATGTCTCGTCGCCGAGGATTGTGAGAATAGGCGGCGGTGGGTCCAATGCGGCGAGCGGCGCGGGGTAGGCCGGCTCGCACGCCGCCACGACACGCGCGCCGAGTTTGGAGGCGGCTTCCAGCTCGCGGGTCGCTTCAGAGAGGGGCGGAGGCTTTAGGCGCCTTTTGCGACCCGCCTTTGCGGATAAGTCCGGCAGCGCGTCGGCCGCCGCGCCGGCGTCGCCGTCAAATCGTTTGAGAAGCTCGAAAAACGTAACCGGACCGACATTAGAGGTTCGAATCAGTCTCAGCCATTGAACGCGCTCGGTTTCCGAAAGCGTTCGGCCTCTCATCCCGCGTCACCAGAGGCGGATTTCGACGCACCGATTTTTGGCTCCGTCCCCGCCAATAGGCGTTTGATGTTTTCGCTATGCCGGACGGCCAAAATGACGGCGAGAAAACTGGTGACGCCGACTGCGAACCAGCCATAACCCATCCACCAGGTGAAAACCGGCAAAAGCGCCGCCGCCGTCAGCGCCGCCAGCGAGGAATAGCGAAACGCCACCGCCATCGACAGCCACGTTAAAGCAGCAAGCAAGCCCACCTTCCACATCGTCGCCAGCAAAAGGCCGGCGAATGTCGCGACGCCTTTGCCGCCTTTGAAACCTAGCCATACGGGAAAGCAATGGCCGAAAAACGCCGCAGCGCCGGCCACCAATCCTGGCTCAAAGCCAAACAACGCCGTAGCCGCAACGCCAGCAAGGCCCGCTTTGCCGATGTCCAACACCAAGGTGGCGGCGGCCAAATCCTTGCGCCCCGTCCGCAACACATTGGTCGCGCCGATATTCCCGGACCCGACTTTGCGGATATCGCCCAAGCCCGCCATCCGCGTCAGCACCAAACCGAAGGGAATGGAACCGAAGAGATATCCAAGAGCCGCCGACAAAATGAACGCCAGCGGGGCAGGCGCGTCGATCATATGTCCCCCTATCGCGCCGCCATTTCAGCCGACGCGTCGAACACGGTGACGCCATCCACCCAGGTGCGCAAGACCCGGCCTTGCAGGCGTCGGCCGTCAAAAGGCGAGTTTTTCGACCGCGATCGTAAATCCTCGCGATTGCAGGCCCAGGGGGTGTCTGGATCAAATAGGACGAGGTCCGCCGGCGCGCCGGGCGACAAGCGCCCCTGAGGGAGCCCAATCAAGTCGGCCGGGCCGCAAGTGAGTGGCTTGAGCGCTTGGAGCAAAGTGACTTCGTCATTGTGGACCAGCGACAAAGCCGCCGACAACAGCGTTTCCAAACCTGCGGCGCCATAGGTCGCTTCCGCCAGCGGCAAACGCTTGTCCTCAGGCGGTTGAGGGTCATGCGCCGACACAAGCGCGTCGATCTCACCCTTTGCGATCCCGTCGACCAGGGCTTGGCGGTCCGTCTCATCTCGAAAAGGCGGGAAGACTTTGCAATAGGTGAGATAGTCCCCAACATCCAATTCATTGAAGAAAATATGCATGGCCGAGACCGTGCAGGCGGCGTTGACGCCCTGCATCCGCGCGACCCGCACAATTTCGAGCGACCGCGCTGTCGAGATCTGATCGACAAGCAAGTGCGCGCCGGTCATCTCCGCCAGGATCAGATCGCGTTCCAGCGCGATCCATTCGGCTTGCGGCGGCGCGCCTTTTAGTCCCAAACGATCCGCGAACGCGCCATGCGTCATCATCGTGCCGGTCGTCATGGAGTGCGTGTCCGGGCGCGACATGACGAGCGCGTTGAACCCCGCGGCGTATTGCATCGCCCGGCGCATGGTGTTGGCGTTTTCCACCGCTTGTTCGCCATTCGTGAAGAGAACGGCGCCGGCTTCCTTCATCAAGCCGATTTCCGTCATCTTCGCGCCCGCAAGATCCTGCGTAAGCCCGCCCGCCGGATAGATTTTGACCGAGGCGGTGTCGCGGGCGCGACGACGGATAAAGTCCACGAGTGCGACAGTGTCGATAACCGGCGCGGTGTCGGGCATGACCACGAAGGATGTGACGCCTCCTGCGGCGGCGGCCACGCTCGCCGTGGCGAGCGTTTCTTTGTGTTCCGCGCCTGGCTCGCCGGTTTTGACCCGTAAATCGATCAGTCCAGGCGCAACAATCTTGCCGCCTGCATCAATCGTCTCAACGCCCTTTGACGCGGATTTCAAATCGGCGCCGGCCTCGACGATCACGCCGTCCTCTAAAAGAACGCCGCCGATTGTGTCGATGTCGTTCGCTGGATCAATCAGACGGGCGTTACAGATGGCGAAGCGCTGAGTCATCGGGGCGCCTCTCGATCCAATTCCTGATCAGGGCCGCCATTCGGGCGCTCAGCCGCGTTTCGCGACAGCATGTCCAACACCGCCATTCGCACCGCCACGCCCATTTCCACCTGTTCAGTGATCAAGGAGCGCTCCACATGGTCGGCGATAGAGCTTTCAATTTCGACGCCGCGATTCATCGGGCCAGGATGCATCACAAACGCGCCAGGTTTCGCACAGGCGAGTTTTTCCGCATCAAGTCCATAAAAATGGAAGTATTCGCGTGTGGAGGGGAGATAGGCGCCGTCCATGCGCTCCAATTGCAGACGCAGCATCATCACAACGTCGCAATCCTTCAAGCCCGCGCGCATGTCCGTGAATAATTCAGCGCCCCATTCCGCCGCGCCTTTGGGCAGCAAAGTCGGCGGTCCGATTAGCAGCACCTGCGCGCCGAGCAGGTTCAAGAGCGCCACATTGGAGCGAGCGACGCGCGAATGCAGAATGTCGCCGCAGATCGCGACTTTCAGCCCGGCGAGATCGCCGAGCCGGCGTTTCATGGTCAGCGCGTCCAGCAAGGCTTGGGTGGGATGCTCATGCGCGCCGTCGCCGGCGTTCACGACCGCGCCGTCGACCTTGCGGGACAGCAATTTTACCGCGCCGGACGCGCCATGGCGAACCACCAGCAAATCCGGCCGCATCGCATTTAGGGTCATTGCCGTGTCGATCAGCGTTTCGCCCTTTTTGATCGACGAGGTTTGCACCGTCATGTTCACTACGTCGGCGCCGAGCCTCTTGCCGGCGAGTTCGAAAGAGCTTTGCGTGCGGGTTGAGTTTTCGAAGAATAAATTGACGAGGGTTCTGCCGCTCAACACGTCTGCGTGCTTGACGCGTTTTCGTGAGAGATCGACGTAGGTATCGGCGAGATCGAGCAATTGCTCGACGTCTAACCGGTTCAAGCCCTGGATCCCCAAAAGATGTCGATGGGGAAAGGCGTACGTAAATTCAGCCGTCATGGCGCTCCGCCAGGATTTTTGCGGGAATACAGCCGCTGACGGATTCGGGCAAGGGCGGGCTGGAGGGTTATCAGGTGAAAAGCAGAAAGACGACCGGCATGGTGAACGCTGCGAGCACTGTTTGCACTGCGATCAAATTGGCGGTTAGCGGTGCGTCGCCCCCCAATTGTCGCGAAAGAACATAGGCGTTCGTCGCTGTCGGCGTGGACGCGGCGATGACCACAATCGCCAATTCCATGCCTTCAAGTCCTAACAAAATGGCCGCCCCGCCCGCCAGCGCGGGCAGGACCAACAGGCGAACCAGAGACCAAAATACTGTCGGGGGTCCAGATCGGCGCAGCGCCGCAAGATCGACGCCGGCGCCGGCGGAGAGCAAGCCCAGCCCGATGGCCCCGCGGCTCAATATGTCTAGCGTCTCATCGAAAACGCCGGTTGGCGTCAGGCCCGTGACATTGAGCGCGCCGCCGATAACGCAGGCGATCACCAAGGGATTGGTCGCCAGATCGCGAAACGGGCGTTTTTTGGGGCTGTCTGGCCCCGTATCGCCATAATGGCTGAGCGCCGTAACCGAGAGCACATTGGCGGTGGGGATCATGGCGGCGGCGGCGATTGCGACGAGCGCCAATCCCGCTTCGCCATAAAGCGATCCCCCAAGTGAAAGCGCGACGAATGTGTTCCAGCGCGTATTGGATTGAATGATGCTGCCGACTGAGGGGCGCGCAGTTGATTTGCTCAGCGCGGCATCGTGATCACCCATATGCAGGACAGATTCTTCAACGCGATCCCTTGGTCGACCAAACCCCGGGTAACGCCAAGACCACAATCGACTACGATCGTCTGCCCAGCGAGGTGAACCAACGAAGACGTCGGCATAGTCGAGCAGGTTC
>JBCCMB010000182.1:0-4874 GCA_039026555.1 Pseudomonadota bacterium
CCGGTGGACGCTATTTTGTCGGTCGCCGAAGGCGATGAGGTGAAGCCGGGCGATATGGTCGCGCGGATCCAGACCGGCGGCGCGACGACCCGCGATATTACGGGCGGTCTGCCGCGCGTGGCGGAATTGTTCGAAGCGCGGCGTCCGAAAGATCACGCGATCATCGCGGAGAAAGACGGCCGCGTAGAGTTCGGACGCGACTATAAGAACAAGCGCCGCGTCCGCATCGTGCCGGAAGAAGAGGGTGCGGAGCCGGTGGAATATCTCATTCCAAAGGGCAAGCACATGACCATTCAGGAAGGCGACTTCCTGAAAAAGGGCGAATACCTGCTAGACGGCAATCCGGCGCCGCAAGACATTCTCGCCATCCTTGGCGTGGAGGCGCTCGCCAATTATCTCGTGGACGAGATCCAGAAAGTCTATCGCCTGCAGGGCGTGCCGATCGACGACAAGCATATTGAAGTCATTGTCCGGCAAATGCTGCAGAAGGTGGAAATCGTTCACGGCGGCGAGACCATGTTGCTCAAGGGCGAACATGTCGATGTGGCCGAGTTTGAAGAGGCCAATGCGGCGGCGCGCAAAGCTAAGAAGGTGGAGGCCACCGGCGTGCCGGTCCTACTCGGCATCACCAAGGCGAGCTTGCAGACCCGCTCCTTCATCTCCGCTGCGTCCTTCCAGGAAACAACGCGCGTGCTCACCGAAGCCTCGATCCAAGGCAAGATGGACACGCTCGAAGGTCTGAAAGAGAACGTGATCGTCGGACGCTTAATTCCCGCCGGCACCGGCGGCGCGTTGCGGCGTTATCGCCGCGTAGCTGCCGATCGCGACACCAAATTGCGCGAGCAGCGCAAGGTGGCGGCGCCGACCGAAGCCTTGCCTGCGCCGGACAGCGCGCCAGCCGCGGAATAAGGCGCGAACAGGCGCTAGAAGTCGCCGTCGGTTTTTGTGAACTGACGGCGATTTCGTTTGTACTTCGCCGCATCAATCTGAAAAGCGGCGGATTGCTGAACTTAGCGCAGACTAAGCGGTCTGCGGGGCTTGACCATGGGGGACGCGGTGAGTATGACCGCGCTTCACCTTGACGTCCCGGCTGTGGGCTCGCCCAAACGCGGTTTCGTCGTTGTGAATCAGGAAGAGCGAAAGCCTCCTTGACGAGTTTTCCCGGCCGGGGCGGACGGCGTCCGCTGCGGCTGCAATTTTTAATGATATGCGTTGAAAGGGCGAAAGCCGTTTTGGCGCGTCGGTCGAACGAAGTGAGGATCGATGCCGACGATTCAACAATTAATCCGGAAGCCTCGGCAGGATAAGCCGAAGCGCAACAAGGTTCCGGCCCTGAAAGCTTGCCCGCAACGCCGCGGCGTGTGTACGCGTGTCTATACGACGACGCCGAAAAAGCCGAACTCGGCTTTGCGGAAAGTGGCGAAGGTGCGTCTGACCTCCGGCTATGAGTCGATCTGCTACATTCCTGGCGAAGGCCATAACCTTCAAGAGCACTCCGTGGTCTTGATTCGCGGCGGCCGCGTGCGCGACTTGCCGGGCGTTCGTTATCACATCCTTCGCGGCGTCCTCGATACTCAGGGCGTGAAAGACCGCAAGCAGCGCCGTTCGCATTACGGCGTGAAACGTCCGAAATAGGTTTTAGAACATGTCCCGCCGCCACAGCGCTGAAAAACGAGAAACACTGCCCGACGCCAAATACGGCGATCAAGTACTGTCGAAATTCATGAACATGATCATGATTCAGGGCAAAAAATCCGCCGCTGAACGTATCGTCTATGGCGCTTTGGATTTGGTGGGCGACCGCGCCAAGCGCGACGCCGTGGAGATGTTCCACGAAGCGCTGGACAATGTCTCCCCACAAGTAGAGGTGCGCTCGCGTCGCGTCGGCGGCGCCACCTATCAGGTGCCAGTTGAAGTGCGCCCGGATCGTCGTCAGGCGTTGGCCATTCGCTGGCTGGTGGCGGCTGCGCGCTCGCGGTCCGAAAACACCATGCGTGAACGCCTTGCGGGCGAATTGCTAGATGCGGCCAATGGGCGGGGTACGGCGGTGAAGAAACGTGAAGACACGCACCGCATGGCCGAAGCCAACCGCGCCTTCTCGCATTACCGCTGGTAACCCTCCTCCCACGACAGTTAAGGCGATACGGCCATGCCTCGCACTCACAAGATCGAAGATTATCGCAACTTCGGGATCATGGCGCACATCGACGCCGGAAAAACCACCACGACCGAGCGGATCCTGTATTACACGGGCAAATCGCACAAAATCGGGGAAGTCCATGACGGCGCAGCCACCATGGATTGGATGGAACAAGAACAAGAGCGCGGCATCACTATTACGTCGGCCGCAACGACTTGCTTTTGGACCTCGGAATCCGGCGGTGGCGAGAAGCGTTTAAACATTATCGACACGCCCGGACACGTGGACTTCACCATTGAGGTGGAGCGGTCCTTGCGCGTGCTCGACTGCGCCATCTGCGCGCTGGACGCCAACGCTGGCGTGGAGCCTCAAACCGAAACCGTGTGGCGTCAGGGCGACAAATACAACGTGCCGCGCATGGTGTTCGTCAATAAAATGGACAAGCTTGGCGCGGACTTTTTCCGCTGCGTTGAGATGATCGGCGAGCGCTTGGGCGCGAACGCCCTTCCGGTGCAATTGCCGATCGGCGCCGAAAGCGATTTTAAAGGCGTGGTCGACCTCGTTCGCATGCGCTCGATCATCTGGCTGGAAGAAAGCCTGGGCGCCAAATACGAGTATGGCGAAATCCCCGAAGATTTGGCCGATCAAGCGCAAGAGTATCGCGACAAGCTGATCGAAATGGCCGTTGAAGCCGACGATGATGCCATGGAAGCGTATTTGGAAGGCGAAGAGCCGGACAATGAAAAGCTCTCCCAGCTGATCCGCCGCGGCACGATTGACGGCCTGTTCGTGCCCGTGCTCTGCGGCACGGCGTTTAAGAACAAAGGCGTGCAGCCCTTGTTGGACGCGGTTGTCGATTATCTGCCCGCGCCCGTCGATATTGCGGCGATCAAAGGTATCGACCTGAAAACCGAAGAAGAAATTGAGCGTAAAGCGTCGGACGACGAACCGCTCGGCATGCTGGCGTTCAAGATCATGAACGACCCGTTTGTCGGCACGCTGACTTTCTGCCGGATCTATTCAGGCAAGCTGACCAAGGGTTCGACGCTTCTCAACACCGTGAAAGAGAAGAAAGAGCGTATTGGCCGTATGTTGGAGATGCACTCCAACGACCGAAAAGACATCGAAGAGGCGTTCGCCGGCGACATCGTCGCGATTGCGGGCCTTAAGGACACGACGACGGGCGACACGCTCTGTGAAGCGTCAAACCCGGTTGTGCTTGAACGCATGGTCTTCCCAGAGCCGGTGATCGAGATCGCGGTCGAGCCGAAAACGAAAGGCGACCAGGAAAAAATGGGCATCGCGCTGCAAAAGCTTGCGGCGGAAGACCCCTCTTTCCGCGTGTCGACCGATGAGGAAAGCGGCCAAACCCGTATGGCGGGCATGGGCGAATTGCACCTCGATATCCTCGTAGACCGCATGAAGCGCGAGTTTAAAGTTGAGGCCAATATCGGCCAACCGGAGGTCGCCTATCGCGAGACCTTGGGCAAGCCGACGGAAGTCGTCTATACGCACAAGAAACAGTCGGGCGGTTCGGGTCAATTCGCCGAAGTCAAAATGGTGTTCGAGCCTCTCGAACCGGGCGAAGGCTTTGAGTTCGAAAGCAAGATTGTCGGCGGCGCTGTGCCGAAGGAATACATTCCGGGCGTAGAAAAGGGCGTAAATTCGGTTAAGGACGCAGGTCCTTTGGCGGGCTATCCCGTGATCGATTTCAAGGCGACCTTGCTGGACGGCAAATTCCACGACGTCGACAGTTCGGTGCTGGCGTTCGAGATTGCGGCGCGCGCAGCGTTCCGCGAAGCCTCCAAACAGGCGAGCATGAAACTGCTCGAACCGATCATGAAGGTTGAAGTTGTCTCCCCGGAGGAATATCTCGGAGGCGTCATCGGCGATTTGAACTCGCGTCGCGGACAGGTCCAAGGCCAAGAAGCGCGCGGCGTCGCCGTTGTCGTCAACGCCATGGTGCCGCTCGCCAATATGTTTGGGTATGTGAACACTTTGCGGTCCATGACCCAAGGGCGGGCGCAGTACACGATGCAATTCGATCATTACGAAGCGGTGCCTAGCGCCGTGGCGAAGGATGTGATCGAAAAGCTCGTTGGTTAATAAGGCGATCCTCGACGTAAGACATCGGGGGTCAGACGCTAGGTCGTCAGTTACGGAGTAAGATGAGATGGCCAAGGAAAAGTTTGAGCGTAACAAGCCGCACGTCAACATCGGCACAATCGGCCACGTTGACCACGGCAAAACCACGCTGACCGCTGCGATCACAATGACGCTGGCGGAACTAACCGGCGCGGAAAAGAAGTCCTATGAGGACATCGATAACGCTCCGGAAGAAAAAGCCCGCGGCATCACCATCAACACGTCGCACGTGGAATACGAGACCGAAGGTCGCCACTACGCGCACGTCGACTGCCCCGGACACGCCGACTATGTGAAGAATATGATCACCGGCGCGGCGCAGATGGACGGCGCGATCCTGGTTGTGAACGCTGCAGACGGCCCCATGCCGCAAACGCGTGAGCATATCCTGCTCGCTCGCCAGGTGGGCGTGCCGGCGCTTGTCGTGTTCTTGAACAAAGTCGACCAAGTCGATGATGAAGAGCTTCTCGAGCTCGTCGAAATGGAAGTTCGCGAGCTGGCGGGCTCAGCGTGTGCGACCGAACCCGAACGACGGGCCGCTGGTTGCCGCACGGCTGTTGGAGCAGGCGATCGGCCGCCAGGTGATCAC
>JBCCMB010000183.1:0-4741 GCA_039026555.1 Pseudomonadota bacterium
AGGCTTGCAATCATGGTTCCGATACGCATGGAAATCCCCTCGCTTTGTATCTCCCAAGCACGCAAACAGCGTGTGTCTCACATCCGACGCAACTCATGTGCCATGTGAAAAGCGCGCCGGCTTGGCCGACGCCTGTCGCCGAGGCGGTTATGAACGCCCTATAGGCGGCGCGTTAACCATTCTTTCGCTTTAAACAGGCTTGTTCGAGCATGGTTAAGTCTTGCGGTCCGAATGAGCCAATTTGAGCCTTTACACAGCGTACGCGCGTTAGACGGCGGGATGCGGGAGCCGACGGGCGAGGCGCCTGACGATTTGCATCGCCATTGGGCGGTCGTCATGGCCGGCGGCCGCGGCTCACGTTTGGGCGCGATGACATCTGAAAAGCCAAAACCGCTTGTGGAAATTGGCGGCGTACCTGTGGTCGAGCGCGTTATCAGCGATTTTTCAGCCGCCGGCGTAGGACGCGTCTTTGTATCTGTAAACTATCTTGCGGATCAGATCATTGACCGGCTTGGCGACGGCCGCAGATTTAGCGCCTCCGTCAGATATCTCCGCGAAGAAGAACCCACCGGCACGGCCGGCTCTTTGGCGCTTCTGCCGGGTCGTCCGCCCGCGCCCTTCTTTGTGATGAACGCCGACATTCTCGCCGACATTGATTTTAGCGCCATGATGCGCCGCCACATCGCATCCGGCGCCGCACTAACCCTGGCGGCGCGCGAAGTGCGCGAGACCCTGGAATATGGCGTGCTGGACATTGAGGCCGGCCGCGTGGCGCGGGTGCGGGAAAAACCGGTGGAGACCTATTCCATCAATGCGGGCGTCTATGTCTTTGATCCCAAAGTCCTGGATTTCGTCGGCGCGACCGCGCGGCGGTATGACATGACGGATTTGATCGATGATTTGCTCGTCGCCGATCGCCGCGTCGAAGCCTATCCGCTGACCGGTTATTGGCGCGATATCGGGCGTCCTGAAGACGTCGAACAAGCCAATCTGGACTTTGCCGCCCGACGCGCGGGATAAAGCGGTCATGACACCTCAAACGCATCGGCGCGAAGCGTGACCTGGCGCGGCAAAACCGTTCTGGTCACCGGTGCGGACGGATTTATCGGCTCGCACGTCGCCGAGGCGCTGGTGCGCGCCGGCGCGAATGTGCGGGCGTTCGCGCTTTATAATTCCTTTGCGTCTTATGGCTGGCTGGACCAAAGCCCGGCCGAAACACGCGACGCAATGGAAATTGTGCTGGGCGATATTCGCGACCCGCATGGAGTTCGCGCGGCCATGATCGGCGCGGACGTCGTTCTGCATCTCGCGGCCCTCATCGCCATCCCTTTCTCTTATCAAGCGCCGGACGCATACATCGACACAAACGTCAAAGGCACGCTAAACATCGTTCAAGCGGCGCGAGATTTAGAAATTGCGCGCGTGGTGTGCACGTCCACCTCTGAAGTCTACGGCTCCGCGCAATTCGTCCCGATTACGGAAGACCATCCTCTGGTGGGACAATCGCCCTATTCCGCGTCCAAGATCGGCGCCGACCAGATGGCGCTGTCTTTTCACAAATCCTTCGGCACGCCGATCAGCGTGCTGCGCCCCTTCAACACCTATGGCCCGCGCCAATCCATGCGCGCCGTCATCCCGACGATTTTGACCCAGGCTTTAGCGGGCGCGGAGACGATCAAGGTCGGCGCTTTGACGCCAACGCGGGATTTCACCTTTGTCGCGGACACGGCCCGCGCGTTTTTGGAGATCGCCGCCTGTGACGCCGCCCTTGGGGAAGTGGTCAATGTGGGCTCAGGGTTTGAGATCTCGATAGGCGATCTCGCGCACCTCATCGTGGAGGCTGTCGGATCTCGCGCTGAGATTGTGCTGGATAAAGCCCGCCTGCGTCCCGACGCCTCTGAAGTGGACCGCCTCTTTGCCGGCGTCGAAAAAGCCGAAAGCTTGTGGGGCTGGAAGGCGGATTATGGCGGGTTGGATGGATTTCGCCGAGGCTTGAAAGAAACAGCCGATTGGTTCGCCGCGATTGATCGGGAACGGTTTTATCCGCGCGAAGGTTATGTCGTATGAGCGCGCAAGCGTCCGCCTCTGACATTGTCGCGCGGTTGGACGCCGCCTATGGCGATGCGCCGCGTCCTATCGCCCTGCATGAGCCGGATTTGTCCGGACGCGAGGCGGAGTATCTGAAAGCTTGCGTCGACGAGGGTTGGGTCTCGACCGGCGGACGTTTCGTCACGCGCTTTGGCGAATTGCTGGGCGAAGTAATCGGAACGCCGAATATCGTTCCGACATCCACCGGCACCGCGGCTTTGCACGCCGCGCTGATCCTTGCGGGCGTCGGGCCGGGCGATGAGGTGTTGTGTCCGTCGCTGACCTTCGTCGCCACCGCTAACGCGATTGCTTACCAGCACGCCTCGCCGCATTTCATCGATTGCGAGCCGAACAGTTTGGGCGTCGATCCGAAGAAACTTGAGGCCTATCTCGCCAGCATTTGCGATATGGAGGCCGGCGTCGCCGTCAATCGCATGACCGGCCGACCCCTTCGCGCGCTTATCGCCGTTCATGTATTCGGACATCCGTGCGACATTCGCGCGCTGCGCCGCATCGCTGACGCCTATGGGCTTGCGCTGATCGAAGACGCCGCCGAGGCCCTGGGCAGCCGGTCTGGAGATACGCCTTTGGGTCGGTTCGGCGATTTCGCGGCGTTCAGCTTTAACGGCAACAAAATCGTCACCGCAGGCGCTGGCGGCGCGCTCGCCTGTCGGCGCGAAGAGGACGCGGCGCGCGCAACGCATCTCACCACCACGGCGAAACAACCGCACAAATGGGCGTTCGAGCATGATGAGGTCGGATACAATTACCGCTTGTCGAACCTCAATGCCGCAATCGGCGTTGCGCAATTAGAGCGCCTGGATTCGCAATTGGCGGATAAACGCGCCTTGGCTGACACGCTACGCATCGCCTTGAGCGATCTCCCGGACGTTGAGTTCTTCGCTGAGCCGGAACGCGGCGCCAGCAATTATTGGCTCAATGCGCTGCGCTTGAAGACGCCGGATCTTCAGGTTCGTGATCAGATCCTCGACGCCGCGCATGCGTCTGGGCTTTTGTGTCGACCCGTTTGGACGCCGATGCATCATCTGCCGATGTTTTCCGACGCGCCGCGAATGCCGGATCTGGCAGAGACGGAGGCTGCGCACGCCGCGCTGGTTAACATCCCCTCCAGCGCCGCCCTGAACGCCCACGCCGTCGCACCAAAAAGAGTCGTCAATCACACCCTGATGCAACCATGACGCAACAACGGCGCATCAGTGCGGTCACGACCAGCCGGGCCGATTTCGGCCCGATGGCCTCGGTGCTGCGCGTGTTGAAAGATGATCCGGATTTCGACTTATCCCTCATCGCCGCGCGGCCCGGACTGTTGGAAGATCGCGACGCCGCGTTGAAAGATATCCACGCGCTCAGCTTCATTCCCGATCATGTGTTTGATCTTGGCGTTGACGGCGACACGCCGGCAGCCGCAGCCGCTGCTCTGTCAAATTCCACAAGCGAGTTCGCGCGTGTGTTCGCTGTGTCGACGCCGGACCTTATCCTTTTGCCGGGCGATCGATATGAGATGCTCGGCGCAGCTTCGGCGGCGCTCCTATCGCGGATCCCCGTGGCGCACGTCTTTGGCGGCGACATCACACAGGGCGCCATAGACGACAGCGTGCGGCACGCGCTGACGAAATTGTCCCATTTACACTTCTGCACCAATGCGTCGGCGGAAACGCGCATCCTGCAAATGGGTGAGACGCCCGCCCATGTTTTCAATGTCGGCTCGCCGGCCTTGGACAGCGTCGCCGCGTTTGCGCGCATGTCTCGCGAGGCCGTGTTTAAGGCGTTGGGCGTCGCGCCGCGCGGCCGGAATTATCTCGTGACGCATCATCCTGCGACGCTGGGCGACGCCTCGCCCATGGAAGAAATTATGGAGCTGTTGGGCGCACTGGAAGCGTTAGGTCCGGACGTTTCGCTGGTGTTTACGGGCGTGAACATCGACCCCGGACATGCAAGCCCCGATCGCGCGATCCAAGTCTTCGTCGCCAAGCATTCCAACGCCGTCTATCACGCATCACTGGGTCAAAAACTCTATTTCAACGCCCTATTTCAGTTAGACGCCGTCATCGGCAATTCGTCCTCAGGTCTCTATGAGGCGCCTTCATTTAAGCGACCCACGATCAATATCGGACCTCGCCAGGATGGCCGATTGCGGGCGGCGTCCGTGATTGATTGCGCGGCAGAGAAGGGCGCGATCTTAGAGGCGGTCAAACGCGCTGAGACGCTCGATTGCAGCGATGTGACCAATCCATATGGCGACGGTCGCGCAGCGCCGCGTATCCTAGAGGCGCTGAAGTCCATTCCAGATTGGAGCGTCTTGGCGCGTAAGGACTTCCAAACCTATCCGGTGGTCCACTGATGCGGCGCTTGGATCAAACACGCGCCACGCTCATCGCCGAGGCCGGCGTCAATCATGACGGCGATCTTCCCAAGGCGCTTAAGCTAGTGGATGTCGCCGCCGAGGCCGGCGCGGATTTTGTGAAGTTTCAAATGTTCCGCGCGGACGCGATCGCCGCCAAATCCGCGCCGAAGGCTGAGTATCAATCCCGCGCGATCGGCGATGGCGGTCAACAAGAAATGCTGCGGGCGTTGGAATTGTCCCCCGACGCCTTCGCCGCAATCATCGCGCACTGCGAGGCCGCAGGCGTCG
>JBCCMB010000184.1:0-4576 GCA_039026555.1 Pseudomonadota bacterium
CACATCCTCAACCATGCCGTCGCGCCGGCGCATGGCCAGCACGCCGCCGAAAATGCCCAGCGTCGTGGCGACGTAAATCGTCATGTAAACCAACACGGCCGGCGCACCCAGAGCTTCGCCCGCCGCCACGCCCATAAGCGCAAAGCCGACATTGGCGATCGAGGAATACGCCAAGAGGCGTTTGATATTGTACTGTCCCAACGCGCCCAGCGCGCCGATCATCATCGATAGCGCGGCGACAATGGCGACGATGTCTTTCCAGGCGTCCTCAAACGCGCCGAACACGTTGAACATGATATGCGCAAACAGCGCGACCGCCGCGATCTTCGGCGCCGTCGCGAAGAAGGCCACGACAGGAGTCGGCGCGCCTTCATAGACATCCGGCGTCCATATATGGAAGGGCGCAGCGGAGGCCTTGAACGCCAATCCGATCAGCATCAGCACTAGGCCGAAAGTGAGCCCGACCGTCATATCCGCCTCGGCGATGCCCGCATAATCCGCTGCGCCCGTATAGCCGTAAACCAGGGACGCGCCGAAGAGCAGCAGGCCCGACGCCAACGCGCCTAACACGAAATACTTTAAGCCCGCTTCGGCTGAACGGCGGCTGTCACGGTTAAACGCCGCCAACACATAGGACGACAAGCTCAATGTCTCCACGCCCATATAAAGCGTCATAAGGTTGTTCGACGACAACATCACGCCGATGCCGAGGCCCGAGAATACGGCCAAGAGCGCATACTCATACCGCTCCAGGCCCTCGCGTTTGAGATAGCCGCCCGCCATGAAGAGCGCGCCGGCGCCGACGCCGAGCGCCACCGCTTTGGCGAAGGCGATGAAGGGCGTGGTTTGATAAAGTCCGTTGAACGCCGTCAGCACGCCGTCATCGATTTGCATCGCCGACAGCACCGCCGCCGCCGCCAAAGAGGCCGCCGCCGCCGCCCGCGAAACGCTGGATACGCCGTCGCCAATGATCGCGCCGATGAGCACGCCGAACAGGCCCACAGCGGCGAGAAGCAATTCCGGCGCGGCGATCGTCATGTCGAGATAAGTCATGATCCGCCCTCGCCTATTGGCCCATAAAAGTGAGCACGTCCGCCGCAGACTGCTCGGTTATGTCGAACACCAAGGACGGAAATACGCCCAGGATCAGCGTCCCCGCCGCGAGGACGATCAGGATAAACGCTTCGCGTCCATCCACATCTTTGATGTCGAATAGTTTTTCATTGGTCATCTCGCCAAACACCGTGGCGCGATAAAGCGTCAGCATGTAGATGGCGGAGAAAATCACGCCCAGCGCCGCACCAGCCGCAACCCATGGATCCGCCAGGAACGCGCCGGTCATTGTCAGCACTTCGCCGATAAACCCGCTGGTGCCCGGAAGGCCGACATTGGCCATCGAGAAGAACATAAAGAGCGCTGCATAGACCGGCATTCGGTGCACCAAGCCGCCATAAAACGCGATCTCGCGCGTATGCATGCGGTCGTAGATCACGCCTACGCACAAGAAGAGCGCGGCGGAGATCAAGCCATGCGACAGCATTTGGAAGATCGCGCCCTGAACGCCCACTTCGTTGAACGCGAAAATGCCCAGCGTCACAAAGCCCATATGCGCGACGGACGAATAAGCGATCAGCTTTTTGATATCGGTCTGCCGGAACGCCACCAATGACGCGTAGATGATGGCGATCACGCTCAGTCCGAACACCAAGGGTTGGAACAAAACAGACGCATCCGGGAACATGGGCAGCGAGAACCGCAGCATGCCATAGCCGCCCATTTTCAGCAGCACGCCCGCCAGAATAACCGAGCCGGCCGTCGGCGCCTGCACGTGCGCGTCCGGCAGCCAGGTATGCACCGGCCACATAGGCAGTTTCACCGCGAAGGAGGCGAAGAATGCGAGCCAGAGCCAGGTCTGTGCATCTGCCGCAAAGTCGAAATTCTGAAGCGCGACGATGTCTGTCGTGCCCGCCTGAATGTACATATAGACGAGCGCGGCCAACAAAAGCAGCGAACCTAAGAGCGTGTACAAGAAGAATTTGAACGCAGCGTAGAGCCGGTTCGCGCCGCCCCACACGCCGATAATGATGAACATCGGGATCAGGCCGGCTTCAAAGAAGACGTAGAATAACACCAGATCCAGCGCGCAGAACACGCCGATCATCAGCGTTTCCAGCACCAAAAACGCGATCATGTACTCGGCGAAGCGTTCCTTGATCGACGTCCAGCTGGCCAGCACGCACAGCGGCATCAAGAATGTGGTCAGCAGGATCAGCATGATAGAGAGCCCGTCTACGCCGAGCTTGTAACTAACCCCGGTGAACCAGGCCGCTTCTTCCACCAATTGATACCCGCTTAAGGACGGATCGAATTCGGTGATCGCCCAAACAGATAGGCCAAACGTCGCCAGAGTGACCAAAAGCGCGGCGGAGCGCACGGTGGCGGCCGACTGCGCGCCAACCGACGCGCGTGCGATCAATATGATCAACGCCCCCGCCAGCGGCAGGAAAGTGATCATGGATAGGATCGGAAAGGCGCTCATTTATTCAGCTCCCGATGCGCCCAGCAGCGCAACGCCTCCGAACACCACCGCCCCGATCAGGATCACGAAGGCGTAGTGATACAAATACCCAGTGTGCAGCTTCGATAAACGCCCCGACGTCGCCTTGGCGGTTGCTGAAACGCCGTCCGGCCCCAAGCCGTCGATGATTTTCCCATCGCCGACTTTCCAGAAGAGATCGCCCAAAAGCGCGGTCGCTTTGACGACGGTCGCGTTGTAAAGCTCGTCGAAATACCATTTGTTCGACAAGAAGCTGTGCAACGGCCCGCCATTCGCGGCGATCTTCGCGCCAAGACCCGCGCGAAGTCCGTAGAAATAGAGCGCGAACAACAATCCGCCGACCCAAGCGAAGAACGGCGCCCACAACACCCATGTCGGAACGTGATGCCCGCCATGCGCATCATCGCCATGCGCGTCATCTCCATGGGCGTCCTCGCTATGATTGTCATCGGCGTGCGTAGCCTCTGCGGCGTGCGCGTCGTCGGCGGAATGGTCATCGGCGACATGATCATCGCCATGTTCCGCGTGCGCGCCGTGACCGCCTGCATCCGTGACATAGATAGCGTCGCCCCAGAATTTTTCGTTCTGCTCGCCGAGCTTTCCGATGAAGGGACTGTAGAACAGTGCGCCTGCAAACACAGCGCCGGCTGCGAGCAGATAAAGCGGCACTCCCATCACCGACGGCGCGTCATGCGCGTGGTCGTAATGATCCTGCGGCGCGCGCGTTTTTCCATGGAAAGTCATCAGCATCAGACGCCAGGAATAAAAGGACGTCAGAACCGCAGCCGCGATGCCGCAATAAAAGGCGAACATGCCATAGACGCCGCCATCCAAGAACGCCATTTCGATAATCACGTCCTTTGAGAAGAAGCCCGCAAAGCCGATCTTCGTTCCGGGAATGCCGACCCCGGTGAGCGCCAACGTGCCCAACAGCATCATTAGCCAGGCGATCGGCATTTTCGTGCGCAACCCGCCCATTTTCCGCAGATCTTGCTCGTCATGCAGACCGTGGATCACCGCGCCCGCCGTTAGGAATAAGAGGGCTTTGAAAAAGGCGTGGGTAAAGAGGTGGAACATCGCGGCGGAATAGGCGCCGAGCCCCGCCGCGAAGAACATGTAGCCGAGCTGCGAGCAGGTGGAATACGCCACCACGCGCTTGATGTCGTTTTGCGCTAATCCCACCGTCGCTGCGAACAAGGCTGTGACCGCGCCGATCAGCGTAATGAATGTCGCCGCCATCGGCGCATATTCGTAGATCGGCGAGCAGCGAACGACCAATACCACGCCAGCCGTCACCATCGTCGCAGCGTGGATCAAGGCGGAGACCGGTGTCGGCCCTTCCATCGCATCCGGCAACCACACATGCAGCAGGAACTGCGCCGATTTTCCCATCGCGCCGATGAACAATAAGAAGCCCGCCAATTCGAGCGCTTTAATGTCCATGCCAAAGACAGAGAGCATCGCCTCTTGCGCGCCCGCCGTCTCGCCGAACGCCAAAGGCGTGACCACCGCATTGGTCTTGATCGCGTCAAAAACCGTATCAAATTCGATCGACCCGAAGGTAAGGAACACGGCCATAATGCCAAGCACAAAGCCGAAATCGCCGACGCGGTTCGTCACGAAAGCTTTGATCGCCGCCGAATTGGCGCTGGGCTTTTTGTACCAAAAGCCGATCAACAAATAGGAGGCGAGTCCGACGCCTTCCCAGCCGAAGAAGAGCTGCAGGAAATTGTCCGCCGTGACCAACATCAACATCGCGAAGGTGAAGAGCGACAAATAGGCGAAGAAGCGCGCCCGGTGTGGGTCGTGCGACATATAACCGATTGAATAAATGTGTACGAGCGACGACACGCTCGTCACAACGAACATCATCACGATCGACAAGGTGTCGATACGGATCGTCCAATTGGCTTGGAAACTCCCGACGTCAAACCAGCGCGCCAGGGTGATCGTGGCGTCCGGCGGCGGGCCTGATCCAAAAGCGGTCGGCAAGAGTAAGGACGTCGCCGCCAAAGCCGC
>JBCCMB010000185.1:0-4500 GCA_039026555.1 Pseudomonadota bacterium
CGACGGCAAATCATATAAAGACATCTTTATGTGAATATTTCGGCAATTACAGCGCCCCTCCAGCGACGGATCCGCCCTCGCCTTGCGTTCAACACAATCGAGAGGGACAGTCCTGCCGACAACTTGTCCGTGGCGCCCACCGCCAAACCCTTGGGAGATACTATGGAACGCCATCTAAACGCCGCCGCCGTCTCCATTCTCGCTGCGTTCTCAATGGCGACGGCCGCGCACGCCCAAAGCGATGCGACAAGCGACGGCCCCATAATGATCCCCGAACGCGTGGTCGGACCCCAAACACCCTTAGAAGGCGTGCGGATCTCCAAGCCGGGCGCGTTGGTTTTGGCGAGTTTCGACACGAATGGCGATATGCAGATCACGCCGGAGGAACGCGTCGCCGGGGCGGTCCGAGCATTCGCCACGGCGGACACGGACGGCAGCGGTCAATTGTCCGGTTTTGAACAACAAGATTGGGCGAAAGCGGCGGGCTCGCCGGACGGCCCTTTAGCCAACGCGCTTTTGTTCGACGCCAATCTCGACCGAACCGTCACGCCCGATGAATTCGCAGAAGGCTTAGAGCGCCTCGCCAAAACTTACGCAAACCCTGAAACCGGCGTGGTCGCGTTCGCCGACCTTGTCGCCGCCCCCGACAATCGAGGCCGCCGAGGCGAAGGCGGTCCTGACGGCGGCCAACGCCCTCGAAACGGCGACCGCCCCAACCGCCAACCTGGGGGCTAGGTCAAACGTTTCTCGCTATTCGTCTTCGCCGAAGCGGTTGGCGATGAGGTCGGCAATGTTCTCGGCGGCTTTTTCTGCATCGCCGCCTTCTGCGGAAACCTCAACGGAACACCCCTTGGATGCGACCAGCATCATCAGATCCATGATGGAGGCGGCGTCGGCGCAATGGTCTTCATGACAAATGGTGACTTTGGCGTCGTATTTCGCCGCCTCGCGCGCAAGCGCAGCGGACGCGCGCGCATGTAGTCCCCGCACATTGACGATCTCTACAACGCGGCTGACCGGGTCGGACATTTAGGTTTTCTGCAAAAGCGCCGACGCGACGGAGATATATTTACGTCCCGCGTCTTGCGCTGCGACAGCCGCGTCGGCGAGCGACAGCTTGTGACGCACCTCGGCGAGCTTGATCAGCATGGGGAGATTGACGCCCGCGATTACCTCAATCTTACCCTTTGACATGACGGATATGGCGAGGTTGGAGGGCGTGCCGCCGAACATGTCGGTGAGGATGATGACGCCGTCGCCCTTATCGCAGGCCTTCGCCATTTCGATAATCTCTTTGCGCCGCGCTTCCATATCGTCGTCCGCGCCGATGCAAATCGCGCTCAGACACCCTTGATCGCCGACCACATGCTGAGTTGCGGCGACGAATTCTTCGGCCAAACGGCCATGGGTGACGACGACAACCCCGATCATGGGCCTGCGCTCCTAAATTATCCGCAAGGGAACGATTACGCGTCGTTGACACCGGGTCAAGACGGCTCTTTGCGTTCGCCGCGCGCCGGCGGCAGCTCCACCACAAACCGTGCGCCGAGCACGCGGCCTTCGACCCGTCGATTTTCGGCGAACACCGCGCCGCGATGGGTTTCGACAATCTGTTGGACGATCGACAATCCGAGCCCTGAATTATTGCCGAAGGACGCGCCTTCCGGCCGGTCCGAATAGAAGCGATCGAAGATCGTCTCCAGCTTATCCTCCGGAACGCCGGGCCCGTCATCTTCGATGGTTATGCGCAAGGACGGGTTTTCCGGCTCAGGCCCGCGCGCCGTAATGCGCACCTCCCCGCCCTCCGGCGAGAAAGAGCGTGCATTTTCAATCAGATTTCGCACGACTTGGCCCAGCGGCCCTTCGCGCCCCATCACATCCAAACCGCCCATGCCAGGGTCCAACTCCAAGCTGATCTCCGGCTGACCCTCTTTTCGGGTGTCGCGGTAAATGGAGACAATGTCCTCCAGCAGACGACCGATATCCACGCGCGTGCGTTTCTCGCGGGCGATTTCCGCTTCTAAGCGGCTGGCGTTTGAAATATCGGTGATCAAACGATCCAAACGCACAACATCCTTGGCGATCACCGCGCGCATTCGGTCCCGCACAGCCGGATCCTTCACCGCCTCGGACGTTTCAACGGCAGAGCGGATGGAGGTGAGCGGGTTTTTAAGCTCATGCGCCACATCCGCTGCAAACCGCTCATTCGCCTCGACGCGATCCGACAGCGCGGCGGTCATCCCTTCGAGCGCCGCAGCCAGATCGCCGATTTCATCCTTGCGATTGGTCAAAGCCGGCAAGTCAAAACGCTCCGCGGCGCCGGTTCGCACGCGGTCCGCCGCGATAGATAAGCGTCTAAGCGGCCGCGCAATACCAATTGTCAGCAGCGCTGAGGTTAAAAGCGCCATCAACACCGCTACGCCGACAAAGGGAGTGAGCGCTGCGCGCTCAGCCCGGATAATGGCGTCGATATCGCCCGACTCCAGGGTCAACGCCCCCACCACCGCCGAAACGCGGCGCACGGGCACCGAAACCGAGATTAAACGCTCGCCCCGCTCCCCAAAACGTTGCGAGGCGGCGATCTCGCCTTCCAGCGCGAGCGCTATTTCTTCTTCCATCGAGCGCGCTTCGATAATTGCGCCCGCTCGCCGCGGCGCCAGCGGCTCGATCAAACGCGAGGCGCTGGTGCTCACGCTCATGAGGCCGCGTTCCAGAATGTTGGGGCTGCGAATAGGCGGAAGGTCTTGTTCTTGGATGCGGTCGGTGAGCAGGAAGCTGTCGCCGATTGTGTCGCGTTCCGTATCGATGAGGCGCGCGCGCGTGTAAGGCGGCAAGCGTAAGCGTTTGAGCACAGTTCGGGCGTTCGCGCCGATCAGTTCCGGCCGCGGATCGCCGCGCGTCGCCAGATCCGCCATCACGGAGGCGATAAGCTCGCCCTCGGAGCGCAGGCTTTCCGTGCGCGCCTGAACCAATCCCGCGCGCATTTCGTTGAGCACCAACGCGCCGACAATCAGGACAAGCAGCCCCGCCAAATTCGACGCCAGGATCAGCCGCGCAATGCGCGAGCGTAGAATAGATCGCGCCAGCCGCCCATTCGCCTGACCCAAAACGGCCTGTCTGACGTCGGCGCGGGGCGCCTTTTTGGCGTCAGACTTCTTTATAGCGATACCCCACGCCATAGAGCGTCTCGATGCTGTCAAACTCATCATCGACCTCGCGGAATTTCTTCCTCAGGCGCTTGATGTGACTGTCGATAGTGCGGTCGTCGACATAGACTTGGTCTTCATAGGCCGCATCCATCAGATTATCCCGGCTCTTCACATAGCCGGGCCGTTGCGCCAGCGATTGCAGGATCAAAAACTCCGTCACCGTCAGGCGCACTTGTTCGCCGTCCCAGGCGCAGGCGTGGCGATTGGGGTCCAACGTCAATCGACCGCGAATGATCGGCTTTTTGTCGTCCGGCTCCGTGCCCGGCGCGCCGCCGCGTGCCCGACGCAGCACAGCTTTCACGCGCTCGGCCAGCAAACGGTTGGAACAAGGTTTGCGGACAAAATCGTCGGCTCCAATGTTAAAGCCCACCACTTCGTCTATCTCATCATCCTTCGATGTCAGAAAGATGGCCGGCAAATTGGAGGTTTGGCGCAGGCGGCGCAAAAGCTCCATGCCGTCCATTTTGGGCATTTTCACATCCAAAATGGCGATGTCCGGCGGGTTCTCCGCCAGGCCCTGCAAGGCGGCCGCGCCGTCATGATAGGCGCGAACGGCGTAGCCTTCCGCCTCAAAAAAAGCTTTTAAAACTTCAACGATGTTCTCGTCGTCGTCTACCAGCGCGATGGTGGCCATAAAGCCGTCCCCTTCACTCCACACGGGCCGCACAGACCCTCGTCCTCGCGCGCGACTATATCAGCGTGTGCAAAAGGGGGAAGCGGGGGCGGGATTTGGAGCGCATCACGAACCGCGTATGCGTGCGCCGCCGTCCTCTCGCCTGGTCTTCGAAGGGCTTACAAATAAGCCTAAGGCGGGGCGCTGCTGTATTCATTCGGCGCGTGTGATAAACCTTCGCCACGATGAGCGTTGTAAAGCGTATCTCCGACCATCCTTGGCTGACGCTCGCGGTTTCGGCCGCCACCATTGTGTCGTCCGTGATGGCTGTCTCGGCCTTCCTTATGTCGGGCGGTTTGGCCTCCAACTCTTCTAAAGACGCGTCCGCCAACACGCCGTCAGCAGCGACCAGCGACCTCATTGGCGCCTGGGTGTTGCAATCCCCGCCCGATCTGGGCTGGCGCGTGCGTTATCGCGCCGATGGGAGTTTTACTCTCACCACAAGCGAGGGACATGTAGACGGCTTTTACGAAGCCCAAAACGGCGTTTTCACCACCCGCGCCCCACCCGTTGGCGCAGACGACCAGGGCGCATATCGGTTAATCAATCCCACCACGCTGGAAATGACCGGACAGCTCGGCGTGAGCGTGTGGAGACGCGAGGCGGAATGATACCCCA
>JBCCMB010000186.1:0-4443 GCA_039026555.1 Pseudomonadota bacterium
GTTCTTTTTTTGTTCTTATTTTTGTGCTAGGTCTCGCTATGGGTTGAGGGAGGCGCGTCATGGTCAGCCGCATCACCACTTGTGCGTTTGAGGGCGTGGACGCCAAGCCGGTGGATGTGCAGGTGCAATTATCCGGCGGGCAGCCCGCCTTCGCCATTGTCGGCCTTCCGGACAAGGCGGTGGCGGAAAGTCGCGAACGCGTGCGCGCGGCGTTCGCCGCCATCGGTTTGGCGCTGCCGCCTAAGCGTATTGTTGTCAATTTAGCGCCGGCGGATTTGCCCAAAGAGGGAAGCCATTACGACCTCGCCATAGCGTTGGCGTTGCTCGCTGCGATCGGGGCGGCGCCGTCGGACGCGCTTATGGGCGTCGCGGCCATGGGGGAGTTGTCGCTGGACGGACGCTTAGCGGAGACTGCGGGCGCATTGCCTGCAGCGATGGGCGCGGAGAGCTTGGACCTCGCTTTGATATGTCCCGCAGCGTGTGGCGCTGAGGCGGCCTGGTCTGGAGGGACGGTGCTCGCTGCGGAGAGTTTAATCAGCCTGGTCAATCATTTTAACGGCGATCGCGTGATCGCTCCGGCGCGCCCTGGCGAGTTGGCCGAAGCGGGCGGCGTCCCTGATTTGCGAGACGTCAAAGGGCAGGAAGGGGCCAAGCGCGCGCTGGAGATCGCTGCGGCGGGCGGTCACAATTTGCTTATGGTCGGTCCTCCAGGTTCAGGGAAGTCCATGCTCGCCTCCCGATTGCCGGGGCTCTTGCCGCCGCTTGATGCGCGCGAATTGCTGGAAGTCAGCCAGATCCAATCGATCGCGGGCTTGTTAGAACGCGGACGTTTGTCGCGTGCGCGGCCTTTTAGAGCGCCGCATCATTCGGCCAGCATGGCGGCTATGGTGGGCGGCGGCGTCAAGGCGCGGCCGGGCGAAGCCTCGCTTGCGCATCATGGCGTTTTGTTTCTCGACGAATTGCCGGAATTTTCAAGCCAGGTGCTCGACAGCTTGCGTCAACCGCTCGAAGCGGGGGAGGCGGTGATCTCGCGCGCCAATCGACATGTTCGCTATCCAAGCCGTTTTCAGTTGATTGCGGCCGCCAATCCTTGCAAATGCGGCGGAGGGCCGGCCGAGACGGCGTGTCGCAAGAAGCCGCGCTGCGCTGCAGACTATATGGGACGCATTTCTGGGCCTTTTCTCGATCGGATCGATCTTTTCATCGACGTTCCGCCTGTCACCGCCGCCGATCTGACGCTGCCAACGCCGGTGGAAGGCAGTGCGGAAGCGGCTGCGCGCGTCTCTGCGGCCCGCGCGCGTCAAAGCGAGCGATATGCGGATGCGCCCCTCTCGCGTCGACGGGTGAACGCCGACGCCGATGTGAATGCGTTGGACGATGTTTGCCGCCTTGATGGTCCTGGAGCGGAATTGCTGTCCAAGGCGGCGGAGACGCTGATGCTCACGGCGCGGGCGTATCATCGCGTATTGAAGGTGGCTCGCACCATCGCGGATTTGGACGGCGCCGGTGAGGTGCGGCGCGTCCATGTGGCGGAGGCGTTGAATTATCGGTTTCGATCCACAAGCCAAGCGCCCGCGCTTGGCGGCGTTAACGTCTGAGCAAAGGACGAACAATTGATCGGCGGCCGGTCGCAAAGCGCGCCGTAATTTCGCCGTTAAGGGATTGGTATGCTCCAGGTCGGATGCTGCCGCTATGACTGATCAGCCGCTTCTTTCGCCCGCGTCGCGCGTTCTGCCGAGCACGGATGAGGAGACGCCGGATATGGCGCGTCTTCATCATTTTGTCGCATCTGCGCCGGGGCTCGCCGCATTGGTCGACGCGCACGGCGTGGTCTGCGCCGCGTCATTAGAGAGCGGTCTGTCGAATGGTGATGTATTCGGCGCTGATCTTCGCGCCGCCCTCACGCCGTCCGGCGCGCAAGATACAAACGGTCGGCTCTGGTCGGCGGCGCGCATGGAAACAAATGGTGAGAACCGCCACCTCTTTTTGTGCCTCGGCCGAACGCTAGGCCCTAACGCGTCGCAACGATTTACGGCGGCGGTTTCGCATGAGATTCGCACGCCCCTAAACGGCATTCTCGGAATGGTCGCCTTGTTGGAGGAGACCGAGCTTGCGCCGGCTCAAAAAGAATACGCCGCCGCCATTCGCAAAAGTGGCACGCGTCTATTGGATCTTTTGAACAATGTCTTGGACTATTCGCGGTTCGAAGCGGGGGAGCTTCTGCTCGACGAAGCGCCTTTCGATCCGCGTGATTTAATCCAAGACGTGGTGGAGCTGATCGCGCCGCGCGCGCATTTGCAGGGCTTGGATATCGCTGCAATCGCCGCTCCCGGTTTGTCGGACAAATATCAAGGCGATGTCGGCCGCCTGCGGCAAATCTTGTTCAATCTTGCGGGCAATGCAGCGAAATTCACGGAGACGGGCGGCGTCCTCATTAAAGCCGAACCTAAGCTTGCAGATCGGGGTTTGCGATTGAGCGTCTATGATACTGGCCCCGGCGTTCCGGCGGCGAACCGAGATCGGCTGTTTCACGCGTTTAGCCAAGTCTCTGCGGCCGATGCGGGTCGCGATGGCGGTGTGGGCTTGGGTTTGGCGATCGTAGCGCGTCTGGTCGGGGCGATGGGCGGACGCGTGTCGATTGACAGTCCGCCGGAGGGCGGCTCCGCCTTTCATGTCGATCTTCCGCTGAAACCGTTCGCGGCGCCGCCTGAGCGGCATGCAGACATAGATGCGTTCGCAGGCCGCAACATATATCTAGATTTGCCGCCGGCGTCGAAATTGTCGTTTATCGCGGCGTTTGGGCGGGCCGGCGCGCGTTTGTGTCCCCGATCGGACATTGATCGCGCAGATCTCGCGGTTTTGGACGCGGCGACGTCCCCCCTGGAGCTGCAGGATATTGCGCGCAGGACGCCGACCCTTGTGGTGTTGCGTCCAGAAGATCGAGCGTCCATTCCAAAATTCCGAGAATTCGGCGCGGTCGGCTATCTCATTCGGCCTTTGCGGGCTCGATCCATCGTCGATCGCGGGGTGTTGGCGATGGCCGGCGTGCCTTTGCGCGAGGCGGATGGGCTGGTCACGGAAAGCGCGCAAAACTTGCGCGTGCTGATCGCGGATGACAATCCGGTGAACGCGCTGCTCGCCAAACGCGCGTTAGAGGCGGACGGATACAATGTTGATGTCGCCGGCTCCGGCGCGGAGGCTTTAGAGGCTGCGGCCCAAACACGCTATGATGTGGTGTTTATGGATGTCAGAATGCCGGTGATGGATGGGTTGGAGGCGACACAGCGTATTCGCGCGTTGCCTGGCGCTAGCGCGAAGACGCCAATCATCGCCGTCACAGCGGATGTCGATCCCGATCTTGAGGCGAAAGCCCGCGCCGTGGGCGTGTCGCTTGTGGCGTCAAAGCCGATTGATCCGGCCGGTCTGCGCGCGCTGGCGAAGGATTGGGCCTTGGGAGCGATCGCGTCGTGACCGAAGGGCGCAGCTTTCCGGACATGCTCAAAAGCCTGAGCAATCCGCGTTATGCGTCCATGCTTGTCCTCGGCTTTGCGTCCGGCTTGCCGCTGATGATGGTGTTCCAGAAGCTCTCCTTCTGGCTTCGCGATGTTGGGATTGATCGCGCAACGATCGGCTTCATGTATTGGATCACGATCGCCTATACGCTCAAATTTTTGTGGTCGCCGGTCGTCGATCGCGTCGTGATCCCGGTGCTTGGGCCGCGTTTGGGGCAGCGCAGATCTTGGATGGTCGCCGCGATCGCCGGCACCGCCATCGGCCTTCTCGTCATCGGTTTTTCAAATCCGGGCCAGGCCTTGGGCGTGACGCTGCTCGGCGCGTTCATCTTGGCCTATTCCGGCGCCACGCTGGACATCGCGATCGACGCATGGCGGATCGAATCTGCGGGGCCGGACGATCAAGGCTATATGGCCGCGATTTATCAGCTCGGATACCGTTTCGCGATCATGTTTGCGGGGTTCGGTCTGGGGCTGGCGGAGTTCTTCCCCTGGTACGTCACCTTCTCCGTAATGGCCGCCACGATGACGATTGGCGGGTTTTTGGTCTTGGCGATGAAGGAGCCTGAGCGGGCCGCGCGGGCGGTGGGGCCGAGAACGAGTTTCGTGAAATCCGTCGCCAACGCCATCATCGAACCGTTCGGACAGCTTAAGGATCGACTTGGCGTTTGGATCATCGCGGTCGCGGGCGTGGTCGCGCTTTATCGGCTGCCCGATTTTACAATGGGCGTGATGGCCAGTCCGCTTTATTCCGACCTGGGGTATTCGAAGGCGGCGGTGGGCGCGATACAGGGCGGGATGGTCCTTGGATATTGCTCGTCGGCGCGTTTGCGGGAGGGTTCGCGGTCGCGCGGTGGGGCGTTGTGAAAGCCTTGTTGATTGGCGCCCCGCTGACGTTCTTGACGACAGCGGCCTATGCGGGGTTGGCGAA
>JBCCMB010000187.1:0-4218 GCA_039026555.1 Pseudomonadota bacterium
CCTAGCGCGGCGGCATCCGCAGGGCGCCGTCCAAGCGGACGTCTTCCCCATTGAAGTAGCCGTTTGTAATCATACTGATTGCGAGGGCGGCATACTCGCTCGTCTCGCCAAGGCGCTTTGGATACGGAACGCTTGCGCCCAACGCCTCTTTCACATTGTCGGGCAAATTCATGAGCATAGGCGTGCTGAATATACCCGGCAAAATCGTGTTAATACGTATACCCTCATTCATAAGGTCGCGCGCGATGGGGAGCGTCATCCCAACAACGCCGCCCTTGGAGGCTGAGTAGGCGGCTTGCCCAACTTGCCCGTCCTCAGCTGCGACTGAAGCGGTGTTGACGATAGCGCCGCGATCGCCATTCTCCAGCCGGTCTAAAGTCAGCATGCCGGCCGCCGACTTGGCGATGCAACGGAACGTGCCGATGAGATTCACCTGGATCGTTCGGTCGAAGTCCGCCAGCGGGAAATGGCTTATGTCCCCGGTTTTCTTGTCGCGAGAGGCGGTCTTGGCGGCGCTGCCAATCCCGGCGCAGTTGATAAGAACGCGCTCCTGGCCCAACGCTTCACGGGATTTCTGAAATCCAGCGTCTACGGAGCTATCGCTGGTAACATCCACCTCGCAAGCGACGCCGTCGATCGCTTTGGCGACGTCTTCGGCCTGTGCGAGATTAAGATCAAACACCGCCACCCGCACGCCATGTGCGGCGAGGCCGAGCGCGGCCGCCTTGCCCAGTCCCGATGCGCCGCCGGTCACCACGGCTGTGATCTTATCCCCTAGTATCATTGCTAGTTTCTCACTTCAAAACGCTGCTGCGATGATGAGCTTAAATGCCGATCATGTTTCATCCGACTATCAAAAATGATGGCGGATATGAACCTTAAACGAGAGAGAGCCGTGTCAGACCAGGCGGTGTTGTTTGAGACGATTGGCGACCACATCGCTCTTGTCACCATCAACCGACCAGAAGCGCGCAACGCCGTTAACGCGGCCGTCGTGAACGGGATCGATCGCGCGCTGAGGGAGACGGAGAGCAACGACCAAATCTGGGCGGTCATTCTCACCGGCGCGGGCGACAAGGCGTTTTGCGCAGGCGCTGATCTGAAGGCGGTGGCCGCAGGTGAAGCCGCATCGCTTATGACGAAAGAGGGCGGCTTCGGCGCGCTGACCCGGGCGCATCGAACAAAGCTGTGGATCGCAGCGATCAATGGGTCGGCCCTCGCCGGCGGCTGCGAATTGGCTCTTGCGTGCGACCTCATCATTGCGTCGCAACATGCCGTATTTGGCGTGCCGGAGGTGAAGCGCGGGCTGGCGGCGCTCGCGGGCGGCATTTTTCGTCTACCCCGAGCTTTGCCCAAAGCGATCGCGTTGGAGTTGATCGCCACCGGCGGCGTATTGGATGCAGAGCGCGCGCTCCGCTTCGGTCTCGTCAACCGGCTCACGCGGGAGGGCGAGGCCCTGACCGGCGCGATTGAGTTTGCGGAGACGATTTCCGCGAACGCGCCGCTCGCCGTGCGGGAGAGTTTGGCCGTGGCGCGCCAGTCTTATGATCTCGATGAAGACGCTCTGTGGGCGCTCAACGACGCCGCCGCCGTTCGCATCATGAAGTCTGAGGACTTCAAAGAGGGGCCGCGTGCTTTCGTCGAGAAACGGCCCCCACAATGGAAGGGACGCTAAGTGGTTGAGGCGCTGATCATCGACGCCTGCCGCACGCCGCGCGGCGTCGGCAAGCCCGGCAAAGGGGCGCTTTCTGGGATCCATCCTCAGCAATTGGCGGCGACGGCGCTTGCCGGGCTCGCTGAACGTAATGAGCTGAACACGGCGGATGTCGACGATATTGTCTGGGGCACAAGCTCCCAGCGCGGTCCGCAGGGCAACGATATCGGGCGGATGGCGGCGCTTGATGCGGGCTACGACGTTCGCACCAGCGCTGTGACGCTGGATCGCTTCTGCGGGTCAGGCATTTCCTCCGTCAACATTGCAGCGGCCTCCATCATGTCAGGTATGGAAGACGTGGTGATCGCCGGCGGCGTTGAAATGATGTCTCTCAACGGAGAGATGCAGCTTCCGCCCTTTATGGACAATGGCAATCTGAGGCTGCGGGAACGGCATCCCCAGCCGCATCAGGGCGTGTGCGCCGATGCGATCGCCACGCTGGAGGATATCCCTCGAGAGGCTTTGGATGAACTGGCGTTCACAAGCCAACAGCGCGCAGCCGCCGCCATTGAGGCCGGCCATTTCAAGAAAAGCTTAGTTCCCGTACGTCATGAGGATGGCGCGCTGGCGCTGGAGCGTGATGAGTATCCACGGCCCGGAACGACGATCGAAGGGCTTGGCGCGCTGAAGCCCGCGTTCGAGGCGTTTGCGGACGCGGTGTTCGATGATACGGGCGTCACTTACCGGGAGTTGGTGCGGCGACGCTATCCGGATCTGGACATCAATCATGTGCACCACGCCGGCAATTCGTCGGGCGTTGTCGACGGGGCTGCGGCGCTGCTCCTCATGTCGCAGTCCTATGCGGAGCAAAACGGGTATGAGCCGCGAGCCAGAATTGTCGCTATGGCGAACATGGGCGACTCTCCAACCTTAATGTTGAATGCACCGGTGCCAGCCGCTCGGAAAGTTCTAGAGAAAGCGGGCCTCACTCTGGATGACATCGATCTGTTCGAAATCAACGAGGCGTTCGCTGTCGTGGCGGAGAAGTTCATTCGCGATCTGGGGCTTGATCGCCACAAGGTGAACGTCAATGGCGGCAGCATCGCGCTCGGGCACCCCATTGGCGCGACAGGTTCAATCCTCATCGGAACGATTTTGGACGAATTGGAGCGCCGCGACCTGAAGCGCGGGCTCGTTACCATGTGCGCCGCTGGCGGTATGGCTCCCGCGATCATCATTGAACGGTGCGCCGCATAAGGTCGTTTTTGGCGAGAGATCGAGGCGCGCGCCGGGCTCCGCCGGAAGGTTGGGCCGCCGTGCTTGGAGGGCAAAACATGGACTTCACGAAAGACTATACGATGACGATCAACGGCGAGGGCGTCGCTGGTGGTCAAATGATTGACGTTTTCAATCCAGCAAGCGGCCAGACGATCGCCGCCGCGCCAGATTGTTCGCCCGCCCAATTAGACGACGCAATTGGCGCCGCGCGCGCCGCTTTCCCGCTCTGGCGCGACACGCCGATCGAAGAGCGGGCGAACCTTGTCGCCCGGCTTGGTGAAGCGCTCGCATCCCATACGGACGAATTGGCGCGCCTGTTTACCGCTGAGCAAGGGCGTCCGCTTCCAGCCGCCCAGATGGAAGTGAAGGGCGCGGCGCAGTGGTTCCAGTCCATTTCCGCTATGCATCCGCCGGTGCGCGTGGTTGAGGATTCCGACGAGCAATACGTCGAAACCCGGTACGTCCCGCTGGGCGTTGTTTGCGCGATCTCGCCATGGAACTTTCCTATCACGCTGGCGGTTGTCAAAATCGCGCCCGCGCTCGTCGCTGGTAACACGATGGTTCTGAAGCCGTCGCCTTTCACGCCCCTCTGCACTCTGAAAATGGGGGAGATCTTTCGAGAGATTTTACCGCCCGGCGTCCTCAACGTCGTATCCGGCGGCGACGCCCTCGGCCCCATGATGACCGCCCATCCGGGCTTTGACAAAATTTCCTTCACCGGGTCTACGGCGACGGGCAGACGCGTCATGGAAAGCGCGGCGAAGGACCTCAAAAACGTAACGCTCGAACTCGGCGGGAACGATGCGGCCATCGTATTGCCGGATGTGGATGTGGACGCCGTCGCCCAGCAGATCTTCTTCGGCGCGTTCTTCAACACAGCGCAGATATGTGTCGCGACAAAACGCCTCTATGTGCATGAGGATGTGTACGACGCGCTCCGCAACAAGCTTGTGGAGATCGCCAAGGCCACTGTGGTTGGCGATGGGTCAGAGCAAGGCGTCGCGCTTGGGCCTATTCAGAACAAACCCCAGTATCGCCGGGTTCTCGATCTCTTAGAGGACGCAAGGGCGAGTGGCCTTACCCTAATGCAAGGCTCGGACGCGCCAGGCGGCGAAGGCTATTTCATCCCCGTCACCATCGTGGACAACCCGCCTGAGAGTTCGCGCGTCGTTCAGGAGGAGGCGTTTGGGCCGATCCTGCCTATGCTCAAGTTCAGCGATATCGAGGAAGTCATCGGGCGCGCCAACGACACCAACTACGGACTGGCCGGCGCTATCTGGTCGAAA
>JBCCMB010000188.1:0-4159 GCA_039026555.1 Pseudomonadota bacterium
GCGAGTTCGACAGGGGGACGATGTACCTGCAGCCGGCCCTACCTTCTGAGCCAGGCGCCGATTGCGCACGTATAAGTGTCTCCTTACCCTAATTTGGCGGTCGCTATGTCGCGTTCGTGCAATGGCGCAGACGACATGGCCCAACCCCACGGACGAGCATCCTCAACGCGACTCGCCGCCTACGCCGCGCCTACAATATCCACCGCGGCCATTGGATTGGCGATCACTGTCTATTTGCCGGACTATTACCATAGCGAGCTGGGCGTGGATCTGGCGCGTGTTCGTTCTTGCTACGATCGCTGACCGCGAATTTGGCGGCGGATCACAAAGAACGCGAACACGAAGACCTGTCAGGGCTCTTTTTCGGCCCTCTTTTGATGACGAACAAGCTCGGATTGGCCGTCGCAGTCGGGATCGGGCTTGCATTCTTGAATGCGGCTGGCTTTCAGGGAGATCTCGGCGCGGACAATACGCCGGACGCGCTACGCGCTTTAACATTGGTGTTCATCGCAACGCCTTGCGTTATGTATGCGCTCTCGGCGATCGCCGCCATCGCTTTAGATAAGCGAATCTCGTCAGATAAGATCTCCCCGCTCGTTTCGGACACTGTCAAATGACCGCTCCTAATACGCCTCTTACCCGTTCTAACGATAGCCTCGCCGATTTGGTGGAAGTCATGCGCCGGCTGCGCGCGCCCGAAGGCGGCTGCCCCTGGGATTTGGAGCAGACGTTCGAAACGATCGCGCCTTACACGATTGAAGAAGCCTATGAAGTCGCCGACGCGATCGAGCGAGGCGATTTGTCTGATCTCCGCGAAGAGCTCGGCGATCTTTTGCTTCAAGTGGTCTTCCACAGCCAGATGGCTAAGGAACAAGGCGCATTCGACATCAAGGATGTTGCGCGGAGCATTGTCGACAAGATGGAGCAACGCCACCCGCACGTGTTCGGTGACGTAGACGTCGCCGATGCAGATGCGCAAACGTTCGCATGGGAGACCATGAAAGCGGCCGAACGCGCCCGCAAGGCCAATGGCCGCGCGCCAAGCGCTTTAGACGGGGTGGCCCTCGCCCTCCCTGCTTTGATGCGGGCCGAGAAACTCCAAAAACGCGCCGCGCGGACGGGCTTTGACTGGCCGACGCCGACAGAGATTTTCGACAAATTGGATGAAGAAACGGCCGAACTCAAAGACGCGATCGCGTCTGGCGACACGCGACATATGGCCGAAGAAGTCGGCGATTTGCTATTCGTCGCCGCAAACTTAGCCCGTAAGCTGAAGATCGACCCCGAAGAGGCGCTGCGCGCCGCCAACTCAAAGTTTGAGCGCCGTTTCCGCGCTATGGAACGCGCCGCTGAAACCAACGCGCAGACCTTCTCGGAGTTGGACCTAGACGCGCAAGAAGCGCTATGGACACAGGTGAAGCAGGATGAGCGCGCCTAGCAGCCTATTCGGCGGCGTGGGCCTTTAGCGCCTCCGAAACTCCGGGCGCTATCTTTTGAAATCGCGCAAGCTCAGTTGACGACATCAACACCGTCATGGCGAAAGCGCCATCATCGCCGGTAGATTCGGTTTCGACTTCGCAATGCTCATGCAGCCAAGCCCGCGCCTTTCCCTCCGAGGGCGCCAGGTAAAGGTCAACGGGTCTGCGCGATCTAAACAATCGCGCTTCGATCGCCTTCAACAAGTCATCAACGCCGTCTCCGTTTGCCGCAGATACGATGACCGCGTCGTCTTCGCTGCGCGCCGCCCGCGCCGCCAATCCTGCTCGCATATCCGGCCCTAGCAGGTCTGATTTGTTCCACGCTTCGAGAGTCGGTGGACGCGCCAAATCCAGCTCGCCCTCCAATTGCTCCAGGACGGCGTCAACGTCATCGGCTTGGCGATCGGTCTCAGGATGCGAGATGTCGCGAACATGCAGCAATAGATCCGCTTCCATCGCCGCTTCCACCGTTGCGCGAAAAGACGCAACCAAATGGGTCGGCAAATCTGAAATAAACCCAACTGTATCGATCAGCGCGACTTTGCGTCCGGACGGCAATTCAATGTCTCGCGCCGTCGGATCTAGCGTGGCAAACGGCATGTCCGCGGCCATGACAGACGCGTCCGCAAGCCGATTGAACAGCGTCGACTTGCCGGCGTTCGTATAGCCGACAAGCGCAACCACCGGCGCCCCGCGCCGCTGCCGCCCGGAGCGCTGCAGCTTCCGCGTACGGCGGACATCCTCCAACTCGCGTCGAAACTTCGCGATGCGCCTGTCCAACATCCGCCTATCCGCTTCGAGCTGGCTTTCGCCGGGGCCCGCCAAAAAGCCGACGCCGCCGCGTTGACGCTCCAAGTGCGTCCAAGTCCGAACCAAGCGCGAGCGCTCATAGAGCAACCTCGCCATCTCAACTTGCAAACGCCCCTCGGCGGATCGCGCACGCAAACCAAAAATCTCTAAGATCAATCCTGTACGATCGACGATCTTAACTTTCAGATCCCGCTCTAGATTGCGCTGCTGAATTGGGCTCAGCGCGGCGTCGACGATCAACATCGTCGCGTCGGAGCCAGCCAAACGCGACCTTAGCGCGTCAAGCTGGCCGCCGCCGAACAATTTGCCTGCATTTGGCTTTCGCACGCGCAGCGTCTCGCTAAACGCCAGCTCAACGCCCAGCGCGTCGACGAGGCCTTCGGTTTCTTCTTGTCGTGACGGGTCGTAATCCGCCGCATCGCCAATCGTTGGAATGACAATCCCCGCAATCTCGCGCGGAGGCGTTCGATCAATAAGCGCGTCTGTCACGGAAATCCTTAAGCAGCGTCCTCTTCTTCAAACAGCTTTACCGGGCTGTTTGGAGCGATCGTCGAAATCGCGTGCTTGTAGACCAGCTGCGGCGGTCTGCCATCGCCTTTGAGGAGGACGCAAAAATTATCAAACCAGGTCACCACGCCCTGCAGTTTGACGCCGTTCACTAAAAACATTGTGAGGGGCGTTTTGCTTTTGCGTACGGCGTTAAGGAAGGTGTCCTGCAAGTTTTGTTTTTTCTCGGACGACATATTTTATCAGCCTCTTTTTTAGGTCTTCAGGACTCGATACCGTGCTTTGTGACGTTGCGGCAATGCCAAGATTGGAGAATTGCCGACAGCAGGGCTTATCTGCGCCAAAAATCGACAGCGAAAAGCGGCATAAGCGCAAGAACTTCAACCCGACCCAGAACAAAGCCAATGGATAGAACAACTTGCGTCCATCTCGTCGCAATCGTGTCGGTCGCCAAAGCCGGATCAATAAGCGGTCCGGTATTTGAAATCGCCCCGACGGAGCCCCGCATCGCCGCATCGAACGGCACGCCAGTCAGGGTCAGCGCCAGCATCAGCGCCACCGTCGCGCCAATGTACGCCATCAGATAAACCCACACGCCCATCACCACGCCATCATCTCGCGCGCGTCCGCGATATGTCAGCGGCGCCAGCGCATTCGCAAACGCCAGGCGACGAAACTCAATTTGCGCGCGGCTCATCAACACGAAAACGCGCGCGATCTTTAGCCCGCCGGCCGTCGACAACGCGGATCCCCCGACGAAGGCTAAGAGTTCCGGCGCCGGTTGCGGCAACACATCCATCACGCCGTCCCCATTCGTCACCGGCATGCCGGAGGTCGACATGAACGACAGCGCTTCGACGAAGAAACCAATGTCGAAAGCGCCCGACAGCACGCTCAGGCCGCCAGCCAAAAGCGCGACGCCCAGAAGAAGCGCCGCGCCCTCAGTATCGCGCATGTAAACACGCGGCCCAGAACGAACAATGTCGGCGTGATACGCCACGTTCGTCGCGCCGATCAACAGCACAAAACCAATGATAAGAGGTCCAATCGCGCTGGCGGCGCCCGAAAAACCGATCGCGCCGGACAGATGCGCGCTTGTGGTCGCAGCGGCGATCGCCGTTTCGATCGCGACCAAGGGCGACGCGCCCAGTCCCGCGAGCAAGATCGCTGCGACAAGGCTTACACTTGCATAGACGCTGGCGACCAGGGCGCTGACGCGGCCCAAGCGACTAAAAAGATCGTCTTTCGGAACGGTCAGCAAATGTGATCGGTGAACGCCCGGGCCGGCCAGATTCAAAGAGGCGAGCACAACGACGGCGATCACGGCGCCGGCCGATCCCCCCACGAATTGCAGCATGGCGCGC
>JBCCMB010000189.1:0-3919 GCA_039026555.1 Pseudomonadota bacterium
CGGTCAGGCCTTTGAGGTCGCCGCCGTGATAATAGCCTTTATGCGTCGGATCATATCCATGATCTTGCGGACCGCCCGCTATCCCGCCGCGATCATTGGCGGCGTCTCCGTTCGCGAACCGGTCCGGCAGGGCGAAATAAATGACCTCGTCCTGCGGAAGGCGTGAGATATAGCCGGTAACGGTCTCGTCGGCCGCACTTACTCCTTCGACGGAAAGCGCCGCGCAGCCCGCCAGCATCGCCGCCGACGCCAAAAGGCTGAATACGCTATGCTTGACGCCGATCGCCATCGCCGATTGTCTCCCCGCTGCGGATCCGCATTTGGGCGCTCGGGCGTTTTCCCGAAAGCCGAATGCTATTTTTTGCAGTCAATTTGTACAATATTTCAAAACCACAGATTCAGCCGCCTCGCAAGAACATACCGCCAAAATGTACTGCTTTACATACAATTTCTGGCAATCGAGGCACACTCCGATCATGATGAGCGCGGCGAGATGGAGCGCAGAAAAGCAGATACTTGCATAAAATTGCAAAACCGGCATTCTAGAGTTAACTCACTGCGCTGATCAGAGCGCGGCCCCGCAAAACGCGGACATAAGGGAGGATCAACATGCAGCAACCGCGCCTGACCCTCATCCAAATCTGGAATATGTGTTTTGGATTTTTCGGTATCCAAATTGGATTCGGTCTGCAGAATGCGAACACCAGTCGCATTTTCCAAACGCTTGGCGCGGAAGTCGATGAACTCGCGATTTTGTGGATCGCCGCGCCCGCGACAGGCCTGCTGGTTCAACCCATTGTCGGCTATATGTCCGACCGTACCTGGGGACGATTGGGGCGGCGACGCCCCTATTTCTTTTTTGGCGCGCTGCTAACAACCGCCGCGCTCTTCGTGATGCCCAATTCGCCGGCGCTTTGGATCGCCGCCGGAACGCTCTGGATCATGGACGCGTCCATCAACATTACGATGGAGCCCTTCCGCGCCTTTGTCGGCGACAATTTACCGGATGAGCAGCGCACCACCGGCTATTCCATGCAGAGCTTCTTTATCGGCCTCGGCGCCGTCCTGGCCTCCGCTCTGCCGTGGATGCTGACCAATTGGTTCGACGTCGCCAACACCGCGGCGGCGGGCGTCGTACCGGACAGCGTACGCATCGCCTTTTATGTGGGCGCCGTTTGCCTCCTTATCGCGGTGATGTGGACCGTGTTTACGTCCAAAGAATACAGCCCCGAAGAATTGGACGCCTTCGCACGTGCGCGGGGCGAGACGCCAGAAGACGACACAGATGATAAACCAAGCGGCTTGACGCTATCAGGCTACATAAAATCTGGCGCCGCATGGGCCTTTGGCGGCGCGGCGTTAGCCGCCCTTGTTGCTCGATTTCAGCTCGAAAAAGAATTGTTCCTGCTCGCCGCACTGCTCATCGGCTTCGGCTTGGCGCAATGGGCGGTCGCAGCGCTCAAACGCGCAAAACCGACCAGTTCGGGCGCCGCCGGCGGGTTTAGCGAGATCATTGACGATCTTTTCACCATGCCTTCCACCATGCGTCGCTTGGCTGTGGTTCAATTCTTCTCCTGGTTCGGCCTGTTCGCCATGTGGATCTATACGACCGCCGGGGTCACCGCGCATCATTACGGCGCGACAGACCCCACGTCCGACGCGTTCAACGCCGGCGCAGATTGGGTTGGGATCTTATTCGCTACTTACAACGGCGCAGCGGCCCTCGCCGCGATCTTGATAGTGGTCACTGTTCGCATTATCGGGCGACGCTATGCGCATATGTTCAATCTCGGCCTCGGCGCCGCCGGGTTCTTATCCTTTTTGTTTATCCGAGATCCGATGCTGCTTTGGATACCTATGATCGGCGTGGGATTTGCCTGGGCGTCGATCCTGTCCGTGCCTTATTCCATTCTGGCGGGCGCGCTGCCGGCCCGGAAAATGGGCGTCTATATGGGCATTTTCAACATCTTCATCGTCGCGCCGCAATTGCTGGCGGCGACTGTCCTCGGGGCGCTTCTCAACGCGTTTTTCGGCGGTCAAGCGATCTACGCCTTCGTCCTCGGTGCGGGTTCATTCCTGATTGCCGCCGCCGCGATGCTCTTCGTGCCGGACCCGGACGCGCCCGCAGCAGAGGATGACGCCAAAAACATTGGACACGCCGTTCCCAGTTAAAGTGAACGAAGCGTTTCTATTACAAGAAGCATTTGCGTCGCGGTCTTAGCGTCCGGCTTACGTCTTGGCGAGATCCTAGCGCCATGGTGGACGATGACGACAATCTCAACACAGCTGTCGGCTGCATTCGCTCGAGCTTGTTCCTGGCGCTAATCTCAATTGGCGTCGCAGGCGTCGTGATTTATTTGGCCGTCGCCTGATCGGCTTCAAAACACCGTTTCAGTCAGTCTGAGCAACTTTTTTGGTTTGATGAATCTCCGCTTCGCCGCTAGCGCCAATCCGCCTATATAGGCCTCATGCTGAAAAACATCTTCGAACGCTTCGCCGATAAATCTGACGCCGACATTCCGCAGTTTTCGGAGGATGAAGCGCGGGTCGCCGTGGCCGCCATCCTCGTATCCGCCGCACGCGCTGACCACAATTACGACGCCGACGAGCAGGATCTCGTCTCCCGCATTCTCGCGGCGCGATATGAACTCTCTGACGAAGACGCCGACGCTTTGCGTCAATCCGGCGAGGAGACCGAACAAGAAGCCGTCGACCTGTTTCGCTTCACCCACGCCATCAAAACCGCGATCCCGCACGAGGATCGCACCAGCATTCTCGAAGCCTTATGGAGCGTAGCGCTCGCAGACCAAGACAGAGACGCCCGCGAGGACGCGCTGATTCGTAAGCTCACCGATCTGCTAGGCCTGGCCCCGCGCGACAGCGCGCTGGCGCGCCAACACATCGAAGAGCGAATGGGCCTCTAGGACGTCGGCAAATCGCGCGGGCGCAGGCCTTGATACAATCGCCCGACCAGTCCGGCCCAAAGCAGCGACGTAAACGCTGTTAAAGCGCCGTTTGGAAGATAAGCGAGAAACCGCGTCAACGCCGAGGCGCGATAAGGCTCATCACCCACAATCGCGATCTCGATAAAGCCGACGATTATGCCGCCAATGAGGGCGACGGGAACAAGCGTGAGCAAAACCGCGCCAAGGATCGGCCAGAAATTGCCCTTGGTCCAAGACCAGGTCTGGAAGATCATCATGCGCTGCTCGCCGATTGTCGCCGGCAAAAACAGCGACATTCGCACGGAAAACCAAAGATAAAGACAACCGATCAGCAGTCCCAGCACGCCGATCGTAAGTCCGCCGCCGGACTGCATCACCGCAATGAAGGCCTCCGTCATGGCGGCTTGGTCGTTGCCGATCGCCTCAAAATCGACCCCGCTGCGCGCCGCCATGCCGACGAACACAATACTGAAGAGAAACATAACAAAAAAGCCGACAATCCCGATCACCAAAGACAAGCCGACAATCACAGCGATATAGCGCAGCTCGTCCATGGCGAAATTCAAGCCGGGGCCGTCGCCGACCTCCCCGCGCGTCGAACCGCGTAAAAAGGCGCACATCGCAACCACGGAGGCGATAAAGTACACAAAGCCAACCAAGGCCAGACCGCCCCAATCTGGCGTTGTGGTCCAGCCTGTAATCTCGCTTTGATAATAGGCGAAGCCTAACGCCAAGATCCCCATGGCCGGCAAAAACCGCATCCAATTGTCGCGCGCGAATCGCCAAGCTTCGGCGGCGCTTTCCAGTACGGGAACTTTGCCGGCCGGAACGCCGGTTGGAGGCGGCCCTGCGGGAAAATCAGACATTGTGGGCCTCCTAAAGACAATTGAGCCCTTAAAGCATGGGCTGCGCGCCGCCTCAATCAAGACATGGGGCATGTCTGAGTTTGATAACGCGTCCTTAAATGTGATCCC
>JBCCMB010000190.1:0-3899 GCA_039026555.1 Pseudomonadota bacterium
AATGTCATGTAGGTCCTCCTCCGACGGCTCTCTTTGATCGGAGCCGTTTCGCTTTCATGACGACTAATGAATGGTGCGCTGAATTGGCAGCATCCGCAAGACGCCGGTTGACCCTCAAAGCTTTGCAGAAGCGGCGCCGCCGAAATCAGGGACGCGAGTCCCAATTTGAGACGTTTTTCGACACTTCGCTGCGCCTCATACGGCCATCTTCATGGGGCGGGCCGATCTAAAACCCGCCGGCCGAGAGACGACTCGCCTTTCAGGTGGCATGGGCGTTGCAGAACTCGCCTCAAACGTAATTCGGGTTCAAGGATTTCGCCTCATGACGTTCACTCGGCCGCCACGCCTTAGTGCATTCGCCGCCATCGCAGCGCTCAGCGCCGGCGCGGCGTACGCGAATCCGGCGGCGCGGTATACTGACGAATTCCAACGTCCCTTCGGCTTCGCCTATGGCGATGAAAGCCGACCATTCGACGCCGGCACGCGCGACGCAAATGGAAATCGCGTCATCATCGACGGTCGCATGGTCATCGGCGACGACCTCTCGACCTTGTCCCGTACAGACAGTTTCAGCTTTAGCGGCTCAGCTTCCGGCGCCGGCTATTTCGCACCGGGCAACGCCGTCGGCAACCAGCTCAACGTGATCACGCAAGGCAGCAACAACACCGTGATCATCGATTCAACGCAAATCAATGACGGCGATCAGACCGTCATCTTAAATGGGGGGCTCGACCTCAATGACTAAGTTCGCGAAACCGCTCACCGCCCTCATTTCGGCGCTCGCGCTATCGGGTTGCGTCTCCCCTGTTGCGGGTCCGAAGGGTCAATACGCCTCCCCCATTGGCGGCGCCCCGGTGACGGCCAACCCCACCCCCTACTCGGCGTCCTTGGTGTGCATGGGCGATTACGCCCGCACCCGCGGCTTCAACCCGCCCAAGATCGCCGTCGGACGAATTCTGGACTATACCGGGCAAGCTGATTTCGAAGGCGGCCGCCGCGTAACGCAGGGCGCGTCTTTAATGGCCATCTCCGCTTTTGCAAAGGCTGGCGCGCGGCTGGTAGAGCGCTTCGACACGTCGGTTTCGGAACTTGAGCTGAAATACGCCAATAACAAGCTGATCGGCGACGAGAGGGACGGCCAATTCCGTAAAATCACGGCGGGCTCCATCCCGGGATCCGACTTCTACCTTGTCGGCGGCATTACGGAGTTGAACTCCAACATCCGCTCGGTTGGTTTGGACGGGTTTGTCGGCGATGCGGATCCCACGGATCCAAAGGGGAATTTCGGCGCGAAGCTCTTCGTCATCAATGTCGGCTTGGATATGCGCCTTGTGGAAACCAAGACGTTGGAGGTGGTCGACGTCATCTCCTACCAGAAACAGATCATCGGCCGTGAATTGTCCGCCGGCGTGTTCGACTTCGCCAACAACAACATTTTCGACATCGGCATTGGCGGCCGCGCTCAGGAGCCGATTCAACTCGCCGTCCGTTCAGTTGTTGAGCGCGCGGTCCTCGAGATGAGCGCCAACCTCTATGGCGCGTCCGGCCCAGACGTTTGCACTGAAATCGCCAGCCTCGGCGCCGGCATCCCGACGACGAACTCGGTTACGGGCGATTACTACACCGCGTTCGACAATCTTGAGACAAATAATGGACAGACCCGCGACGACGCCCGCCGCTGGCACGACAAGCGTGATCCGTCCATGAAAGCCGCCCTTCGCGGACGGACGAAATAAGCGAACGACCAGGAGCGTCCAATATGCGCGTGACACACCTTCTTGCGACGAGCGCGATCGCTCTGGCGTCCTGCCCTTCTTTCGCGTGGGGCGACGAGATCCTCAACGACCAGCTGCAATTCGGCGACGTCTTCGCCAATATGGATGTGGTGCTTGAAAGCGAAACAGGCGGTGACGCCGTATCGGGCGCGACCGCTGAAGGCAATGTCTTCTCCGCGGCGAATTACGCCGGCGGCTATATGCCCTTGTCCGACCAGGACATGGAAGGGTCGGCGACGGCGATCAGCACCATGACCGGCGGCCTTGTCGCCGGCCAGGCGGTCGCAACATCCACCGCCGGCGCCAATTCTTATCGCCTCGAAACACATGACGGAAACGCCGACACCTGGTTCGCGCAGACCAATTCAGGCGACGAAGTTCGCGCGGAAACGACAATCCAGCTTGATACCGTCAATTCTATCGGCTCCAGCGCGTCCGCGACATCGAACAACGCCGCGATCTATGTCTATGACGGCGATACGATTGTCGATGCGGTGCAATCAAGCAGTTCGGACGTCACCGCCGCCAATACCATCCAAGCGGGATTGGTCGACGGCGACACGGTCGCCGCAACGACGTCTGTCGCAAACTCATACTTCTCATGGTCCGGCCCGTCGCAAGTGGCGACCTCGATCGAACAATCCAATGACGGCGCGTTTGTATCGGCGACCACTCGCCTCGTGCAGACCGGCGGCGATGAGATCGCAGCGGCCTCCACCGCGTCCGGGAACTCGATCGCGATCGACAATCAATTCGGTGATGTCTTCGTGACCGCGGACCAGGAAAACAATGCAGACGTCAACGCCGAGACGATCGTCGCGCTGGATGAATGGATCGGCACGGCGAGCGCCAGCGCGTATGGCGTCGGCAACTCAACGCTTATCACCAATATCGGGGCGGACGCTGAAACCAACACGGTTCAAACCAATACGGGCGACGTCTCAGCGACCGTCAGCCTCACGGGCGCCAGCAGCGCCAACGGCAGCGCGCATCTTGGAACAACAGCGATCGGCAACGCGTATACAGGCTTCGTCTGCGCTGAGTGCGGCGACGCGCAGTTAACGGGCTCGATCTATCAGAGCAATGGCGCCAGCGTTTCGTCCGTTGGAACCATCACCGCCCCACGCACGGGCGGCGTTTATGGAACCGCATCGGCCATTGGAAACACCGCCAGCTTTACAACGGCTATCCCTAGCTCAGGCCATTAAAGCGACAGGCGAAGTTCACCCTCCACCACATGGCAGGTTGAGCGCGTCATTGATCAAACGGTTGGCGATTTCCGCCTTGGCGGTCGCTAACGCGTCGCCCTCCAGCGGCGCAGAGATTAACGCAGCGTCATCGCTCCCGCCTAGCCGGGCGTAATCCATCCAGCGCATCGCTTTGGGTACATAGTGGGCGTACTCCACGGTCACCAATCTCTGCAATTCTTCCGCATCAAAACTGCCAGGCGTGCGCCGAGACAGTTTCGCGCCGGTCTCAAAGGCAATGTTGCGCATCTCGTCGCAGGTTTCGAGATCGCCGGGCTGCAGCGTTTTGGCTTTTTCCGTGGCCGCGATGAGACGTGCGGTGAGGTTCCAGCTTTGAGACGTAATTTGATCGACCTGTTCGGTGTGGCTCAAGATTTTATCCCACCGATCTGGCCGGTTCTGGCGGATGTATATAAAGGAGATATTCTCAGTCGACCCCACACGGCCCGCCGCCGTCATGCCCCAGGCTGTGCGAAGATCGGCGGCGCGGTTTAGCAGGCGTTCCGCCTCGGCCAGCGGGTCCTCCGGCAAACCCGTCACATCGCTTTGGCCATCGCCCAGCGTCATCAGCGTCGTCCCCGCGCCATGATAAGCTTGGTACTTAAACTCTTGCGTATCGGGAACATCTTCGGCCTCGACAATGTCCATGGCGCGCCGATAGGTGCGATAGCCCGCCTCTGCGCGCGCGTTTTTACGTTCGCACTGCCCCTTCCAATAGAGCAAGTTCAGGCCCAAACCCGGCACGCCCGCCGGATAGTCTTCCGGACGCAGCGTGTCGAAGGCGGCGTCGACAGCTTCGGCGACCGCCAAACAGCCATCATCATAGGCCGGCCGCCAGGCGTAATCGATCGGATCCGTGCTCGCCGCCGCATATAGT
>JBCCMB010000191.1:0-3836 GCA_039026555.1 Pseudomonadota bacterium
AAGGCGTAGTCGGGAGGCGTTATGCGGCAAGCACAGGATTTCAAAGACGAGAGCGCCGCGCTTTACAATCTCGTGTCGGACCTATCCGACGACGATTTCGACACGCCGACGGCGTTCAAAACTTGGACGTTCAACCACATTCTCGCGCATCTGCACGTCTTCAACGAAGCGGTGTGCATAACGCTGGACGATGGCGACGAGTTCAAAGCCTGGTACAAAAACTTCGCCAAGGACACGCTGGCCACCAACCAGCGCGACGCCGAGAAGCGGGCGGCGGGAGGCCTTTCGGGTCGCGCCCTCTGCGAGGCGTGGCGCGCCGGCGCGGAAAACACCGCCGATCGATTTGCACAGCTGGATCCGAAGCTCCGCCTCCCCTGGGTCGGCCCCAGCATGAGCGCGCGCTCCTCCATCACCGCACGCCAAATGGAGACGTGGGCGCACGGCCAAGCGATTTTCGACGAAATGGGCGTTGTGCGCGAAGACACGGACCGGCTGAAGAACATCGCGGTTCTGGGCGTGAACACCTATGGCTGGACTTATCAGGTACGTGGTTTGGAAGCGCCGCAGCCGACCCCCTTTGTATGGCTGACCGCGCCATCCGGCGATATTTGGGATTTTGGCGAGCCGGGAGACGACAAGGTCGCTGGGTCCGGCGTCGAATTCTGCCAAGTGGTCACACAAACCCGCAACATCGCGGATACCCGTTTAGAGACGACGGGCCCCAATTCAAAAGCATGGATGGAGATCGCACAGTGTTTTGCAGGCGGCGAAGAGCCGCCGCCAACGCCAGGCCATCGAAAGCTGCGCGCGCCATCCGCTTAGCGGTAGATGGCGCGCCGATTTCCGATGCGGGTTACTTAAAGTCGCGCACCAATTCTGCAATCTCCCGGCACGCCGAATCCGCCGCCGGAGAGACCGCCGTAAAAGCGGTGAAGCCGTGCGCCAAACCGTCAAAGCACCGATAGACCGCCTTGACGCCCGCCGCCTTTAGGCGATCGGCGTATTCGGCCGCCTGGTCCACCAAAGGGTCAAACCCGGCGGTGACGATTAATGCGGGCGGCAGGTCCGATAAATCCGTTTCATTCATGGGCGAAAAACGAACATCGCCCAGATCCGCCCCCTCAGGCATATAGTGCGTCATGAACCATTCCATGGTCGCCGTGGACAAGGGATAGCACTCGCCGAACTCCGTCATCGACGCGGTGTCGCTTTCCATGTCCACAGCCGGGTAGACGAGCAGCTGAAATTCCGGCGCCGGCGCGCCTCGGCGTTTCATCTCCTGCGATAAGATCGCCGCGAAATTGCCGCCCATGCTGTCGCCGCCGACAGCTGCGCGGCCGGCCGGCGCGCCATAGGCCTCCGCCTGTCCAAGCGCCCAAAGATAGGCGTCGATAAAATCATTCAGCCCGGCAGGCCATTTGTGCTCCGGCGCTAAGCGATAATCGATCGACACGACGGGGCGTTTAGCGATGGCGGCGATCATCGAGCAAAAGACATGGCAATACTCCACATCGCCAATAACGCCGCCGCCCATATGGCCATAAACCATCAATGCCGCATCTGGATCTTGGGTCTTCGGACGGTAGACGCGTGCTAGGACGTCGCGGCCCTCCGCAGGAATGACGATATCCTCGACCGTAACGCCCGGCTCCGGCTTCGCTGCAAACATCGCCAGACCCGCCGCGGACGCAGCACGGCCGGCGACCACCTCCATCTCATGAATCGGTGTTTGGGTTTTGGCGCCATGGGACAAGAGCTGAATGTGCGGGTCCATGGTCCGTCCGGCGATCTGAACGGGCGCCCCGCCCGCCATGCGATACAGCCAAGACGGCGGCAGTTTCAACATGGTCTTAGCGATCATAGATTGCAGCGGCATGGGCGCGTCCTTTGAGACTATGTCAATTTAGACGGCGGCGCGCCCGCGGTTCGCAGCTAACCGCACTCGCCTGACGAACAAACGCCGTTCAAGAAAATATCGGCGGCGAACCGGCCGGCGTCGTCCACGTCGATCGGTTGTCGCGCCAACATGTGCGTGGCGAGTTCGCGCGCAATGCCTATCGCTGCGGCAGTCAGATATTCCGCGTCCAAGCCGGACCGTCCCTGCTCCGCCAAAGCCCGCTCGATATCGGTTCGAATCTCTTCGAACACGGCCTTCATCTCCGGCGGGTCCACGCGGATTTCGCTAATCAGGGAATGGCCATCGGCGCCGGGCGACAAGCCGCGACGGCTCTCGTCCGCCACAAACGCGAAATAGGCGTTGTATGCGCCGCGAATATAGTCCTCAAAACTGGTCGATGATTGGCGCACATGAGCCAGGACCGGCCGAAAACGCCCAATGCTGTCGGCCGTCAAAGCCTGAAACACTTCTTCCTTCGATTTGAAGTAATTGTAGAACGTGCCAGACGCCAGATTCGTGCGCCGAATAATGTCGCGAACCGTGGCGCCTTCATATCCTAACTCGGCAAACACCGAACGCGCGGCGTCTAGGATCGACTGTCGGTTCGCCGCTTTTACACGCGCGCGTTTTCCACTGTCTTCTATCGGGTCGGCGAGGGTCATAAAGCTACTCTGTGCGGCGCTTCGTCTAAATTTGTGTGCAGACGGCGGATAATCATCATTCATGACGCTGCGTCAATGTCGGCGTATCGAACAAAGGGCCCCAACGCCTCGAAGACATGAACAAACCCCATACCGCCCTGAGCAAAATCAACCCCAAAACGCCAATCATGGGTTCGCCGATGGCGGCCAGCGCGGCGAAGCCCGCGAAGATGCCGATATGCAAGACGACGATGCGCCCATAAGGGGCGAACATCTCCTTGGCGGGGTCGGCGTTCAGCGCGCCGTTCTTCAGGACGAAATCATCCACAAACATGGCCGCCTGCCAAATGATCAGTAGGAGGACAAAGACCGACATGCCCGGCGCAGCGATCAGCGCGCCGCCGACAAGCCCCGCAGGATTCATCGGGTCGTCGGGATTGAGCGACGCAATGTCGCCGCCGCCAAACTCTGACGCCAAGACGAACAGGAAGACGCCATGGACGAAGCAAAACAAGCCATAGTGCACGGTGAAAAACGCGCCCATAAATAGGCTGGCGACACCGCCGGCGACGCCCTTCGCAAAACCGGCGCTGATAATCCGGGCGAGCGTGGCGACGCCGATAATCAAATTTTCCAACCAGTAGAGCAGAACCAGCGGCGCCGCGCGCCAGCCCAGCACCACCACCGCGAACACGGGCGCAAGATCAACCGCCAAACCCGCCGCCACCCAAGGATTGGACAAAGCGCGCGACCAATATTCGCCGGACAAAAACCTCATAACGCCCCGGCCTGCAGCGCTGCGCGAGGCGATCTAAAGACATTTGCGTCGGGCTGTTTCGCCCGCTTCTCGCCCCGAGCGATCTTTTTTAAGAGATCATCGACATAAATGGTCAAATCCACCTGCATGGTATGTCTCGGGCTATCATAGAAATGGCTGAGATAAAGCTCTTCATCCGACGCTATTTTCCTGTCGACTATCTCCTTATGCGGCAGAGCGTATCGGCCAGCGAGGTAGGCGGCGACGAGTTTCGATTGTTGTTCGGCGAAATTTACAAGCGTCGACAGAGGCTGCGCCAAAGCCATAAAGAACAGATTGTCGTAGCCCGGCTTCATCATGCGTTTGAATAGCGGGAAGCGATTGTCTTTCGGCCGCAATTCGGGGTCTTGGAAGAATGGGAAAGAGACCTTATCGCCCGTCGCCCAGACGATCAGGTCGATCGGCTCGTGAGAATCGTCGGCGAACACGACCTCCTCGCCGTCTAGACACTCCAAAGCGCCCTTCACGTGAATGTCGCTGC
>JBCCMB010000192.1:0-3824 GCA_039026555.1 Pseudomonadota bacterium
AAGGCGCCGCCGATTTGGACAGCCGCGCTTTTGGAGCGCGGATGGAAGAGCTCAACATGGCGTTCGGCTGCTCGGTGAGTGCAGATTGGACGAGTTGCACCTTGCGCACGCTGTCCGCCAATGCGGACGACGCCTTTGATATGATGCGTTTGGGGCTGACCGAAACGCGATTTGACGATGAACCTATGGCGCGCGCGGTGCGCGAAAAATTGGTTCAACTTAAGCAGTCGGAGACAAGCCCGCGCGCGATTGCGCGTCGTAAAATGAACGCGGCGCTTTATCCTGATCACCCTTACGCGCGCGAAGAAACGCCGGAGAGCGTCAGCGCCGCGACGCGCGAAGATCTGATCGAGCGGCGGGATATGTTGATGGCGCGAGACCGTTTGTTGGTTGTCGTTGTGGGGGACATCACGGCTGACGATCTTGCTGCGAAGCTAGACGATGTGTTCGGCGCGCTTCCAGCGACGAGCGATGTGGCGAAGATCCCTGAGGCGGTGTTGAACATGGCGCCCGCCACGCCGATCGTGGCGCCCTTGCCGCAGCCGCAAACACTGATCTCGTTCTCGGCGCCCGGCCCGAAGCGGGCGGATGAAGATTTCGTGCCGGCCTATGTGTTGAACTACATTCTAGGCGGCGGCGGGTTTTCCTCCCGCTTGATGGATGAGATTCGCGAAAAACGCGGCCTTACCTATGGGATCGGCACCAGTTTGCGCGGATCGGCTCATCTTGGCCTTTGGGGCGGACGGACGCAGACGAAAAATGAAAGCGTTCAAGAGCTGATCGACATCGCTAAAGCGGAAATTGCGCGTCTTCGTGCGGAAGGTCCTTCGGATAAGGAGCTTGCGGACGCGAAAGCCTATCTAACGGGCGCCTATCCCTTGGGATTTGATACGAATTCCAAAATCGCCGGCCAGTTGATGTATGTGCGGCAAAACGATTTGGGACTGGATTATGTGGCGACGCGCAATGATCTGATCGACGCAGTGACGCGGGAAGAATTAATGGCGGTGGCGGATAAGTATTTGGATCCTGAGGCGTTCACTTTTGTTTTGGTCGGGGAGCCGGAAGGCTTCGAATAGTTTGGGTGCGCCAGCCGGCTAGTGGAAATCCCGACTGTTGGGAATGATCCGAAGATCGCGCGGGTGAATGCGGCCTTGGCGGGCTGACCCCGGTTTCGGCAGTCGCGGATCGCGGTCGACTGGTTTTACAATCTCATCGGCGTGCGCCAGGGTCCGGCCCAGCGCCTGGCGCACGGCGTCTTCGGACAGATACGATAAATCACCTGTTCGATCGACCAGACTGTCGGCGACGATATGCGTGACGTTATCCGCCGTTTGTACGCGCCCACGCACGGCGATGATGCGCGCACCCATGACAGTCGGACGGAAGCGTTTCAACACGCGAGGCCAGATCACCAGATTGGCGATGCCGACTTCATCTTCGATGGTCATAAATACCACGCCGCTGGCCGTGCCGGGCATTTGACGCACCAAGATGACGCCGGCTGTCATGACCCTTGCGCCATTACGGCTGGCGCGGGCCTCGCGTGTCGGGACAAATCCCATACGGGCGTAGCGCGCGCGCAAAAAGCTGATCGGATGCGCTTTTAACGACAGGCGCGTGGTTTGGTAATCCTGCAGCACATGCTCCGACAGCGGCGTTTGCGGCAGGCGAATGTCCGGTTCTGCGCCTTGTTCGGCGGCGTCGACGCTGGAAAAGAGGGGCAGGGCTTTGTCCCGCGCTTCGCCCCGCACCGCCCACAATGCTTGGCGGCGGTCCAGCCCCATGGATCGAAACGCATCGGCGGCGGCTAAGATTTCCAATGTTTTGCGCGTCACGCCCGCGCGGCGGCGAATATCGGCGGGCGTGTCATAGCCTTCGCCGCGATGGGCGAGGAGTTTTTCAATCTCATCCTCCATCAGCCCGTCTATGCGGCTGAACCCCAAGCGTAGAGCGAGATAGCCGTTCATCGCGCTTGCCAAAGGCTCCAGCGTGCAATCCCAGTCGGAAAAGTTCACATCCGCCTCGCGCACTTCCACATTATGCTCGCGCGCGTCCCGGACCAATTGGGCGGGGGCGTAAAAGCCCATGGGCTGCGAATTTAAAATCGCCGCCGCGAACACATCCGGATGATGATGCTTCAGCCAGCACGAGACATAGACCAGTAAGGCGAAACTGGCCGCATGGCTTTCCGGAAAGCCATAATCGCCAAAACCTTTGATTTGATCGAAACAGCGTTTGGCGAAATCGGGCGTATAGCCGCGCTCGATCATCTTGCTGACCATCATGTCTTCATAGGTGTGGATGGTGCCGTTCTTACGAAACGTCGCCATGGCGCGGCGCAGACCATTGGCGTCGTCGGGGGTGAATTTGGCCGCATCAATGGCGATTTGCATGGCTTGTTCTTGGAACAAAGGCACGCCCAGCGTGCGGCCGAGAATGGCTTCCAATTCGTCCGGCGGGCCATGGTCCGGATGCGGGCTGGGATAGGAGACTTCCTCTTCGCCCTTACGTCGCCGCAAATAGGGGTGGACCATATCGCCTTGGATGGGCCCCGGCCGAACAATGGCGACTTCGATGACGAGGTCGTAAAAATCGCGCGGGCGCAGGCGTGGCAGCATGCTCATCTGCGCCCGGCTTTCAATTTGAAAGACGCCGATTGTGTCGGCCCGGCAGATCATATCGTAGGTGGGCGTATCGCCGGCTGGAATGCTGGCCAGATCATGTGAGACGCCCTTGTGCAGGGCCAGCAAATCGAACGCTTTGCGGATGCAGGTGAGCATGCCCAAAGCCAAAACGTCGACCTTCATAATGCCCAACGCGTCAATATCGTCCTTGTCCCACTCAATGAAAGTGCGGTCCTCCATCGCGGCGTTGCCTATGGGCACGGTTTCAATCAGCGGGCCCTGCGTCAGGACGAACCCGCCGACATGTTGAGACAAATGGCGCGGAAAGCCGATCAATTGACGTGTTAAAACAATGGCCTGGCGAATGGTTGGGTTGGTCACGTCCAGACCGGCTTCGGCGATTTGACCGTCCGCGATGGTCGCGCCCCAAGAGCCCCATACGGTTTTCGCCAGCGCCGTGGAGATGTCTTCGGTAAGGCCCAGCGCCTTGCACACTTCGCGCACGGCCGATCGCGGGCGATAGGAAATGACGGTGGCGGTCAGCGCGGCGCGGTGACGGCCATAGCGTTCATACACATATTGGATGATCTCTTCGCGCCGCTCATGCTCGAAATCAACATCGATATCGGGCGGTTCTTTGCGCTCTTTGGATAAGAAGCGTTCGAACAATAGGCTGATTTCATTAGGGTTTACGCTGGTGACGCCGAGGCAATAGCAGACGGCGGAATTGGCCGCCGAGCCGCGTCCCTGGCACAGAATGTCCCTGCGACGGGCTTCGGCGACAATGTCGTGAACGGTGAGAAAATAGGACGCGTAGTTTAATTCCTTGATAAGCGCGAGCTCTTTTTGGAGCGCCGTTTTGACCTTGTCCGGCGCGCCGCTGGGATAGCGGTTTTGCGCGCCCGCCCATGTGAGATCCTCCAAATGCTGTTGGGGTGTTTTGCCAGGCGGTACGGGCTCGTCGGGGTATTCGTATTTCAATTTGTCGAGCGAAAACCGGCAGCGATCGGTGATCTCCAGCGTGCGCGCCAAAGCCGGTTCAAACCCTTTAAACAGGCGCGCCATCTCCGCTGGCGCTTTCAAATAGCGTTCGGCGTTGGAGGCCAGCAAAAAGCCGGCGCTTTGCACCGTGACATGATCGCGAATGCAAGTGAGAACATCCTGTAAAGGTCGACGGTTCGGGATGTGGTAGAGCAC
>JBCCMB010000193.1:0-3813 GCA_039026555.1 Pseudomonadota bacterium
GGCGGTTGCGACAATGTCATCTCCGTTGCGGCGGGCGATGCGCGCGGGCATCTGACGCCTTATTCCAATTATGGCGCTGCGGTGGACATCTTAGCGCCGGGCGGCGACATGTCGCGCGACGATAATGGCGACGGCCGTCCTGACGGCGTGTTGTCGACGAAGTTTGCGACAGATTGCTATGATCCGGTGTCAGGCGATGGCGTGACAGAATGCTTCTACGCCTATGAAAACGGCACCTCGATGGCGGCGCCGCATGTGTCGGCGGCCCTGGCGTTGTTGAAAGCGAGTTTTCCCACAGCGGAGCCGTCGGAATTGACCCGGCGTTTATTGGATGCGTCGACCAGCCGTTCTCCATTGCAATGCTCCGGCGAATGCTCTCATTATCCAGGTTCGGAAGAGATCCCTGGCGAAGAGGGCATGTGCTATCGTCCCTGTGGCGGGGCGATGTTGAACCTTGCTAATGCGCCGCTGGAATAAGGCGTAGTCCGCCTCCGAGGGGAGATAAGACGTGACCGACGACAAGCCGGATCCAACACCGAAAGACCGGACTGCGCCTTTGGGCGCGGTCGGCGTCGGCGCTGTCATCGCTTTGTTCGCGGGCGCGCTTTTGACGTCTGAAGACGCCGAACAACACGCGCCCGCCGCCCCGCAATCCCAAGCGGAGGCCGAAACCGCGAAGGCGGATCCGAAGCCGAATGAAAAGCCCGACTTGGAGCCGTCGGGCAAACCTGAAAATCGGATACAACAGCCAGCGGAACCGCCAACTGGCCCGACGCAGCACGCCTCTGTGGAGGCGGACGCCGCAACCCAGCGTGAGACGGTGGAAGCCAGCGCTAAATCGGCGGAGTTAGCGACGCCTGAAGCATCTCCAGCTTTGGCGCGGCCGGTCGCTGCGACGCCGACGATCAGCGCGCCGCAAATTCGCACCGCGCCGCCCTCCATCGGAACGATCAAAGCTGCGCCGTCCATCGCGATGCCGCGCGTGCAGCCGCCGCCGGAAATCGTCGTGAAATTCAAGGACGATACGCAGATCAAACCGATCGCCGATCTTTTTTGGAAGGACAAAGCGGCGGCGCGTGCGAAGTTTGATGCGCTCAAAGCGCGCAGCCCGGCGCTCAAGAATCTCTATTTGGCGCGCGTCACCTATTCAGGCGAAGTTGTGTTGGTTCACGATGAGGATATGCCCGCCGACAAGCTCCGCCGCGCGACATTGGACGCTGCGGCGCGCCTAAAAGCAGATCCAAACATCTCATACGCGGAGCCGAACGCGACCGCGCAACCTGGAGTTCAATGACATGAATCGTGTCGCAAGTTTCGTTCTTTGCGGAGCGTTCCTGGCCGCCTGCAGCGCCGAGACTCAAGACGCGCCCGCGCCTGTTGTGGCTGGCGGTTCTGAGCCGGTTGAGGTTGAGAACGCCATTGATTGGGGCGCAGCGCGCCTTGCTTTGACCCAGGCGGCTGATGAGGGGCTGGGCGCGGGTCTCGCGAGCGTCGCCAGCTCCGGACCGCCGGCGCCTGTCCCCGTTTTGCTGCCGAGCGGTTTGGTGCGCACCGCCAGCGCGGAGCCACGGTATCGTCCCTTAGAGGACGGGTATTTCGCCGCCTATCCCGGACCGCGCTTCGACGTCATCGTGAACGGCACAAAGCAAGCCTTCGAGACAGGCGGGGACCTGTCCGATGCGCGGGAGAGCATGCTGTTCACGCCGTCGGAAGCGGGTGCGCAGGTCAGCTTTTCCCGCTTCGGGGCGGATTATCTGGTGGAGTTTGAGTGCCGCGTGCTGGACGGCGAAGCGAACTGCATCACCGAAGAAGAAGCCTTAGAGATATCTGAGAGCTTGTTCGTCGCCGCCGCGCAATAGGGGATCTTTGGGAGGCCATGTGATGGCTCAGCGTCAACGCGTCTTTCGGGCCGCCTTGTTAGGGGCTGCGGCGTTTTCGATCGCAGCGTGCGATAATGAGATTTTGTTGTGGCCGTGGGTAGAGCCGTCAAACGCGCCGCGCCCTGCGCCTCCCGCGCCGCCGACGGAGCCTGTCGATCCACTAATCCCTATAGATGAGGAGGTGACGGAGCCTGCGCCAGATGCTCCAGGTGAGCCGGAACCACCCGTTGAAGGCGCGCCGCCGGAGCCCAGTGCGGACGGGACGAACGGTGAAGGTCAGGACGAGGATGAAGGCTCATCCGAAGACGCCGAAGCGCCTGAGGACGCGGAGACACCGACCGGTGATGTGGGAGACGCAGCGCCAGACGCGCCGGACGCAGATGGCGCTCAGAGCGGCGAGGACGCAGCCGATGAGACCCCGCCGTCTGAACCTTCGACGCCCGTAGAACCCGAAACGCCTGGGGAGCCGGAACCACCGGTAGAGACCATAACGCCCGCTTTCTTCTATCATGCGCCGGGCGATTTGGAGCCAGGCAGCGGCGAGGGTGCGCACGACGACACGGTTTATGTGCCCGACATGGTGTTCCCGATCAAAGACGCGCCGTCTTACCTGCAAAGTCAGGTCTATCGGTTCGGCGGCAGTCAGGTCGGCGGCGACCAATGCGATCCGAGAAACTTTGAGGCGCCCTGGCGGGACAATTATTGCGAGATCCGGTCTCGAGATAATGGCACGCCTTATTGTCCGACTAACCGCGTCCATTTGGGCCAGGATATTCGTGTGGGGACGCCTGAAGGGTGCCGAGCGGAGCGCAGCCTATCGCCGTCTCAGCGCGTGCGCTACGCCGCCGTCGCCACGGAGGATGGCGTCATCTCAAACATTGGGCGCTATACTGTGAATTTGCGGGCCGGTGGACGGATCTATCGTTACATGCATCTCAATATGCAGGCTTTGGAGGTCGAGCTAGGCGACAATATCACCGCCGGACAAACGCTCGGGTATGTCTCGAATGATTTCGGAGGCACGCCGACGACGTTCCATCTTCATTTTGAGATCAAGCACAACACCGCTGAGCATGGCTGGACGTGGGCGCCGCCTTATATGTCGCTCGTACGCGCTTATGAGCGGCGAGAGGGCGCTCCGGGCGTATTGATCACAGGCGAAGCGCCTGTTCTTGTCGCCTCGGATTGACCGACCTCGTCCGTCGACGCGGCGGGATGACAAGAGAGGGTTGCAGCGCTAAACCCCGGCGGAACATAGTCATGGGGAAACGCGCATATGGCGAAACTCGCACTGCTTCGGCACGGCCAAAGCGAATGGAATTTGGAAAACCGCTTCACCGGTTGGTGGGATGTCCAACTCACCGAACGCGGCGAGGCTGAAGCGCAGGCATCCGGGCGCTTATTGAAGGACACCGGCGTCGCGTTCGACCGCGCCTACGCCAGCGTTCAAACTCGCGCCATCCGCACGCTATGGTTTGCCCTCACTGAAATGAATTGCGCCTGGCTGCCCGTGGTGAAGGATTACCGTTTAAACGAGCGCCATTATGGCGGCCTGACGGGGCTCAATAAGGCGGAGACGGCGGAAAAGCATGGCGATGATCAAGTGAAGATCTGGCGGCGTTCCTTTGACATTCCACCGCCGGATTTGGAACCGGGGTCAGAGTTCGATTTGGCGTCGGACCGCCGATATGAAGGAATTGACGTTCCCAAGACGGAGAGTTTGAAAATCACTTTGGATCGCGTGCTGCCCTATTGGGACGCAGAAATTGCGCCGAAGCTGGCGGCGGGCGAGAACATCCTCGTCGCCGCGCACGGCAATTCTCTTCGGGCGATTGTGAAGCATCTTTTCAACGTGTCGGACGATGCAATCACCAGCGTTGAAATTCCGACAGGCAATCCGCTTCTAATCGATCTGGAGGGCCGCAAGGCGACA
>JBCCMB010000194.1:0-3760 GCA_039026555.1 Pseudomonadota bacterium
TCGGCTTCCGCGAAGAATTGGAACACATTCTGGATGCGTCCCCTGCCGACCGTCGAACCTTGATGTTCTCCGCCACAATGCCGCGCGCGATCGAAACCCTCGCGAAACGCTATCAACGCGACGCAAAGCGGGTGAACACGGTCAGCGAGCAGCGCCAGCATGTCGACATTGACTATCGTGCGCTCACAACGCCGCCGCAGGATGTGGAGAACGCGGTCTTCAACGTGCTCCGCTATTATGACGCCCCGAATTCGATCGTGTTTTGCGGAACCCGCGCAGCCGTGAACCGCATGACCAGCCGCTTCACCAATCGCGGTCTGTCTGTCGTCGCTCTTTCCGGAGAATTGACCCAGTCAGAACGCAGTCATGCGCTGCAAGCCATGCGAGACAAACGCGCCCAGGTTTGTGTTGCGACCGACGTCGCCGCGCGCGGGATTGATCTGCCGGAGCTTGAACTCGTGATCCACGCGGATTTGCCGCGCAACGGGGAAGCCTTGCTGCACCGCTCGGGCCGGACAGGCCGTGCGGGCCGCAAAGGCACCAGCGTCCTCATCGTGCCGCATAAGGCCCGCAAGCGCACCGAGCGCTTGTTGAAAGACGCCAACATCACCGCGAATTGGGGCGATCCGCCGACGGCCGACGAAATCATCGCACGAGACAACGCACGCCTCCTAAAAGACCCCCTTCTCGCGGCGGCGATCGAAGACGCCGAACGGGAATTTGCGCAGGATCTTCTCGACAATTTCACGTCCGAGCAGATCGCAGCCGCCTTCATTCGACTTCATCGCAAAGGCAAGGGCGCGCCCGAAGATATCGCCGCGACGCCGCCGGACGAATTGGCGCGCAAACCTCGCGACGCGCGCGCGACCAAAGACGCAAGAGCTCCACGCAAACCTGCGCGCGCCAATTTCGACAATAGCGTTTGGGTCAAGCTATCCGTCGGCCGCAAGAAATCCGCCGAGCCGCGCTGGCTGCTTCCTATGTTGTGCAAGGCCGGAGGCGTCGCCAAGGCGGAGATCGGCGCCATTCGCATTGGCGAATCTGAAACGCATGTTGAGCTGACACCCGACGGCGCCAATCAGCTCTTCACAACGATCGGGATGGACGGCTTGCTCGAAAACACAATCCGCGCGACACGGGTCGACGGTTCACCGAACCCTGCTGGCAACCAAGGGACTAAAGACGCGCCGGCGCCGCGCATAGCGCGTCCCCAACCCGCCGCTAGCAAATCCCAAGACTATGCAAAACGGCGCAAGCCGCGCGGCGAAGAGGACAAGCCGTGGGAGCAATCCGCCGAGGCGACGCCCGAGCGTAAACCTCGCGGAAAACCAGGCGCTAGAAGCGCAACGCGTCCCAAACGGAAACCGGCCAAGTCCAAGCCCTCGAAAACGCCGCCGCAGAACCGCAATAAACGAAAATGGTCGCCAAGCTGAGATAGCTCGGCGAGGCCGCTTGGATACTCGGCGCACATCGTTAAACCGCCGATATGCTGACGATCTCCAACCTCGATTACCGTATTGGCGCGCGCGTTTTGTTCGACGACGCGTCCGCGCAGATTTCGTCCGGCTGGAAGGTCGGTCTGGTCGGCCGCAATGGGACCGGCAAATCCACCCTGCTCCGCCTCATCCGCGAGGATGTGTTCAACCCCGCCAGCGACAGCGCGATAAAGCTGAACCAAGGCGCAAGGCTCGGCTGGGTGGCTCAGGAAGTTGCGCCGACGGATGAGACCATTCTCGAGGTGGTCCTCGCCGCCGACACGGAACGCCATGCTTTGATGGAAGAGGCCGACAGCGCGGAAGATCCAACCCGGATCGCGGAAATCCATGAACGCCTAGTAGATATCGACGCTTGGTCCGCCGAAGCGCGCGCCGCCGAAGTCCTTATGGGCTTGGGCTTTACCGACGCGGATTTGTCGCGCCCAACGCGGGAATTTTCCGGCGGCTGGCGCATGCGCGCCGCCATCGCCGGCGTCTTGTTCTCTCAGCCCGATTTGCTGCTGCTAGACGAGCCGACAAACTATCTCGATCTGGAAGGCGCCGCCTGGTTGGAGGGTTATCTCAAGAAATATCCGCACACCGTTGTCATCGTCTCGCACGATCGGGAGATGCTGAACCGCTGTGTCACCCACACAATGGCGTTGGAGCACCAAAAGCTCTCCATCTGTCCGGGCGGCTATGACGCTTGGCTGACGCTACGCGCGGCCAAGGCGGCGCAACTCGAAAGCCAGCGCGCGAAACAAGACGCGGACCGCGCACATTTGCAGGCCTTCGTCGATCGATTTCGGGCCAAAGCGTCTAAGGCGCGCCAAGCCCAATCCCGGGTCAAGATGCTGGAAAAAATGCAGGACATCACCGTGCCGATCGCGGAGCGCACGACGCCCTTTTCGTTTCCGACCTCCGAAGAACAGTTAGCGCCGCCCCTGCTAGAGCTGAAAAACGCCGCCTTGGGCTATGGCGAACACGCCGTCATTCTTAAAGAGGTCGATCTTCGCCTCGATCCAGACGACCGCATCGCTATTGTCGGGACGAACGGGCAAGGCAAAACGACACTCGTCAAATCCATCGCGCAGCGCTTGCCGCTATTGGCGGGCGATCGATCGGCGTCAAAGGCCATTCGGATCGGCTATTTCTCGCAAGATCAGATGGATGAGTTGACCCTTGGCGAGACGGTTTTGGACCATGTCCGAAAGGCCTTGCCTAAAGAGACGCCCGTCGCCAAGCAACGCGGCGCAGCGGCGGCGATGGGCTTTTCCCACGAGAAAGTCCAAACCAAGGTGGAGCAGATGTCTGGCGGCGAGAAAGTGCGCCTCTTGCTCGGTCTGATGGCGATGGAAAAGCCGCATATCTTGATCCTCGACGAGCCCACATCTCACCTCGACATCGATAGCCGCGAAGCGTTAATCTACGCCTTGAACGACTATAAAGGCGCCGTGCTGTTGATCACGCACGACGTCTATCTGGCCGAAGGCACCGCCGACCAATTATGGCTGGTGAAGGACGGCAAGGCGTCTCTGTATGACGGCGATCTGAATGATTATCGCGCCCTCGTCTTGCAATCGGACCGCGATAAGCCGTCTAACCCCAAGCCGGGCGCCCAAGCGAACCAAGAAACCGCCAAGCCGGTCGCTGCGCCTAAAATCGACAAGGCGGAGCTACGGCGACGCGCATCAGAAAAACGAAAAGCTGCCGCGTATCTGAAACGTCGCGCCGACGACGCTGAAGCTCGGCTTTCGGACGCCGCGGTAAAGATCGACGCGATAGACGCGGAGTTAGCCCGCCCGGATCTAGCGCCTGATACGCTGCGTGAACTGATGCGGGCTCGCGCCGATCTTGTCGTGCAATCTGAAAACGCTGAGCAGGATTGGCTGGAGGCGTCGGAAGCCTATGAGGCGGCGATCGCCGATTAGCGAGACGCTCCGACGGGGTCTGACGCAAGTATGTTGACGTCGAACCGCCATTGTAAATTCTGCGTCTCCAAATGAGGCGGATTCATTATAAAAAAGAAGGCTTTATCGCGTTGCAGATCATGCCCGTTGGCGTCGGCGTTTGCCTCACTCAGCCGAGCGCCGACAGCCATTTCCTGCGTTTATTGCGCATTTGAGGCTCCACAGAGCGCGCGAAGCGTATAAGAAGGCCTCTTGTGTTGCGGGCGTGGTGGAATTGGTAGACACGCCAGACTTAAAATCTGTTGGGCGTAAGCCCGTGCCGGTTCAAGTCCGGCCGCCCGCACCAATTTGAAATGCGTCTCAAAATTCTAAAAA
>JBCCMB010000195.1:0-3622 GCA_039026555.1 Pseudomonadota bacterium
AGACGGCCGCATGGTGGATCTGCAAAACACCGGCATGGCGCATCAAAAAGCCATGCTGTGGATCGACGATATCGATGTGCAGGCCAAATGGTATCAGCGGCTCAAAAAAGAATGGGCGGCCGCGCGCAGCGACAATCGCGAAATGACCAATCCGATTGAGCCGACCACACTGAAATGGCGCAGCTAGCCGAAGATTTAACACCGCTCGCTTGAGACCCGCGTCCATCGGGATAGTCTCACTCCTGTCAAAGGAGATCTAAGCCATGGCCGCAGCCCGCGTTTTTCGTTCAAGCTTCACACGCTTGCTTGCCACGGCGTGCAGCTTAGGCTTCGCCGCCTGCGTCAATATTGTTGAAACGCGATATCCGGCGGAGACAACCGCCGCGCCGGCGACGCCCGACCTATCGCCAGCGCCCGTTGATCCCGGCTTGGGCGACCGGATGCCCAGCGGCCGAGACTTCGCCTCGCGTTCAGCGGTCGTCGCTCCGCGCGCCGCCGCCGCAACTGCGCACCCGCTCGCCACGCAAACCGCGCTGGACATTATGAAAGCCGGCGGATCAGCCGTCGACGCCGCCATCGCCGCCAACGCCATGCTCGGCCTGGTGGAACCGACCGGAAACGGCATTGGCGGGGATCTTTTCGCAATCGTCTGGGACCCAGCAACCGAAAAACTCTATGGCTATAACGGCTCCGGCCGCTCCCCCATGGGCGCGAGCTTGGCCGACATACAGGCGATTGCGGACACACATGGCGACGGAACACAAATTCCCAAACACGGATCCGCACCTGTCTCAGTGCCCGGCACGGTCGATGGCTGGTTCGCACTGCATGAAAAATTCGGCGCCCACTACATGTCGTACAATCTTCGACCGGCGATCGAGTACGCCCGCACCGGCGCACCCATTCCGGAGGTGATCGCGTATTATTGGGGCCGCAATGAAGCGGGCTTCCGGGCCTCTTACGAGTCCGGCATGTTGGAGGAGTTCGATAACGCCAGAGCGCTTTATTTCGACCCCTCTCCCGAGGAAGGCGCGCTCTACATCAACGAAGATTTGGCGAACACGCTGCAAGCCGTCGCTGATGGCGGACGAGACGCGTTCTACAAGGGCCAAATCGCTGAAACCATCGATTTTTATATGACCCGCATCGGCGGTGCGTTGCGCTATGAGGATATGGCGGCGCACGAGGGCGAATGGGTTGAACCGATCTGTATTCCGTATCGTGAAACGCGAGTGTGCCAATTGCCGCCGAACACGCAAGGGGTTGCGGCGTTGCAGATGTTGCAAATGCTGGAAGACTTCCCGATGGGCGAATTCGGCTATGCGAGCCCGGATAGCTTGATGGCGCAGATCGAAGCCAAGCGCCTCGCTTTTGTCGACCGCGCGCTGAACTACGCCGACCCCGCCTTTTCCGACATCGATCCTGAGACCTTTATTGATGAGGATTATGTCGCGGCGCTCGGCGCATCAATTGATCTGACCAAAGCCAATCCAGACCCGATGGGCGAAGTCATCGAAGCGAAAAACACCTCAAACGAGCGACAACTCGCTAGCGTTTCGGTTGATATGCTCGACCTCCAAGCCGCCGATGCGACATTAGCGGACGGCGATACGACCTATCTTTCCGTCGTTGATGAAAACGGCATGATGGTGTCGCTCATCCAATCGAATTACCGCGGCATGGGCTCCGGCCTCGTGCCGGATGGGCTCGGGTTTATGCTGCAGGATCGCGGCGAGCTTTTCTCCCTCGACCCCAACCACCCCAATGTCTACGCCCCAGGCAAACGGCCTTTCCACACCATCATCCCCGCCTTCGCGTTTAAGCGCGATACGCCCAATTGCGCCGTCCGCGCCGAGCCGTTCGACCAGGCATGCCCGTATCAACCTTGGCTGACCTTCGGATTGATGGGCGGCGGCATGCAGCCGCAAGGGCATGTGCAGGTGATCTTAAACCTCATCGATCACGGCATGGGTCTTCAAGAAGCCGGCGATGCGGCGCGTTGGGAACATGTCGGCGGGTGCGAGCCCACGGATGCGGCCGATGATCGCGAATGCCGCGAAGACATAGGCGTGGTGCGGCTGGAAAGCGGGATCCCGCCCGCCGCACGCGCAGAATTGGAAGCGCGCGGCCACACCGTGGAATGCTGCCAAGCGAATGGCGGCGGCTACCAAGCCATTATGCGCGATTTCAGATCGGGCGCCTGGATCGCCGCCACCGAAATGCGGAAAGACGGCGCGGCGGATGGGTATTGAGCGCGACAAACTCTGTGTGGGCCAGCGGCGAGACGCGCTCTACCATCTACCGTCAGCACCTGAGAAGCGCCGCGGCGCTTCCGCTTTCATCCATCCCCCTTGCCAAATCAGCCGGGCTCATGTCCTTTGCGCGCGTGATTTCCAGGATTTAGGAGCGGTGCATGTCCGGCGTTGTGGTCGTCGGCGCCCAATGGGGCGACGAGGGCAAGGGAAAGATTGTCGACTGGCTGTCCAGCCGAGCCGATGTGATTGTGCGCTTTCAAGGCGGGCATAACGCCGGCCACACCCTGGTGATCGGCGATAAAACGTTCAAGCTGAACTTGCTTCCCTCCGGCGTGGTGCGCGGCGGCAAGCTCTCCCTCATCGGCAATGGCGTTGTGGTCGATCCGCAACAATTGCTGGACGAAATTGAAGGCTTAAAATCCGAAGGTATCGATCTCGGGCCGGATGATTTGATGGTGGCGGAAAACGCCTGCCTTATCCTGCCCTGGCATAAGGATATCGACGCCGCGCGAGAGGCTGCGCTGGGCGACGCCAAGATCGGCACAACCAAGCGCGGCATCGGCCCCGCCTATGAAGACAAGGTAGGTCGCCGCGCCATTCGCGTCGCCGATTTGGCCGACCCGTCGGCGATCGATCTGAAGCTGGAGCGCTTATTGGCGCATCATCGCCCTTTGCGCGTCGGCTTGGGCTTGCCGGAACCCGATGGCGAGGCGCTGAAAGCTGAATTGCTGGCGCTGGCGCCCAAAGTCTTACCCTACGCCGCGCCCGTTTGGGCGAAACTGGACAGCTCGCTCAAGCTGGACCAGCGCATCCTGTTTGAAGGCGCGCAGGGCGCAATGCTGGATGTGGACCATGGCACCTATCCATTTGTGACCTCCTCCAATGTCGTGGCGGGACAAGCCTCCGCCGGCGCTGGCGTTGGGCCGTCCGCGATCTCCTATGTTTTGGGCCTGGCGAAAGCCTACACCACGCGCGTAGGGTCCGGCCCTTTCCCAACCGAGCTCACGGACGAGATCGGCCAGAGACTGGGCGAGAAAGGCCATGAGTTTGGCACCGTCACCGGGCGCGCACGCCGCTGCGGCTGGTTTGACGCGGTGATGGTGCGCCAAGCTTGCGCCACATCCGGGGTCTCGGGTTTGGCGCTCACCAAGCTCGACGTGCTGGACGGATTTGACGAGATCAAAATCTGCGTCGCCTACAAGCTTAATGGCGAAACAATTGACCGTTTGCCGGCCGGCCTAACCGATCAATCCGCGATCGAGCCCGTCTATGAGACCATGAAGGGCTGGTCGGAAAGCACGCGCGGCGCGCGCTCGTGGACGCAATTGCCTGGCGAAGCGATCAAATACACGCGTCGCCTGGAGGAA
>JBCCMB010000196.1:0-3618 GCA_039026555.1 Pseudomonadota bacterium
GCCGCATTACGACCATTTCGCGTTTAAGCCCTGGCGCCTTCAAGCTTTGGCGTTTAAAGCGATCCGAAATTTGTATCCCGACTATGAACTTTGGCGGGACGAGAGCTTCAACTACGAGTACACCTTCAACGGCCTAGCGATCGATTACATCAATGGCGGTCCAAGTTTGCGCGAATGGGTGGACGACCCCTCCGCTCAGCCGGCCGATTTGGAGGCGATCGCCGGGCGCGACGAGCAAGACTGGGCGGACGCCACCGCCGACATCCTCATCTACAGATGATATGACCCACTATATTTCTTCTCTAATGAAAACGCTCGCAGAGCGCGGCTATGTCTACCAAGTCACCGATGACGCAGCATTGGATGATTATGCCCTGAACGATACGCCAATCGCCTATATCGGGTTCGACGCAACCGCGCCGAGCCTTCATGTCGGCCATTTGGTATCGATCATGATGCTGCGGCGCTTGCAGCGGGCTGGCGGCAAACCGATCGTTCTAATGGGCGGCGGCACGACGAAAGTCGGCGACCCGACGGATAAGGAAAAAACCCGCCCAATGCTGAGCGAGGCGGAGATCGCGTCAAACATCGCCGCGATCAAAGAAACATTTTCGAAGTTTCTCGCCTTCGGCGACGGTCCGACCGATGCGCTGATGGTCAACAATGACGATTGGCTGAGCCAGCTCGGCTATATCGACTTTCTTCGCGATTACGGCCGGCATTTCACCATCAACACCATGGTGAAGCAGGACACGGTGGCGCGCCGGCTTAAGAACGAGCAGCCCTACACCTTCCTGGAATTCAACTACATGCTGCTCCAGGCGTATGATTTCTTGGAGCTGAACACACGCCACAAATGTCGTCTACAAATGGGCGGCTCCGACCAATGGGGCAATATCGTCAACGGCGTCGAGCTTTGCCGGCGGATCAATGACGTTCAGTCCTTCGGTTTCACCACGCCGCTGATTACAACGGCGTCCGGCGTCAAAATGGGCAAAACCGTCGGCGGTGCGGTTTGGCTAAACGCGGATATGCGCAGCCCCTATGACTATTGGCAGTTCTGGCGCAACACCGAAGACGCCGATGTCGGACGTTTTTTGAAGCTGTTCACGGACATCCCTATGGACGAAATCGCGCACTTAGAGGCTTTGGAGGGCGCGCAAATAAACGACGCTAAGATCGCGTTGGCGGATGCGGCGACTACGATGTTGCATGGCGCGGCGGCCGCTGAAGAAGCGAAAACCGCGGCGGCGAGCGTTTTTGGCCAAGGCGCGACCGCAGACGGCATGCCGACTTTTGAAGTCCAACGCGACGCGATAAATGCGGGTTATCCGATTGTGGATGCATTCGTCGCCTCGGGTCTTGCAGCGTCAAAGGGCGAAGTCCGCCGGCATATCAAAGCGAATGCAGCCAAGCTCAATGGCGACGCCGTCGCGGACGACAAAGCGCTGTTGGCGGTGGGGGACTTGGATGGAGAGGGCGAAGCGCGCTTGTCGATCGGCAAGAAACGGCATGCCCGCTTAAAGGCGGTCTAGGCCCTCGGCGTTTAGCCTTCGCGATCGACAGTCTGGTCCTCATCCTCTTCCGGCAAGCTCGGCGGCGAAGATGGGTTTTCAAAGATCCGACGCAGCAGACCCGGCGCGACGGCAGAAAGCGGATTAATGCCGACGCGGGCGCGCTCAAGCGTGCCGCGCACAGAATAGGTCATGGCGAATACGCCTTCGCCTTGGCGCGACACAAAAAGATCCCCGATAATTGGCAATCCGCCGAGCGCCGAATTAACCCCGAAAGACGGCACGATAACGCCGTCCAGATTGAGTTCGCCTTCTTCCAGATTCATCCATCCGCGCGCCGTCAGCCCCAGCGCCGGGCCAGATGCGCGAACGCCGACGAGATCGACACGACCCTCTTTGAGTTCAAGCGGCGCATTCACCTCGGAGAACAAAAGACCATCGCCGCCAAGCACGTCTGACAATCCTCGTAATGACGCCAAAGAGAAGACCTGCGCCATTAAGGGCGCGTCGCGCAGGCGCACATCTGACATTCGAAGCTCTAAACCGCCCTCTTCGTCGTTGAAGCGGCCGTCCAACATAACTTGGCCGCCGATGAGGTAATCGGTTTTAAAAAGCGTCCGGCCGATAAAGCCGGCGTCGTCTGCTCTGAGGCTGACGAAAGTGATCTCGCCATCCTTCTCCAACGTGCCTTCAACGCCCTTCGCGGCGTCGATGGTCCCGGAGACTAAGCCGCGTTCGACGCCGTCGATGCTCATCTCCATGATGAGCTTCGCGTTTTGAAGCGCAGCGTCTTCGCGCAGTTTCAACGCGTCGACAGCGATGCTGATCTCGGCATCCACGCCGCCCTCATTGTCGGTGCCCAAATTCATCAGCCCATCGATCCATGGGCTGGCGTTGAAGAAGGGCCCCGACACGTCGGCCTTCAGCCGCCCATCCTCCAATCTCAAAAGATCGCCGCGAAGATCGATTTGATCGGCGGCGTAGATCCGCTCAATTGCGGCGCGTTGAAGATTGCCGCTTGTGGAGAACACCGTCTCGCCGGACAGTTCCAGACCTTCGGCGCGAATATCACCCGTGGCGACGGCGGCGCCTGTTTCATCGCGTCCATACCGAAAGGCGCCTGTCGCCGGCGTATCATACGCTTTCATCCAGCCCACTTCGGATAAGTCCAAAGCGGATTTAGTAAAATCCAGCTCTGCGGTGACGCTCTCAAAATCACGACCGCTTCCGGTTGCGCTGAGCTCGATTTCAGCTTCGCCCTGCATAAAACTGCGCGCCGCGACGCCGAAAGCGTTCAGCAGATCGGGCGTGACAACCCCGGCCGCCTCAAGCGCTGAACTTGCAAGCGGACCGGCGTCGAAAGCTTCCGTCCAAATGAACTCAACCGGCGCAGGACCAAACCGTCCGGCGCCGCGCAAAACCATTCCAGACTGGGTGACGTCAATGTCTAAATCTGTGCGATCCAACCCGAATCCCGCCGCCAGATCCGGGACCGCCGCATCGACAAACCCGCCGACCACGCGCAAAGAGACATCCTCGATCGGAACATCGCTGAGCATTGGACGAACAATCTCAATGTCCAGGCCGCCGGGGCCCGAGACGCGCTCGACATCTACGCCATAGCGAGACGCCGCCCGCAAACGCGACGCTTCAAGAATTTCCAACAGTGTTTTTAAGTCGCCCCGACCACTCGCCGTAACCGTCAAATCGCCACCGCGTGGATAAAAAGCCGGCATCTCGACATTGCCGGAATCTAAAATCCACTCGCCGAATTTGCCGCTGTCTAACTCGATCGACAGCGAATTCCCGCGCAGAACGCCCCGGCCTTTGGCTTCGGTGGCGGGCGGAAGATCTGACAGGAAACTAACTTCTCCGCCCTCTAGAGAAAACGCCAAATTCAAAACATCATTATCGAGAAAGTCCCGAGAATTTGCGCCCGGCGGAAAATTCATAGCGTAGACGGCTTCAGTAATGCGGCCTGCGCTCACGTTTTGTTTAACCCAATCGCGCGCGCCTTTACCCAGATTGATGGGCCAAAACGCAAGCGCGTCTTCGGTCGACGCGCCCTCTCCGGCCGCTTCTAGACGCACGCCGACTTCGGTTA
>JBCCMB010000197.1:0-3450 GCA_039026555.1 Pseudomonadota bacterium
AGCGCTTACCGACGCGCTGCGCGTAGCTTTCATACCCACGGACGGTTTGGCGGGCGAGGTTGAACACCCGCCGGATCGAGGGCGCATCTTCCGGCGCTGCGCGAAAAACGCGGGAAAAGACGCGCACTTCATCGTCGGTGACCACACCGTCCGCTTTCGCCAGCTTGGCGCCGAGTGCGACAATCGCCGAGGTAAAGTCGATATCTCCAGGATCGGGAGCGCACGGCACATCGTCGATATGCAACACTCCCCCGCCCGCCATCGCCGGTTCGGCCGCGTCCAACAAAAAAGCGTTGCGTGTCAGAGACGCCAAACGGGTCCAGATGCTCATTGCGTCTTTATGCCCTGATATAGCGGCGGTTGTAAGGCAAGTTTAGTATTCTATACGCGATATATTAAATTATTGTCAGATTCCGACCAATTCATGGTGTGCGATATACATTGTTGCAGTCGCTATAAGAAATGCGGCGCAGCAATTAGATCCGGCCGCGGAGATGGCGTGGTCCGGTCTAATCGACCCACAGATCTATCAGGAGTCATCACATGAAACGCACCCTCGCCGCCTTCGCCACGCTCAGCCTCATCGCCGCCCCCGCCATGGCGGACGGCCACGGCGAAAAGGCAGATTACGCGGCTGAAAAAGCGATGAAGATGGATATTGTCGACACCGCAGCCGCCGCCGGAAGTTTTGAAACGCTGCTCGCCGCGGCGACCGCCGCAGGTTTGGTCGATGCGCTAAAAGGCGAAGGCCCGCTCACCGTTTTCGCGCCGACTGACGAGGCGTTCGCCGCACTGCCGGAAGGCACGGTCGAAACTTTGTTGAAACCTGAAAACAAAGATCAGCTGGCCGGCGTTTTGAAGTATCACGTAATTGCTGGCTCCGCCGTTATGTCTGACCAATTGGCGGGCGCGACGATTACCGCAACGACGTTGAACGGCGACATTGCGGTCGATGGAACCGACGGCGTCAAAGTAAATGACGCCAACGTGGTCGCCGCAGACGTCAAAGCGTCTAACGGCGTGATCCACGTCATCGATAAAGTTCTGATCCCAAGCGCCTAACCCCCAGCCCTCCCCAAGGCGACCCCGGTTTGGGATCAATCACCGCCGCCGCATCAGACCCGATGCGGCGGCGGCTTTGTTTAGTCTTTCGCGTCGATCGCCGCTTTCAGTTCGGCGATTTCAGCGCGCATGGCGCTAAGCACGGCCAGCATATCTTCGCGCTCCTCATGCGCCGCGACATGACCGGCTTCCAAGCGCTCCACGTCTTTTTCGATGTCGTCATTCATCGCTTCCACGATCAAACCGATGAACAAGTTCAATACCGCGAAACTTCCCACCAGAATGAACAAGAGGAAGAACACCCAGGCGAAGGGGTGACCCGCATCCATCACCGGCTGCACGGCCTCATTGCGCCATCCATCCATGGTCATCACTTGGAAGAGGGTGAAGGCTGACCGCTCAAGCGATCCAAACAATTCCGGCACGGACGCGCCATACATCGTCGTCGCCATGACCGCCGCGACATAAATCATTAGCGCAAGCACCGCGGCGATAGCGCCCATGCCAGGAATGGCGCGAAACAACGCCTCCACAACCTTGCGCAGCATGGGCACGACCGAGATTAAGCGCAGCACCCGCAACACCCGAAGCGCACGCAATACGGAGAAGGATTGAGACACGGGCGCCAGTGCGATGGCGACGATCGCAAAGTCAAAGACATTCCAGCCATTTTTGAAAAAGGCGCCGCGATAAGCGATGAGCTTCAATCCGATCTCAACAACGAAAATGAAGGTCACCGCCGCATCAAACCAGCGAAAAAAAGCAAGCGTTTGGGCGCTCCACCCCTGATAGGTCGCGCATCCCAATGTGATGGCGTTCAAAATGATCACAAATGTGATGAACGCGTTGAACCACGGCGCTTCCACCAACGCCGTCACGCCCGATCGAAATCCGCTTGTCGCGCTTGTGTTCGCCGTCATTGCCGCACCCTTAAATCCTGCCGAAGAGGTCAAACAAGCGCGCGATTATGCAAAGGCGGCGCGGAAAGGCGAGCCCCCATGGCGCGCCTATGGCGCAGGATTTGGGATCTCCGCATGGATGGCGTCGACGCCAGCCTGCAAATCTTCGGTCCAGTCCAAGTCAAACGCATCCATACAGACCTTCAACTGATCCATCGTGGTGGCGCCGATGATGGTGGACGTCATGAAGGGGCGCGTATCGCAGAATTTTAGCGCAAGCGCCGCCGGCTCCAGCCCCTGCTCCAGCGCGAAATCGCAATACTTATCGCACGCGGGAGCCGAACGCGGGGTCTCGTAGCGCTGCAACCGATCGAACAATTGCTTACGCGACCCCACCGGAAGCGCGCCATTGCGGTACTTCCCCGTCAAAAACCCTTGCGCGAGCGGCGAATAAGCCAGCAAGCCGACATTCTCGCGCATCGCGATTTCGTCCAACCCGTCCTCGAAACTCCTATTCATGAGATGATAGGCGTTTTGGATGGATTGAACGCGGGGCAAGCCGGCTTTGTCGCTTTCGGCGACAAACCGCATCACGCCATAGCTTGTCTCGTTTGACACCCCGAAATGGCGGATATTGCCCTTGTCGACATGCGCCTGAAGCGCCGCGAGAATGTCTTCGAAAGGAACATAATCGTCGGATTGAAATTGGTTCTCGCCCGTCGTCCCGCCGAAAATAGCGAGCGGGCGATCCGGCCAATGCAGCTGGTAAAGATCGATATAATCGGTCTGCAAACGACGCAGGCTGTTTTCAATGGCGTAATCGATTTGCTCGCGCGTATGCCGCGTCACGCCGCCATGTTCCGGGCGATGCCAGGCCATGGGCGAGCGACCGGTGATCTTCGTGGCGAGGACGATCTTGTCCCGCGCGCCCCGGTCTTTCAGCCAATTGCCGACAATCGTCTCAGTGGCGCCATATGTTTTAGGATGCGGCGGAACGGAATAGAGCTCGGCCGTGTCGACGAAATTAACCCCGCGCTCACGCGCGTAATCCATCTGCTCATGGCCTTCGGCTTCTGTGTTTTGCTGTCCGAAGGTCATGGTTCCCAGACACACAGCCGACACCTGGACCCCCGTTCGGCCCAGCTCGCGCATTTCCATAAAGTATCTCCCCGATCGCATTCAGCAGCGATTTAGCGGCTAAGAAACAGCACGCTAGGCGGCCGCCTCCCCTATCTCGTTGGGATCATAGTTCAAGATCGGGCCAAGCCAACGTTCAGCTACGCGAATTTCCCAGCCCTTGCGCGCGGCGTAATGCGCGACCTGGTCCCGTTCAATGCGGCCGACAGCGAAATAGGCGCTGTTAGGATGACTAAAGTAAAGACCCGATACGCTTGCGGGAGGCGTCATGGCATAGCTCGACGTCAGCGATACGCCCGCGCCGGCCTCCGCATCCAGCAGTTTGAACAATTGCTCTTTTTCGGTGTGATCG
>JBCCMB010000198.1:0-3261 GCA_039026555.1 Pseudomonadota bacterium
CGGCGAAACGAATCGCTGAGGCCTTGGAGCGGATCGCCCCCGCCCCGCCCGCGCCGGCGCGCCTCGGCGACGCCGCCGCATTTCTCTGGGACGCGGAAACGAAACGCCTACGCGCAGCGCGGCGCGTCTCGGCGCCGCCGCTGCGGCTCCTGCGCGGGATCGACGATCAGAAAGACCAGCTGTTCGAGAACACGCGCCGGTTCGCGGCGGGCGCGCCCGCCAACAACGCCCTGCTTTGGGGCGCCCGGGGCGCCGGCAAGAGCGCGCTCGTGAAGTCCATTCACGGGGCGATCGAGGAACAATCGCCGGGCGCGCTGACGCTAATCGAGATCCAGCGCGAGGATATCAGCACGCTGCCGTCGCTCGTCGCACTTATCTCAGATGCCCCGGAGCGGTGCCTCGTCTTTTGCGACGATCTCTCCTTCGAGGCGCTGGACACAAGCTACAAAGCGCTGAAGTCGGCGCTCGAAGGCGGCTTAGAAGGACGCCCCGAAAACATGGCGTTCTACGCCACGTCCAACCGCAAGCATCTGACGCCGCGTCTGATGGCCGAGAACGCCGACGCCGCAGCCATACGGCGCGGCGAAGCGGCGCAGGAGACCACCTCGCTGTCAGACCGCTTCGGCCTGTCGCTGGGCTTCTATCCGACGTCGCAAGACGATTTTCTGGCGATGGTGACAGGGTATGGCGAAGCGCTTGGCCTCGCCCTTCAAGGCGGCGCGCTTGAACGCGAAGCGCTGGCCTGGGCCGCGGGGCGCGGCGCGCGCTCCGGCCGCGTCGCCTGGCAATTCATCACCGACGTCGCCGCCCGCGAAGGCAAGCCGTTGTCGTTTTAGAGCCAAGCTGGTCCGGACAACTCGCCCGACCGCTGTTTTCGATCAGACGAAACCGATCAATCTCTTGGACTTCGAACAGCCTCAGGCGCGTGGCGTTCTAGCGGCTCGCCAGCACCGTTAGCGGATCCACGGATTTCAGATCGCGGCGCAACTCAAAATGGAGCTGCGGCGAGCTGACCGATCCGGTGGAGCCGACCGATGCGATCACGTCGCCCTGGGCGACCGTCTCGCCTTCGCGAACCCTCACATCCTCCACATGGGCGTAGGTGGTGACCCACCCATCCCCATGTTTGATGAGGATGAGGTTGCCAAAGCCTTCGATTTCGGTCCCTTGGTATAGCACCTCTCCCGCCGCGGCCGCGCGCACAGGCGCCCCCGCCGGCGCCGCGAGATTGACGCCGTCATTGCGCCGCCCATCTGACGTAGCCCCGAAACGGGAGACGATCTTGCCCTCCACCGGCCACAGGAACGCGCCGCCATCTGCGGCGCTGGCCGCGACCGCAGGCGCCGCTGCTTTGGTGTTTTGGGCGACCTCAGCCGGCTGCGCCGAGGGCGCGCCGCTGATCAAGAGAGACTGGCCGACGCTCAAGCTATAGGGGGCGTCAATCCCGTTCGCCGCCGCGACGGCGCGCCACTCCAAATTGTAGGCGCGGGCGATGCTGTAGAGGGTGTCGCCTGGGGCCACCTGATGGCGCACCGCGGGCGCCGCAGCCGCGGCGTCGCCAGGACGCGGGCTGCCTTGCGGGATGGCGCCGGTCGCTTCGGCATCAAAAGCCGACGGGTCGTAAAGCGCCGCAGGCGCGCTGTTCGCCGGGCCAGTCTCTTGGGGGCGCGTCTCTAGAGACGCGGTCTCCAGAGAGCCCGTCTCAACAGGCGCCAATGCGGCGACATCAACACTCCGCGCCGACGACGGGCCGGTAAACCGCCCCTCCTGGCTTGGATCGTAAGGGTTCACCAGCCGCGTCGGCCCGCGCTGCGAAACATAGAGATCGTCATCGACGCCCGGACGCAGAGCCACCTCATCTTCGAAAGAGCCCCCCGCCGCCGCCTCGCCCGAAGGCGCCGCGGTTGGATCCGCCGACGCGTAATAAACCGGCGCAGGCGACTGCCCGCCAAGGCACGCAGAAACGCCCAGCGATGCAAAAACAATCAAGGCCGCCGGATGCGGCCGTTTGCCATAAAAGCGTTTTTGTCCCATTCCCATGATGTCCATCCACGGCCAACAAATCAGTTGCGTCCGATCGAGACGCATCGTCGTTAACGTATGTTTATCTTCTTTAACCGATGGTTAATTCGGAGTTTGATGGGGGCGCATAACGAATGCCCATGAGAGGGATTTCCATGCGCTGATGGAGTGTCAAGTTCCAATTGCGAGCATACAGGGCTGACGCCTCCAGACCTCCTAAAGCCACTCGTGGACGTTTCGCGGAAATGGTCACCGCACCGAGCTTTGTGAAACACACATAGGGGCGTATTGTAGCGCAAGTGATTTGCGGTTGGATGGGGGATCGTTTGAGCCGTTATTGATGAGGTCGGGAAGCTGTTTCAATGCGCCTCGAAGATGCGGCGCTCCGCTATTCTATCTGTCGTTCTAGATTACGGACTGGAGCGTTAGAACATCTTTTTGACGAATAACCTCGCCTCCCGACGTCGTTAAGCCGCTATGCCAGATTTTTGTCGCTATAATCCCCAACGCCCTGAAAAAGCGAAGATAAGCATCGTCACAATTGCGCGTAACGAACAGAATACAATCAAAGAAACACTTGACAGTGTAATTAATCAGACCGAACAAAGCCTTGAGTATATCGTTATTGATGGTTCTTCCACTGACGCAACGCTCAAGATCATCATAGATTATAAAGACTCAATAGATGTCATAATTTCAGAGGCTGACGATGGCATCTACAGCGCCATGAATAAGGCGGTCGACTTGTGCCGGGGCGAGTGGATCCTTTTCATGAATGCGGGAGATAAGCTCGCATCATCGCGAACTCTGGAGTTTTTTGATGCACCCGACAGCGCGGGTATTGCGTATGGCGACGCTCGCTTCGGCGACGGAAGTGGCGCCCTCTGGAAAAACCAACCTGCAGAAGCGCTCTGGCGAGGAATGATTGGATCCCACCAATCTACATTTGTACGTCGGGAGCTACTTAAGAAGTATCGTTTCGACGAGACCAATAGGGTTGTTGCTGACTATGGCCTCCTGGTTCGATGCCAGAGTTCCGGCGCCAACTTCCATCAGCTCAACTACACAATATCGATCATTGAACCAGGCGGGCTTTCCGCTCAACGAAGGTATCGCCGGACCTGGGAACGCTTCAAGATCGCCTTTCAGCATTATCCCAAGCTTCCGATTAGCCGCGCCTACGCGGGAATATTTCTGGGTTTTGTCTGGGACGACCTGGTCAACATGTTGAACCGCTAA
>JBCCMB010000199.1:0-3116 GCA_039026555.1 Pseudomonadota bacterium
GATGTAACGCTGGAAGACGGCTCTATGGGCCGCGCCGCCGTTCCCTCCGGGGCGTCCACCGGCGCGTATGAGGCGCACGAACTACGCGACGGCGACAAGGGCCGTTATGGCGGCAAAGGCGTGCTAAAGGCTGTGGAATCGTCTTCCAGCGTTACATCCACCTCAATTGTGGGATTGCCCCGACTGTCCAGAATTTCACGCGCAAAGATATCGACGATTTCGGTCATTGGGGCGTCCCTGCATTTATAGCGTTCCTATTGGCGCGGCGTGTAAAACAAGTCGTCGCGCGCTGCAACGGGCGATGATGATTTCCTCGCCCGTCGCTCAACGCCAATCTATCGCGGTCAGCCGCCCGTCCGCTCTGCGGCCCTCAAAAAGGCCGGACGCGCCATATTGCGGTCGGCGTAGGCTTTCAGCTTGGGATAAGGCCCAAGCTCGCCTAAGCGATCCGCCATGCTGGCGATATAGGTGGCGCCGATATCCGGAGCTTGGAGTTTGTCGCCGAGCAAGAACTCCTTATCGCCTAAGAAATCCTGCATGTAGCCGAGCTGCAGCGCCACTTCGCCGGTGGAAAAAGCGCTGACGATCGGCGGGTGCGGCTCCGCCTCGCGCATGAGGAGCAATTTGATGAGAAGCGGCGCGAACGCGGAGCCCTCCGAATAGTGCAACCATTGGGTCCACTCCGCGCGGGCGGCGATATCGGTCCGCGGCGGGGCGAGCTTGCCCTCCGGGTCGTGATTGTCGATCAAATGCATGGCGATCGCGCCGCTCTCCGCTAGCGTCATACCGTCAAACTCGACGACCGGCGACTTGCCGAGCGGATGGGCTTGCTTCAACTCCGCCGGCGCGCGGCCGTCTGCGCCGCGATCATAGATCTTAAGCTCATAGTCTAGCCCCAACTCCTCTAAGAGCCAGACAGTGAAGACAGAGCGCCCAATGCGCAAATGATGAACCAGGATCATAAACGACCTCCCTTTTGCCTCGACCTAGCATGTGCGGATGGCGCGGCGAACGAGACCGTAGCGTCAAACGAAAAAAGACCGCGCGATCCGCACGGCCTTTCAACAAAATAACGTCAGACGCAGCTTAATCGTCTTTCGGTTCCAGAATTTGCCGACCGCGATACTCGCCCGTTTTCAGGTCGATATGGTGCGGACGACGCAATTCGCCAGAGTTTGCATCTTCGACGTAAGCATTGCTTTTAAGCTTGTCGTGGGCGCGACGCATGCCGCGCTTGGACGGGGTGGTTTTCCGCTTGGGGACGGCCATGGGTCTGCCTCAAATTCGTTTGGAAAGCGGCCTCGCCGCAAAATCAGCGCGTCTCATACTCTGGCGGCGGGTTCGACGCAAGCCCTCACCTGCTTAGACCAGACGACTGCGCACCAAGGCCGCTTCGATGTATGACCGAAATAACGGATGCGGCTCAAACGGACGAGATTTCAGTTCCGGGTGGAATTGCACGCCGACATACCACGGATGGTCTGTTAACTCGACGATTTCCGGCAACCGGCCATCCGGCGACATGCCTGAGAATTTCAATCCAGACGCCTCCAACCGCTCGACATAGTCCGCATTCACTTCGTAGCGGTGACGGTGCCGTTCCTCGATGTGTTCCGTTCCATAGATTTCCGCGATCTTACTGCCTTTGGTCAGCGTGGCGGGATAAGCGCCCAACCGCATGGTGCCGCCCAGATCGCTCGAGGCGTCGCGCACTTCTCGGACATTGCCGCGCGTCCATTCTTCCATCAGGCCGACAATAGGCGCCTCAGGGCTCCCAAATTCCGTCGTACCAGCACCGTCTATCCCTGCGAGATTACGCGCCGCCTCGACCACCGCCATCTGCATGCCATAGCAAATGCCGAAGCAGGGAATTTGGCGTTCGCGCGCATATTGGGCGGCGCGCATTTTTCCGATCGCGCCACGCTCGCCGAACCCGCCGGGCAGCAAAACACCGTCAACGCGTCCTAATTCGTCTTCCATAGACGCTTCAGGATCGTCAAACGCCTCGCTCGACACCCATTTCACGTTCACTTTCACTTGATTGGCCAATCCGCCATGACCCAGCGCTTCGACCACCGATTTGTAGGCGTCCGGCAGCACTGTGTATTTGCCGACAATGGCGATCGTGACCGAGCCGTCCGGACTGCGCAAACGGTCCGAGACGGCTTGCCAACGGCTAAGATCCGGCGGCGGCGCATCGCTCATCGCGAAATGGCGCAACACTTCGCGATCTAAGCCTCGGCGGTGATAATCCAGCGGCACTTCGTAGATGTGCTCAGAATCCAACGCTTCGATCACACTTTCCGGACGCACATTGCACAAGAGCGCGATCTTCCGACGTTCATCGGCCGGCACCGGCTTTTCCGCACGGCACAGGAGAACGTCCGGCTGGATGCCGATAGAGCGCAGTTCTTTCACCGAATGCTGCGTCGGCTTGGTCTTCATCTCTCCGGCAGATGCGATGTAGGGCAGCAGGGTCAGATGAATGAAGACGCATTGCTGACGGCCCAATTCTTGGCCCAGCTGACGGATCGCTTCAAAAAAGGGTAAGCCTTCGATATCGCCGACCGTGCCCCCGATCTCGCACAGCACGAAATCAACATCGCCAGCGTCGGACAAGACGAATTCCTTAATCGAATCCGTCACATGCGGAATGACCTGGATCGTCGCGCCGAGATAATCGCCGCGCCGTTCTTTCTCCAAAATGTTCTTGTAGATCCGGCCAGTGGTGATGTTGTCCGATTGGCGCGCTGAAACGCCGGTAAAGCGCTCATAATGACCAAGGTCGAGGTCGGTCTCCGCGCCATCATCCGTCACATAGACTTCACCATGCTGATAGGGCGACATCGTACCGGGGTCGACGTTCAAATAAGGATCAAGCTTTCGAAGGCGGACCTTGTATCCGCGTGCTTGCAGCAACGCGCCTAATGCGGCGGACGCGATGCCCTTCCCCAAGGAAGAAACAACGCCGCCTGTGATGAAAATGTAGCGCGTCATGACGGGAGACTATTGACCAGATTCGCACCGGGGGTCGTCAAGCCCCGCATAGCCTATTGTTGAGGACTAGTTGGGTCGCCGCCTTCAATAATGTCGTCATTGGCCCCGCTCGGCGCAGA
>JBCCMB010000200.1:0-3109 GCA_039026555.1 Pseudomonadota bacterium
CCTTGACCAGCCAAGCCTAGAGCGGCGCTAGATCGTCGGTTGATCACTTAATTTCTGCAGGCGCGCGACATCTTTGATTTGGATCCAACCACGCTTATAGTCTAAAACGCCGGCGCGTTTAAGGTCGGCCATCTCGCGGGCAACGGCTTCGCGGTGCGTTCCGACTAAGCTTGCGATTGTTTCTTGCGTGGGCGCGCTTGTGATCCGCGCCGATTTACCGTCCGCGCAGTCAGGCTTTGCGATCCGCAACAAGTGAAGGTGGATACGGCGGCGGACGGGCAGGGCGCTGATCTCGCTGACGCGCAGCGCCATGTGGCCCGCCTTTTCGGCCACACCTTGTAAAATCCGCCTCGCAAAAGCCGGCTTCGCGTCGAGCAAGTTCATAAAATCCGCTCTCGCGATCTGCACCAACAGGCTCGGTGTGCGCGCAACTGCGTGCCCCACAAGCGGGGTTCCTATCAATGATGAGATCTCGCAGAAATAGTCGCCCGCCTCGACAAACCGCCCCATCACTTCGCGGCCGGTTTCTCGGTAGATAGAAATAGACACGTCACCTTCAAGGACGACGAAAAAATCGAGGCCCGGTTCTTTGTCGAGCGCAATTTCTTCTCCCTTTGCGAGTTCAATCAATGTCGCGCCTCGGGCGATCTTCGCCAAAGCGGCGTTGCTCAAATCTCGAAAAAGGTCGACAGATGCCAGTCGACGTTTGTCCACATTCATGAAATGCGCGTCCCCCGACGAGTGTTGTAATACTATAGTGCCCACTTTCTGCAGTATTTGGCGAATTTTTTCAAGCTTCTATCGCCGATTTCTGGCGTTGATCACGTTTATTTGTTCGCTTGCTTTTGCTTTTATGCAGCAATAGGCGCCTATTATTTTGACAGGTGAACCTATTGAATTCGTTCCACCACCAGACCGGTTTCAGATAGCATCAAAGCCAGGCTGTCTTCTCCGGCGATGTGTCCGGCCCCTACAGCAATCATGAAAACGCCGGGTTCGGACGCTGCAAGTTCGGTGATAATCGCCGCCCAGGCCGCGTTGCGCTGTCGAATGAGGACGTCATAGACGATGGGTGCCGATGTTGACTGATCTTCCAGCATCAAAGCACCTAACGCGTCGACATCGCCGCTTATCCAAGCCATATCCATCCGATCGAGCAAATCGCTCGCTTGATCGATCTGGCGGACGCCCTCCATTAGAAAATCAAGCTGTGTTTCAACCGGCAGATCGGCGAAAAACCGAATTTGCTCTTCGCTCGTTTCGAAATATCGAAGGCGCTTTCCATCTAAGCGGGCCGCCGGCGCCAATTGGCGCTCTACGCCGGAATTCGGATCGTGTCCTTCCGCTTGGATAAATGCAACAGATAGCGACACGCCCGCCATCCAGGGGCGCATCCGATCCAAACCGATCATCGGCATGCCTACGCGTGCGGCCGCGTCGGCGAGAACCGCCTCATCTTCATCGTCCAGCAAATCGCGCAAACTTTGTCCCGGCGGGAACATACCGTACTGCATAACAAGAGACGCCAATTGCGGATCGTTGTCGTCGATGGGCGTTTCAAAATAAACGGTGTCCGCCGCGTCGAACGCTTGGTCGAATGTCGGCGTGCGCCATTTCAGGTTCGGCGGTAAAACATGGATGGTGCCGAACAGATAGATGGTTGTGTCGTCATCGCCGGTTAGCCAGAGAGCGGGGCCGTCGCCTGGGACGAAAGCCTCTGCAACGGGCGCCGTCGTTTCGTCAAGCTGAGAGATATCGTTCGGCGAAGGCGCAAGCGTTTCGACCGCAGTTTCTGTTTCCGCAGGCGACGCGTAATCATTTGTCGACGCTTCTTCGCATGCCGCTAAGGCGACGCAGGCGGCGGCGAAAGCTCTTCGAAGGAACGCCATATGTCTCTCCTAAAGCCGGCACGCCGACACAATTTTGCGCCGGCGGCGGTTTGATAGGAAGCATATCGCCCTCTCTGCGTCCCGTCACCTGACGCACGGGTTGAGGCGCAGCGGCTTACTCCGCGTTATTCGACGGCGGCTCCGCCGCGATCCGGCGCAACGCGCTCTCCATCTCTGACGCGCTGGTAATAGATCCAGCTCGTCTCATTGCGACGATCATCATTCGCCGGCGGCGGCGAGGCGTAGCCCGGATAATGGGTTTCGATCTCTGACTTTAAGAGGTCGGACATGTCCTCAAACGCGTCCAATTTCCGGCCGGCCGTATGCATATAGATGACGCCTTCGCGGCCGCTCATCTTCATCCAGGGCAGCCAATCCGACATGCGCGACCAGCCAACCCAAACGGAGGCGGTATCCAACTCCGGATCGGTCAGATCTTCCATGTCGCCAAAGAAGTTGAACATCTCTGTGGCGTGATAGACGCCGCCGACTTCCGCCTGATATTCGCCGCCCAGAACATTAGGATACCAAAGCGGCACCGTATTGGTCATCCACCATTTGTCGCCCTGGATCGAGCCGCGAAACGTCGCCGGCGATCCGTCGCGGCCAGTTTCATAGGCGGTGAAATTAACCGGATCATTGGCCACGTGCAGCACGTCCACCGTTTCGCCCGTCCACGGATTGTCCCAGGTCGCCAGCGCCTCGTTTGTCTCTGGATCGACATAGATCAGCAATTCGCGCGAGACGAGCTTGTAGCCGACGCCGCGGGTCTCGTCCTCGACGCGCGTGCATTGGCGGATATTCATGCCCTCCACATTGAATAAGAGCTTGTCTTTCTCGCCTTGCTTGCGCGAGTACGCGGCGCCATGCCACGCATAAGTGACGGGCTTTTCGTCAATTGTGGAGCACATAATCTTGCGCATCGCGGTCAGGGTATCCGGCGCTGTTTCGAGATCCAGCCGAGCCGGCGCGGCCGTCGCGCAGGCCGACATCAAGGCCGCCCCCGTCGCGACAAGAAGTGTTCTAGCGATCATCATCCCCTCCTATGGGCTTAAACGCAGCCTTCGACGCCTCGTCGATCTATCGCCGCCATTTGTCCGGACATTTCCACTTATTCAGCCGCGCCCGTCAAGAACGCTTGCGCGTGAAATGTTTTACGCTAGTGTCCGCGCGCCCTCACCCATAGCTCAGCTGGATAGAGCGCTGCCCTCCGAAGGCAG
>JBCCMB010000201.1:0-2998 GCA_039026555.1 Pseudomonadota bacterium
GCCGTTTTCAATACGCGCCGCTCAGGAAGCGAGCGGTGTCCGCGAACTGCGCTGTTGCTCGCGTAAAAGGATGCGATTGGGCGCGATCGGGCATAGACTCTGCTGAGTTCGAGTCGGGTGGGACCAAATCGTGCATCATGGCGGCCAAGAAATACTGATTAAGGACGCGCTGGTTTTCCTGTTCGCGGCGGGGATTGTCGTGCCGCTGCTCCGGCTCGGCAAAATCCCTGCGGTTGCCGGGTTTGTGCTCGCGGGGGCCGCGTTGGGACCGAACGGGTTGGGCGCGCTCGCGGATCAGTGGTCGGTCTTGTCTTTCTTCGCGGTTACTGATCCCGGCGCCGCAGCGCCGTTTGCTGAACTCGGCGTGTTATTTTTGCTCTTTCTGCTGGGGCTGGAATTATCGTTCGAGAAACTATGGGCGTTGCGCCGCGTCGTATTCGGCGCTGGCGTTTTGCAGGCGGGCGTCAGCGCCGCATTGATCGGCGGGGTCGCTTACGCTCTAGGGCTCAGCGCATTCGCGTCCGTCACGATCGGACTAGCATTGGCGTTGTCGTCGACCGCCGTCGTGATGCAAGTTCTGATTGATGAACGCCGCGCCGCGACCCCAGTTGGCCGCACAGCGCTCGGCGTATTGTTGCTTCAGGACATTCTTGTCGCGCCGATCCTGATCTTTGTCAGTTTTGTCGCGCGCGACGCGATGGGCGAGGGCGACGCCGGCGTTGTCAGCGTCATTTTAGACGCCTTGCTGCAAGGCGTGATAGCGATCGGCGTCATAACCTTGATCGGTCGGTTCGCGCTGCGTCCGATTTTTCATGTCGCTGCTTATGGCGGGGGACGCGATTTTTTGATGGCGTTGACGCTGCTTGTGGTCGTGGGCGCCGCTGTGATCACCGCCAGCGCCGGATTGTCTTTAGCGTTGGGCGCGTTTTTGGCTGGTCTACTGCTGGGCGAAACCGAGTTTAAGCATCAAACCGAAGTCGATTTGGAGCCCTTTAAGGGCCTTTTGCTCGGATTGTTCTTCCTAACGGTCGGCATGGGCTTTGATCTCGTCGGCATCGTCCAAGATTGGGCGTTTGTCCTCGGCGGCGTTGCGCTTCTGATCCTAGCCAAGGGCCTGATCGCGCTGGTGGCGTGCAGACTGTTCGCCGGAGGATGGGCGTTATCGCTGGAAACGGCGGTTCTCCTGGCGCCGGCGGGGGAATTCGCATTTGTCGTGCTGGCCGCCGCGACGGTGGGCGGTGTGGTTGACGACGTGGTTGCAGCTCGCCTCGGCGCGATCGCTGGCTTATCGATGTTGACGATCCCGCTGCTTGGCAAACTGGGCGGCTACGCTGCGCGTTTCCTGGCGGAGCCGGTGGATGGCGCGCCCCTCGTGTCGGATTATTCCAATCTAGAGGGACATGTGATCGTCGCTGGCTTTGGCCGCGTCGGGCGTGCGGTGGCGCATATTCTGGATTCGGAAGAAGCTGAACTCGTTGCGCTCGAACGAGATCCGCCGCACGTCGCGCGGGCGCGGTCTGATGGTTGGAAAGTCTATGTGGGCGACGCTGCGCGGACCGAAATTTTAGTGCGCGCCGGCGCAGAAGGCGCCGCCTTGTTCATCGTGACGGTCAATGATGCGGCGAGCGCCGAAGCCATGGTCCGCGCGGTTCGACAATTGCGCAGCGACGCGCCGATTTTGGCGCGTGCGCAAGACGCTGAGCATGCGCTGGCGCTGCAAGCCGCCGGTGCGAATTATGTGATCCCCGATGCGGTCGAGGCGGGCCTTCAAATGGCGGGCCGGGCGCTAGAAAGTTTCGGCTATGAAACCGAAACCGTCCGCGACCGCATCGCTGCGGCGCGCGACGCGGAATATCTCCGCGCCGCTGGAGACGAGTGACGCTTAAGCGAGCGCCTTTTCGCGGAGAATGCCGGACAGACGCTGTGCGATGATCTCTTCGGCCTCCGCCATGATCCGATCGATCAGTTCTTTACACGTCGGAATGTCGTTGATCAGGCCGGCGACCATGCCGCAAGACCAGGCGCCCGCATCCATGTCGCCTTGCGTCATGATGCGTGGATAAACGCCGGCGACTTCTTCGATGATGTCTTCGAACTTGATCTTGTCGCCAAGCTCTTTTTCCTTTTCCAGAAGACGTTCCACCGCTGCATTTGTTAAAACGCGCTCGGTGTTGCGAAGGGGACGCATCACGAGGCGGGTGTCGAGCTCCGTCGCTTGAAGAATGGCCTGCTTCACATTGTCATGAACCGGCGCTTCTTGTGTGGCGATAAAGCGCGTGCCCATATTCATCCCGTCAGCGCCCATAGCCAGGGACGCAACGAGCGACCGCCCGTCGACCTGCCCGCCAGAAGAGACAAATGGAATGTCCAATTCGTCCGCCGCGCGCGGCAGCAGGATCATGTTCGGAATATCGTCTTCACCAGGGTGACCGCCGCATTCGAACCCATCCACCGAAACCGCATCGCAGCCGATTGATTGCGCTTTAAGCGCATGGCGAACCGAGGTGCATTTGTGGATGACCTTAATCCCGGCGTCGTGCAGGGCCGGCAGCACCGCTGTTGGATTGTTGCCCGCCGTCTCGACCGCCTTAACGCCGCCGTCGATAATGGCCTTCGTGTAGCCGCTATAATCCGGCGTGGTGACGGTTGGCAGAAAGGTCAAATTCACGCCGAACGGTTTGTCCGTCATATCCTTGCAGCGCGCGATCTCATTCGCCAGATCCGGCGCGGTCTTTTGCGTCAATCCCGTGATAATGCCCAGGCCGCCCGCATTGGAGACGGCCGCCGCCATTTCCGCGAAGCCGACATAGTGCATGCCGCCCTGAATAATGGGGTGCTCGATGCCGAACATTTCCGTGATGCGTGTCTTCATAGGTGTCCTCCATCTCCCTAACGTCCCCGCCGGGGTCGCCATGTGCATAATACACGGTCTCAAATTTTGCGAGGACGAAAACACAACCAAGCGCCGTGCGCTAGGGCTGAAGAGCTAAGGTTTCAA
>JBCCMB010000202.1:0-2917 GCA_039026555.1 Pseudomonadota bacterium
CAATCGGCGGCGCGCCGACAATGGCGCCGCTCGCCGCGAGCGCACGCAGGGCCCTGTCGGGCTGCACGCCGTCTTTAAGTGTAATCGCAGTTGTCGACGCCATAGACAAAGACCTACAAAGCTTGACCGATACCTCGCCCCATCCCTAAGTCGCGCCGTTGATTAAGGAAAGACACGACAATGCCTGACGACGCAGCATCATCCGCACCCAAGCCGCCTAAGATCGCGACAACCTTGGTGCGTGGCGGCAATATGCGTTCAGAGTGGGACGAGACCTCCGAAGCGCTGATGCTCACCTCCGGCTATGTTTATCCGGATGCGGAAACGGCGGCGGCGCGCATGGCGGGCGATGAACCGGGCTTTGTCTATTCGCGCTACGCCAACCCAACCGTGCGGATGCTGGAGACCAAGCTTGCGCAGATTGAAGGCGCAGAAGCCTGCCGCACCGCGTCCAGCGGCATGGCGGCGATCCACGCCTCTTTAGTGGCGCCTTGCCAAGCGGGCGACCGTGTCGTCGCAGCAAAAGCGCTGTTTGGTTCATGCCGTTGGATTTTGGAGAATCTCTTGCCGCGCATGGGCGTGGAAACGGAGTTGGTCGACGGTTCGGATTTGGATGCTTGGGCGCAAGCCTTGTCCAAGCCGACGCGGCTGGTGCTGATCGAAAGCCCCGCGAACCCTTTGCTGGACGGCGTCGATATCGCCGCAGTTGCGGAGCTGACGCACAAAGCCGGCGGCGAATTGATTGTCGACAATGTCTTTGCAACACCGCTTTACCAAAAACCGCTGGAGCTGGGCGCCGATTGGATCACCTATTCGGCGACCAAGCATATGGATGGCCAGGGGCGCGTTCTGGGCGGCGCGATCTTAGGCAAGCAAGCGGCGATGGAAGAGATTTTCGATCCCTATCTTCGCCACACCGGCCCGGCCTTATCGGCGTTTAACGCCTGGGTGCTGTTAAAGGGTCTGGAAACGATGGAGCTGCGTGTCGACCGCCAAGCGGCTAATGCAGCGACGCTCGCCGACACGCTTGCAGACCACCCCGCCGTGGTTGAGGTGCGCTATCCAGGGCGGACGGATCACCCTCAATACGCCATCCATAAAAAACAGATGGGCAATGGTGGAACGCTGTTAGCGCTATCGCTGAAAGGCGGCCGCGAAGCTGCGTTTACTATGCTCAACCGCCTGCAGTTGGCGGATATCTCAAACAATCTCGGTGATACCAAAACCCTAGCGACGCATCCAACGACGACGACTCATCGTATAATGAGTGAAGAGGAGCGCGCTGCGATCGGCCTCGATGAAAGCTGGGTGCGCGTTTCAGTCGGGATTGAAGATGTTCAAGACCTTGCGGACGATTTCATGCAGGCCTTGGACGGCTGTTAGGTGCGATCATGACCCGCGAGTATTTATACGAGTGTGAAACCGAGGGCGTTGTCGTTCGCGTGGCGCCGCAATTCTTGGAAGACGAATCCACCCCCGAGGACAACAAATTCGTCTGGGCGTATACCGTGGAAATCGAGAATCACGGCGACCGCACGCTGCAATTGCTGTCGCGCTTTTGGCGCATTACGGATCGGAACGGGCGGGTGCAAGAGGTGCGCGGGCGGGGCGTTGTCGGCCAAGAACCCGTGATCGCGCCGGGCGAGAGCTTTCAATACACCTCCGGCACGCCGCTTAGCGCGCCGTCGGGCATGATGGAAGGCGTTTACGACCTCACCGACGACACGGGCGTGCAGCTAACCGCCGACATACCGCCTTTCTCGCTCGATAGCCCGTATGATGAGGGCGCTCTGCATTAGAGACACGCGACTAGGCCTGACGCCTTAGACAGGCCATGAAGAAACCGTCTGTCCCGCCGGTGCGCGGGGTTAAACGGACGGATCCATCCGGACGGCGGCATTGTTCAAGCAACGCTCCGCCGGCCTCCGTGAGGCTTCCGGACGCGCGCGCCGCCGACACAGCGTCTTCTTGACCAAACCCGGGCGTGTTGGCGAGGAAAGCCGCCACCTGGTCCTCATTCTCTTCCATCAGGAAAGAGCACGTTGCATAGAGCAATCGGCCGCCCGGCTTTACGTATTCGCTCGCCGCTTCGAGGATCTCCGCCTGCTCATCACGGCGTTTGTCCAGCGCGGTTTCCTTCAAGCGCCATTTGGCGTCAGGCCGGCGGCGCCAAGTTCCGGTTCCAGTGCAGGGCGCGTCAATGAACACCAAATCCATCGCGCCCTTGAGATCTTCGATCCCTTGCTCCTCTTGAGGGTGGCGCAGCTGCACATTGCGCACGCCGGCGCGTTTCAGGCGCGGGATAAGCGCGGATAAGCGTCGTCCATCAATGTCATAGGCGTAGATCTGTCCTTGGTTCCGCATCGCCGCGGCCAGCGCCAAGGTCTTCCCGCCGCCGCCGGCGCAATAATCCAAAACCTGTTCGCCCGGCTGCGCATTGGCGGCCGCCGCTGCGATCTGCGAGCCGGCGTCCTGAACTTCGACCCAGCCCTTGGAATAGGCTGGAATACTTTCCACGGAGCCGGCGCGTTCGGCTGGATCCGGCGCCGGCACGCGAAAGCCGTCGACCAACATCTCAATCGGCTCAGCTTTGACCGATTTGAGCGGTTTGGACGCTTTTTCGGCGTCGGCTTTCAACGTGTTCACGCGCAAATCCACGGGCGCGCGCACCGCCATAGCTTGCGCCTCGATCACCGCCTCTTCGCCGAATGCGCGCGTCATCATCGGCGTCATCCATTCCGGATAATCACCCTGGACATGCGGCGGTGCGGTCGGATCCGGCGCCATAACCAGGCTTTCGCGCTCGTCCAGTGTGAGCGCAGAGGGTGCATGCTGTTCATCAAACGCCGCATCGATGCGGCCGATATCCCATCGCCACACATGCGCCAGCGCCCCTAACGCTAAGGCGCGCGGCCCG
>JBCCMB010000203.1:0-2906 GCA_039026555.1 Pseudomonadota bacterium
ACGATCGCCACCACCATCTCAAACACTTCCATTGGTCATCCCTCTTATGGGGTGTCGATCAGCGCCGTATGCCCGGCGCGCCGACGTAAAGCGGCGTCCATGATCACCGCGCCGGCGTCTTCGTCAATGCGCGCGTCCGGTCGCCACCCAATTTCGATGAGGCCGCAATGAGGCGGACAAGATCGCTCCCCCACCCTCATCGCAAGCGCCGCCTCCGCGTCTGCGCCGAGCAATACTTCGATGTCGCCCGCACCGACGCGGACTTCTCCAGACGTCGCGGCCAACCCAAGAGCGGCCAAGCCCGTCACGAGCGCGGCGCTCGCCACCGCTAATCTATGAGTCAATAGTCGAGCCATCATCTTCATCCCTCTATCCGCCCAAAGCCCAGCGATCTTTTCGACCTAGCCGCGCTCCAGATCTTTGAACTGCCGCCGCAAACGCCATTCTTCCGACGTTACGATCCGCTCCATGCCCTGGAGGCGTTGATCCAAGTCCTTGAATTTGTAGCGAATGTTTGAAAACGTATCTGCGGGGCGGTCGGATACATCGCGCCAAAAGCGCTCCTCATCCGGCGATAAGTCTTTCCGCTTGATGCGAGAAGGCGTGATCATCCAGGTCAGCACATAGCCTAAAATCACCATCCCTGAGAGCGGCGTGAATATGGACACGACGGTCGCGATGCGAACCAGCGTCGGATCCCAGCCCATACGGTCGGCGATGCCGCCGCACACCCCGGCGATCACACGATCATGACGATTGCGGGAAAAGCGTTTCGGGTTCGGCGAGCGAGTGTATTCGTCCATTAGGTCCTCCTATTGCGCGGATCGTCGCCATCATTGCGGTATCCGCGTTCGTCCAAGGGTCTGTCTTCGGGGTCGATTAGGCGTTCGAGGCTTTCGATGCGGCGCTCCATCAATCGCGCGGAGCGCCATAAATCTTCCAACATTCTTTCGTCGTCGGAGCTTAGCGCCTTCGCAGTCCGCCATTTCGTGATGTGATGCAGGAGCAAGCCAGGCAAAAACACGAAGATCGACAGGACGGCGATGATCGGTATGAAAAGAACGAGAACATCTTCCATCGATTAGGCCTCATCGCTGGACGGCTTTTTCTTGCCGCCGCCGGTTTTGCGACGCTTCAACTCCGCCAATTCGCGTTCAACGCTTTCCGACGTCTCTAACTCTGCAAACTGCGCCTCTAACGATCGGCCTTCGACATTCAGCGTGTCGGCGTATGCCTCCATCTCGTCGACCTTGCGCTCGACTGCGGCGTAACGAAACAAAGCGTCGTCGACTTTCGAACTTTCGAGCTTCGAGCGCACTTTGATGCTCTGCTCGGCTGCTTCGCGACGCACCATCAAGGCGCGATGCTTGGCTTTGGCTTCGTCCAGCTTCGCCTGTAGCTTCTCTAGATCAGAACTGCGCTTCACCGTCGCTTCGTCGGCCGCCGCCAGTGCGGATTTGCGGCTGTCGATTTCACGTTCTGCGCGTTGCTTCGCCGAGAGCGCGCCGCGCGCCAGGTCTTCCCGGCCCTTTTCGACCGCTAATTCGGCTTTCTCAGCCCAATCGTCTCGGCTGCGTTCGAAAGACCCGATTTCGCGAAGGATTTCTTTCTTGTCGGCCATGGCGCGCGCGGCGGCCGTGCGCACCTCAACCAATGTGTCTTCCATTTCTTGAATGATTAGCCGGGCGATCTTTTCGGGATCTTCGGCCTTATCCAACATCGAGTTGATATTGGAATTGATAATGTCGCTGAGGCGAGAAAATACGCCCATGTGTCAGCTCCTATTCTAGTGCGTTTGCGAGGCCTAAACGAACGAGGCCGACATCAGCGGCGACAACAAAACGCCGACCGACGCCATGACCGAAACCATGACGACAAACGCGCCTACGCTCTCGACCGGCTGGCCATAATCATTGGTCCGCGTCTTCTGCGCGATGTCTTGCGTTTCCTGGTTCATGTTCGTGTCCGTCATAGAGGTCTCCAATTCCGTATGTGATGGTTATCAATCCAAGCTCGACACACCCCATGCACACGCCGTGCCAGTTTTAGATTAATTTTATTAGTTCTTGATTTTATTGACTATTTAAAATTACTTTGGACCCCAACTTAAGAAATAACGTATTTTTTATACATTTGTGTGATGTATATTTTCCCCTCTTAATGCATAATAAATACACTATGGCGATTGATCCTCCTGATCTGATTGGGCAATCTCCAGCCTGGCTGGAGGCGCTGGACCGTGTGTCCTTAGCGGCGCCGGTGGAACGCCCTCTGCTGGTTATTGGCGAGAGAGGCTCGGGCAAAGAACTTATCGCCGAACGGTTGCACTTTTTGTCCAAGCGCTGGGACGGCCCGTTTGTGAAGGTGAATTGCGCGGCTTTGTCGGAAGATCTGCTCGACAGCGAGCTTTTTGGGCATGAGCAGGGCGCGTTTACCGGCGCGACCAAGCGGCGAGCCGGCCGATTTGAACTCGCCGACGGCGGAACGCTTTTCCTCGACGAAATCGCAACCGCCAGCCTTTCAGTTCAAGAAAAACTGCTGCGCGTTATCGAATATGGCGAGTTTCAACGCTTAGGCGGCGAAGATGTGTTGAGCGCGGATGTACGCGTCATCGCCGCGACCAATGTGGATCTGCCCGCCCGCGCCGACTCCGGCGAATTTCGAGCCGATTTGCTGGACCGGCTCGCATTCGACGTGATCACCTTGCCCCCGCTGCGGGCGAGGTTGGAGGACATATCCCTGTTGGCCGACTACTTCGGGACACGTATGGCGCGCGAATTGGGCGTTATCTTCCCAGGCTTCTCTGCATCAGCCATTGCGCGATTGGAATCGCATGACTGGCGCGGCAATGTGCGGGAGCTTAAAAACACAGCCGAACGCGCCGTATATCGCGACCTCGCCACCCG
>JBCCMB010000204.1:0-2706 GCA_039026555.1 Pseudomonadota bacterium
ATAAACGCCGGCGCCATGATCCAGAACCAGCGTTTTGCCATAGCTCGCCGTGTAGAAAACGTTGACAACCGTTCCAGCGGCGGCGGCGTAAACGTCGGTCGGCCACGCCCAAGCGATATCAAGCCCGCGATGGGGACGCATCGGCTGGCCTTTCAGTTGACGTGGACCAAAGCCGGAGGACAGGCACCCTTTCTCGACCGGCGCGACCGCGAGCGCTAAGCCGCGTACTTTGACATGGGCGGGGTAGGCGGCGATGGCGCCGTCCGGCGTTGCATCCGGCGCGTTTGAAATCCGAATGCCGGGGCACAGGCTCAAATTGTTTTGAAAACGACCCTTTATCGCGGTCTCGATTTGCGCGGTGTAGGTGGGGGTCTTGATAGGAAGCGGGGCGTGAACGCTCGTCGCACAAGCGAAAAGGAATAATCCTGAGAAGAAAACGAACGTTCGTTTTAGGCCCATCGCTTTGATATGCTCGTCGAAGCGCCCTCCATAGTTAGGAGACCGCTTATCGGCGTCGGATACAAGTTAAACTTGCAGCAAGTCAGCCCGAGCTTGCAGGCGTCTCAGATAAATCGGCGAATATGTCTATGGGAGTTAGACCAAAGGATCTGGCCGGCGTGTCGTAATCGCCCTGAAGCACTTCGTAATGCAGATGTCGCGGCATGCTGTAGCCGGCTGTGTCGCCCATCGTTGCGATGACGGCGCCGGCGCCCAAAGTCGCGCCGGGCGAGATCCAGTCCTCCATGCGCTCAAGATGTGCGTAGCGGGTGTAGACGCCGTCGCCATGGTCGATCACGATCATATTGCCATAGTCATCTCGGTAGAGCGCTTCGACAACAACGCCGTCGCCTGCAGCGTAAATGTCGACAGCGTCGGGATGGTAAAGGTCCACCCCCTTATGCAAGCGTGACGACCCATCCAGGCGCGGCCGCATCCCAAAGCCTGAAGAAAAACAGCCGTCTGCAACTGGCGCTCGCGCGATCGAGACGCCGCCTACAAGGGTGGTGGCCGTATAGCCGCGAATGAGTCCGTCTGCGTCTGCAGGCGGCGCATGGCTGATGGTCGTTCGATTGCACAACGCTAGTGATTCTGGGAAGGGCGACGGGGGCGACGCGTCTATCGTTTCGATGGGCGCCTCGGGCGCATCCGGCTCTGGGGGCGGCGGGGCGGGGGTCTTTTGCGCGTCTGGTAAACTTGTGGACGCGGTTTGCGGCGCCGGGGATGGCGTTTGCGCGCTTGGCGAAGCGCAAGCGGCCAGCAAAATGCTCATTCCTAGCGTTAGAAAAATCCGGTCGTCCAAGAAAGACTGACGCATGTTGAGACCCCGCCTATGCGTTCCAACGTCGAGTGGCGTTAGTGAACGGTGAGGCGTCCTCGCATGCAAGGCTTAGAAGATTACGATTTTGTCGTAACCGGTTTTTCGGTGGCGGGTTTCTTCGCCGCCGCCTTCCTTTTTGTCGGCGCTTTCTTCGCGGTCTTTTTCTTTGGAGCGCCGGCTTTGGCTGTGATCAGCTCGACGGCTTGCTCCAGCGTCACGGCTTCCGGCGCGATATCCTTGGGCAATGTCGCATTGGTCTTTTGGTGCTTCACATAGGGGCCATAGCGGCCCTTCATCACCAGCACAGGCTCGCCGCTGTCAGGGTGCTTACCTAAATCTTTCAGCGGCTCTTGGGCGGCGCCGCGCCGTCCGGGATTGGCGCGTTTCTCTGCGATCAGCGCAACCGCGCGATTCAGCCCGATATCGAATACGTCATTCGGATCCGGCAGATTCGCGTAGGTTTTCAGATGCTGCACATACGGCCCATAGCGCCCCAAATTGGCGAGGATCGGTTCGCTGTCTTCCGGATGCAGGCCGACTTCGCGCGGCAAGGACAACAGCTTCAGCGCTTGGGTGAGATCTAATGTCGCCGCGTCCCAGCCTTTAGGGATAGACGAGCGCTTGGGTTTACCCTCTTCGCCGAGTTGAACGTATGGCCCAAACCGGCCATTGCGCAGCGAGACTTCCAAACTTGTATCGGGGTCGACCCCCAGCACCTTGTTTTCAGGCGTCGTGGCTTCGGCGTCATCGCCATTGGTGGCGAAGGGCCGGGTGTATTTGCATTCGGGATAATTCGAGCAGCCGATAAACGCGCCATGGCGACCCAGCTTCAAGCTCAATTGCCCGTCATTGCACATCGTACACAGGCGTGGATTCGCCGGTTGGCCGTCGTCGTCCGATTTAGGCGGGAAGATTTTTGGACCCAGAATCTCGTTGAGAGTGTCTAAGACTTCGCTCACACGCAATTCTGCGACGTCATCGATGTGACCATGGAAGTCGCGCCAGAATTCTGACAATAGCGCCTTCCACTCCAGCTTCCCGTCCGACACGAGATCCAGTTTCTCTTCGAGATCGGCGGTGAAATCATACTCGACATATTTGGTGAAGAACTTCTCGAGAAAGATCGTCACCAATCGGCCTTTGTCTTCCGGATGGAAGCGGTTTTTCTCCATCACCACATAGTCGCGGTCCCTTAAGGTCGAGAGCACGGAGGCGTAAGTGGAGGGGCGGCCAATGCCCAGCTCTTCCATTTTCTTGACTAGGGACGCTTCCGAATAGCGTGGCGGCGGCTCGGTAAAATGCTGGCTTGCGTCCGCCTTTTTTAGATCGGCCGCTTCGCCTTCGTTCAGCGCCGGCAGGCGGCCGCCATCCTCATCATCCGTATCGTC
>JBCCMB010000205.1:0-2554 GCA_039026555.1 Pseudomonadota bacterium
CTCCATTCGCATAACGGCGCAAGGCGTGCTCGCCCCTGAAACGCGGCGATATGGGGCCTTTTTCAAACGGATAGTTCACCGTCACCTTGCGCGTAAACATGTATTTGATCGCCAACGCGAAGGCGGAGACGAAATCTGTCAGCAATGCGCCACGCGCGGCCTGGACAAACCGAGACATGCTAGGCGCCTCCTTGTTGCGTGAAGACCACATAGGCCGACACCACGATGACGGCGAACAGGCTGGTCGGCAGGAAAATCTTCCAACCCAGCCGCATCAATTGGTCGTAGCGATAACGCGGCACGACGGCCCGCACCAATGCGAAGATAAAGAAGAAGAAAATCACTTTGACCGCGAAGATCAGCGCGCCGCCTAAGCTGATCGCCCAATTGGGCAGATCCGCCGCAACCGGCACCGGGAATGGCGCATGCCATCCGCCGAAGAACAAAATCGTGGTCATCGCGCACATCAGCGTAATCGCGACCTGCTCGCCCAGATAATAAAGCAGGAAGGGCGCGGAGCCGTATTCAACCTGATAGCCGGCGACAAGCTCGGACTCCGCTTCCGGCAAATCAAACGGCGGTCGGTTCGTCTCCGCTAAGGCCGAGATGAAGAACATCACGAACAGCGCAAACATCACGGGAAACAGGATCGGGTCGTTGAACGAGAAGGCGTGCCAATTCCAGAACCCGCCCGCCTGCGCGTTGACGACATCGGTCAAATTCATCGAGCCGACCAGCAGCAGCACGGCGACGATTATGAAGCCAAGCGAGACCTCATAGGAGATCATCTGCGCGGCCGAGCGCAGCCCGCCCATGAACGCATATTTCGAATTTGACGCCCAACCGCCCATGATGACGCCGTAAACGCCCAGCGATGAGATCGCAAAAATATATAAAACGCCAACATTCAGGTCGGAAATCACCCAGCCAGGCGCAACGGGGATCACCGCCCATGTGATCATCGCCAAGACGGCTGTCAGAATCGGTCCCAACAGATAAACTGCTTTGTTGGCTGAGGCTGGTATCACAACCTCTTTGATGATGAGCTTGCCAAAATCCGCAAAGGACTGAAGCAAACCAAAGGGGCCGACCACATTCGGCCCCTTGCGCAGCATCACGCCTGCGAGAACTTTGCGGTCCATCCACAGCAAAAACGCGATGGAAATTAGGACGACGAGCAGAAAGGCGAGGACTTGAAGCGCGGCCAAGCCGATCCCGCCCCAAACGCCGCCGCCCCATTCGAACAGTTTTTCCATCCTGCGCCCCTATTCCGCCGCCGCCGCGGGCGCATCGCTCGCCGCCAGCTCGGCGCATTCCGCCATCACTTTGGACGCCCGCGCGATTGGATTGGTGAGATGAAATTGGGTGACCGCCGCCTCGAACGGCGCCGCCCCCATCTGGCCCGCTGCGCCATAGGGCGGCGCGTCTCCGGCGCTATCCGCGCCCGGCGCGTAGTCTAGCCCTAGAAAACTGGGGTGATCCTCGCCCAATTTAGCGCGCAGCTCGTCCAGACTGTCATAAGGCAGGGTCTTGCCGACATAATCGGACAGCGCCCGCAAAATAGCCCAATCCTCGCGCGCTTCGCCCTTCGGCGCCACGGCGCGCTGGGTGCGCTGAACCCGGCCTTCCGTATTCACATAGGTCGCCGATTTTTCGGTATAGGCCGCCGATGGAAGGATCACGTCCGCGCTGTGGGCGCCGCGATCGCCGTGAGACCCGATATAGACCACAAACGCGTCGCCAAAATGTTGGGCGTCGATCTCGTCTGCGCCCAGCAAGAACAGTGTTTCAACCTCACCGGCTTGGGCGCCGGTCAAAGCGCCGGCGATATCCCGCCCGCCCTCACCCGGCAAAAAGCCCATATCCAGACCGCCGACCCGAGACGCCGCGTTGTGTAGAACGTTAAATCCGTTCCAACCCTCGCCGTGTGCGCCGACATCGGCGGCGAGTTGAGAGACAGCGCTCAAGACGGCGGCGCCATCGCCCCGCGCCAGCGCGCCTTGACCAACAATAATCATTGGCCGCTCGGCGGATTTCAAGACATCGTAGAATTTGTCGCCCGGCTTGAGCGCCAACAGGCTTTCCGGCCCCGCGCCCAAATACTCCACATCATAGGTCAGATCGACTTGGGGTCCGATCAGACCGATCTTTAATTCATTATGGATCCAAGATTTGCGGATGCGCGCGTTGAACACCGCCGCCTCAACACGCGGATTGACGCCGATCAATAATAACGCGTCTGCATCTTCAACGCCCATCAGCGTGGAATTGAACAGATAGCTCTCCCGCGGCATGGCGGACCCGTCCGACGCAATTCCGATCTTGGCGCCGTCTTGACGGCAATCCGTCGACTGCACGCCCAGCGACCGCATCAAATCCAGCGTCGCTTTCATGCCCTCAGCGCACGCCAAATCGCCCGCGATCGCGGCGATCTTGGATGCATCGCCCTTCAATCGCTCCGCAACGGCGCCTAAAGCGTCCTGCCAGCTTACCGGTTTCAGCTTGCCGTCCGCATCGCGCAGATAGGGTTTGTCCAGGCGCTGACGACCCAAAC
>JBCCMB010000206.1:0-2536 GCA_039026555.1 Pseudomonadota bacterium
CTGCACCCGACGGACAAGACGGCGACGGACAAACCGGTCAAACCGGTCAAGGCGATTTGCCGACGCAGTTAGCGGATCGCCAAGAAGCCCTCCGCCGCGCCCTGGAGGAGGCATTTGGTCAAGGCGGCGAGGATGGCGAAGGCGAGGACGGCGAAGGATCACAAGGGTCGGGGGAAGAGTCGGATGAAGGCGGCGGCGGTCTAGGCGGCCAAAGCGACAGCCTCGATCGCCGCCTCGCCGAAGCCCAAGACGCGCAACGCCGCGCCGAGGAAGCGCTGCGCCGTGGCGATCTGGACGGCGCCGGCCTCGCCCAACGGGAAGCCGCCGACGCCCTGCGCGACGCCGCAACGGAATTGGCCGAAGCCGCTGACCGAATTCGGCGTGACGCGGACGCCGATGGCGGCGGGCGCGATCCGCTGGGCCGAAATGTCGGCGGTGCGGATGCGGGCTATGGCGACGATGTCGACGTTCCCGACCAGGCTGAACGCCAACGCGCGCGCGATATTTTGGACGAACTCCGTCGTCGATCCGACGATCCGCGCGTTGAAGAAGACGAGTTGGAGTATCTGCGGCGCTTGCTACGGCGGTTTTAGCCGGCCGCGCTACGCGCTGATCGCGCCCAAATACGGCAATCCGCGCCAATGGCCGGCGTCGTCCATGCCATACCCGACCAGATAGCGCGAAGGCGCATCATAGGCCCACACATCCAATCCATCGCGCACCGCTTCAGGCTTGCGCGCAAAAACGCAGGTGAGGGCCTCGCGCGCGCCTTTTGCAATCAAATGCGAGCGCGCGAATTGGAGGGTGCGCCCGCTGTCGAAGACGTCATCGAGGATCAACACGCCGCGATCCTTGATCGAGCGTTGAATGTCCGCGCGAACAACGACCCGGCCGCTGCTCTCGCGCGCATCGCGATAGCTCTCCAGCCAGAGCGCGTCAAAGCCCACATCAACACCGCGATCGGCGAGTGCGCGCAAAAGATCAGAAGCAAACGGCGTTGCGCCCAGCAGGATCACAATGGCCGTCCATTCGCCCTCGCTGAGCCTTGGCGCGAGATCATCCGCTAAGCGGGCGACCCGTTCGGAGATTTCAGTTTGCGACAGCAAAACGTCGAACGCCGGCGCGCCGAAATTGTTAGTGCCCGGCATTGGCGTGTTCGGTTTCGCCATGGCCAGAGACGGCGGGTTGGACCGCGTCGCCTTCGGGCTGATCGTCAAATGACTGCCCATCGCCCGAAACCTGCGTCGGCGTCGGCGTCGGCGCATCGATCTGCGGCGGAGGGTCCAGAAGCGACGCGTTTAGGTTGAAGGCCTCCAGCGGCGGCGCGTCGATGCGAGAGCGAAACGCCGCTTGTCCGCCTGCGGGAATAGACGCAACGTCCAAGCTTGCGGTCCAAACTTTGACTTCCTCGCCGCTTTCATCTCGTAACGCGACCCGAATGCGCGGCGCGGTTTGCGGTTGATCGGTCACATTTTGCGCGGCGCCCGTCACTGTTAAAATGGGGATTGTCCCGTCAAAACTGCGTTCGGCGCTGACATTTACCAGCTCCACGCCGAAACGGTTAATCTCAAAACCCGCCAGCGAATAGAATGAGGCCGTTTTCGGCCAGGTCTTGACCACCTGCTCGCGATTCATCAACGCGCCAGTTGACATGCCGGCGAACACCAAAAACCCGCCCATCCAGGCGATGCCGGCCGCGATTTTTCGATTCTTGGCGCGACGCTCACGTTCCTTGGCGCGGATCTCCGCATGGGGGCCTGATTTTGTCGCGGCGTTTCGCGACGCCGTCTGACGCAAGCGCTCGACTTGCATGCGCGTGAGCCCAGTCTCAGCATCTGGCGGCGCAACGCCCGCCGCCGGTTCCAACGGATCGACCGGCTTCGCCGTCCATGCGTGACCGCACGCCGCGCAGCGCACGCGGCGTCCCGCCTCTCCCATGGAGGCGTCCTCGGCGAAATAACGTGTTTCGCAAGACGGGCAGATTAAGATCATGGGGCTATCGGAATCACATTTGTAGTTAATATAATCCAACCATCATAAACGAAAGACTTACGGGCCATGCCGTCGACGCGCGCTTTAGACTTTGACGAACCCGCCGTTCGCTTCGATAGCGTATCTTTGTCATATGGCCAAAACGCGGATGTATTGTCCGACGTGAGCCTATCGCTGGCGCCGAGTTCATTCACATTGCTTACAGGACCGTCGGGGGCGGGCAAAACCAGCTTGCTGAAGCTCGCCTATCTTGCCTTGCGCCCGAGCCGGGGCAAGATCTCTTTGTTCGGATCAGACACAAGCCGCATGAATAGGTCTGGCCTTTCAGGATTGCGCCGCCGCATCGGCGTTGTGTTTCAGGAGTTTCGCCTGTTGGACCATTTGTCCGCCTATGACAACGCCGCCTTGCCCCTGCGCGTCTTGGGCGAACCGGAGAAGGTTTATCGCGACGATGTTATCGAATTGCTGCGATGGGTCGGCCTTGGCGACCGTCTGGATGCGAAACCCGCCACTTTGTCTGGCGGCGAACAGCAACGCGTCGCCA
>JBCCMB010000207.1:0-2488 GCA_039026555.1 Pseudomonadota bacterium
CGCCCAGCCCGAACCGCTCGGCACGGGGATCAGCACATCGCCTTCCGGCGCGCGGAACGCGGCGGACGCGAAGGCGTCGTCCGCCAGCTCGGATTCTTGGACGCGCAAAACTGTAAGATCGACGCCCTCCACAGTGTTGGCGGCGTCTTCTGGCGTGGCGCCCGCAACGATTTGGTCTGCGGCTTCTTGCACTGCACTGCGATCCGCACCGGAAAGCTGCGCCAGAACGCGGGTTTCCGGCCCCGACAATTCGCGTAAGCGGATCTCGTAGGCTGTTTGGACATCTTCATCCGGCACCTCGACCTGATCGATGAAGTCCACGGGCGATACCGACATGATCGACACGCGTCGCCGTTCCGGCTGGGTGAATAAAGATTGGCGCGCCTCATAGAAGGACGACAATTCCTCATCCGTTGGCTCTACGACCTCCGCCGCTGTTCCAGGCGGTACGAGAACATAAGCGATGCTGCGCTTTTCGGTTTGGTTTAGCACCCATAATCGAGCCAGGGCGGTCGGCGTATCAACGCCGGCGCCGACAGCGTCGCGTATATATTCGGACGTCAGGTCATCACGCAGCGATTTTTCAAACGAGGCCGGGCTTTCGCCGATTTGCGCGAGATAGCCGCGATAAGCCTCGCTGTCGAAATCGCCTGTGAGTGCATCTTTAAAGCGCGGCGCGTCCGCCAGAATCCGCGCGGCGGCCTCGGCGCTGGCTCGAATGCCGGCCTCATCAGCATATCGTAGCTCCGCGGCGCGCCCAGCTTGCCCTTGAATGATCGCGGTTAAAACACCCGCACGGGCGGCGTCCTCGCGGTTGGAGGGACGGCCCTGTTCGCGTTCGCTTTGCAGATAGGAGTCTAGCGCCCGCTCGACATCCGCCTTTAAGACGCGCCGGTCGCCAGCGCCTGCGAGCCCAATGCCGGTGCGGCCGGCGAAAACGTCCGACAGGCCCCAAACCGCAAAGCTTAGGACGAGCAATCCGATTAGAACCAACGCCGCTTTGGAACGAACGGCGCCTCGCAATTGTGCGAGCATGGGCGTCTCCTAAAAACACGGGCGCATAGGCCAAGATCGCCTCTGGCGACTTGCCGGGGCGGTCAAAGGCTTGCTAGGCGAGGCGGACGTTGGACGCAAGACATCGAAAGAATGAACGCGCTATGGATACGCCTCAAATGCTGATTGCTGGAAACTGGAAGATGAACGGCCTTACGGAGGCGCTGAAGCAGGCCGAGGCGGTGGCCGACGCGCTGAAAGCCGCGCCTGCTAAAGCAAATTGCGCCATATGTCCGCCGGCCACGCTCGCCGGCCATATGGCCGCGGTTCTAGGCGATGCAGTGGCGATGGGCGGCCAGAATTGCCATGCGGACGCGTCTGGCGCGCATACGGGCGACATTAGCGCTGAGATGTGGGCCGATATCGGCGCTGAATACGTCATTGTCGGTCATTCCGAGCGCCGCGAAAGCTATGGCGAAACGAATGAGCAGGTCGCGGCGAAAGCCGCGGCGGTGATTCGCGCGGGGCTCACGCCAATTATCTGCATCGGCGAAAGCCTGGCGCAGCGCCAGGCCGGAGAAACGCTCGACGTGCTCGGCGCCCAATTGCGCGGCAGCATTCCAGCAGTGGCGTCGACGACCGATATTGTGATCGCCTATGAGCCGATCTGGGCGATTGGATCGGGATTGACGCCGACATTGGACGAAATCGCCGACACGCATGCTTTTTTGCGCACGGTAATGCAGGATGTCCTCGGAGATCGCGCGGTGACGACGCCGATCCAATATGGCGGCTCCGTAAAGCCGGCGAACGCGTCCGATATTCTTGCGCTGGACAATGTCGATGGGGCTTTGGTGGGCGGCGCAAGTTTGAAGGCCGAAGACTTTTTGGGGATCATCCGGGCTGCGGTGTAAACGCCACATAAAGCGTCGGTTTGACGTAAAAGCTTCAAATTCCTCAGATCGGCTCTTGGCCCGGCCCTCGCGCCGTGCTTTGGAGGCGGCTTCAAGATTCAATCGCTCCGGGTTTGATCATGCAGAACGTTATCCTCGTTATCCATCTTCTCGCGTGTTTGGCCCTCATTGCATCTGTATTGCTGCAACGCTCGGAAGGCGGCGCGCTCGGCATGGGCGGCGGCGGAGGCGGCATGATCTCGGGACGCGGGGCGGCGAATGTGCTCGTGCGAGTGACCATGGTGCTCGCGGCCGTGTTCTTCGCGACGAGTTTGACGCTGACCACGCTTAATTCTTTGTCGGCGCGCGCGCCTTCGGATGTTGAGCGGGTTTTGGAGGAAGGCGATCTGCCCACATTGCCGGGCGATGTCGGCGCGGCGCCTGAAGCATCGCCGGGACCATCTGCGCCGAGCGGGGCCAATGACGACATTATTGAAGGCGGCGACCCAACTAGTCCTCAACAATAGGCTATGCGGGGCTTGACGACCCCCGGTGCGAATCTGGTCAATAGTCTCCCGTCATGACGCGCTACATTTTCATCA
>JBCCMB010000208.1:0-2481 GCA_039026555.1 Pseudomonadota bacterium
CGCGTTCGGCGATCCGGAAGCGGAAATCGCCGCCGCCTATGTGTGCAACCAACAAGGCGCACATCTGCAAGGCGACCCCCGCGCCACACGCGTGTTCGAAGCGCTTTACGCCTGCCTTTGAGACAAGGCCGCCACGTCTGTGTCGAAGCGAGACAATTTACGCCCAAAATCAGGGTTAACGGCTCATAAAGACCCATTAACAAGCGGTAAACAGCCTCCCGCGTGGGGGGAAAACTGGCGCCGGACTTGAAACCTATAAGGCGAATTCGCTCTCCGCGTATTCGCATGGCCCCCCTTGCACCCCCGCCGGCCCGTCAGCCTAGGCGGGGGTTTTCTTTTAGCCGACCGCCGCGACTTTCGCCCTGGCCAGCCGGTCCGACGCCCAAGCATCATAGGAAAAGACCGCAACGCCCGCCCAGATGAAGGCGAAGGTGACCGCATGGCCGGCAGTGAAGGGCTCTCCATAATAGAGCGCACAGGCGAATTGCAGCGTCGGTCCGATAAATTGGAGGATGGCGACCGTCGACAAACGTAAATTCCGCGCGGCGATCGCAAACAGGATCAGGGGCGCGGCCGTGATGGGTCCGGCCAGCGCCAATACCGCCCAATCCCAGGGCTCGCCGCCTGTCACATCCGCGCCCGTCGCCGACAGCCATACAAGATACGCAAAAGCGAACGGCGCCATCATCACCACTTCGACCAGAAACCCGGCGCGGCTTTCCACCGGCGTTGCTTTTCGGATCGCGCCATAGGCCGCAAAGGTAAGGCATAAGGAGAGCGCCACCCACGGAAACGCGCCCACCACCAAAGTTTGATTGAGCACGCCGATGCTCGCCAAAAGGATGGCGAAGAGCTGCCATTTCGAAAACCGTTCGGAAAACAGCACCGCGCCGATCGCAAAGCTCACCAGCGGATTAATGTAATAGCCGAGACTGCCTTCCATCACCCGGTCCGCGGCGACGGCCCAGATGTAGATCAGCCAATTCACCGCCATCAGCGCCGCCGAGGCGAACAAGGCCCGCATCAGTTTTGGATCCGCGACGATCCGGCGGACGGCGGGCCATTGCGAGGCCAACGCGACAAACACAATCCCGGTCGGCAAGGACCACGCAACGCGATGCGCCAACGTGACATCCGGCGCAACATGCGCGACGGCCTTAAAATAGACCGGCAAAAATCCCCAAATGCTAAACGCCGCCACCCCGGCGGCCAGGCCGGGTCGGAGCGAGGCTGTTGTGTTCATAGACAGTGTCTCGGCTCTAAGACGCCCTATTCGACCCCTCCTCGCCCATCATGCAGGGTTAAAACAAGCATGACACAAGAAATAGGAATATAATCCTACATCTGGCTTTCAATGAGATCTTCTATGGGCACCGAAAAAAGGACAGCGACTATGAGCGACGAATTGCATCAACGGGCTAGGTACCGAGAATGTTCCGATATCGCTAGAAAATTAGGCGATCTCGCAAATGAGCTTAACCGAATAGAAGACAAAGCGTCTGGACTTAAGTCTCAAATCGAAGCGGTCAGGCGGGAAATGTACAAGTCTCTAAACAATGCGATGATTTCACTTTTAACTAGTGCGATTCCGCCGATAGTTAGACTGGGCACCGCAGCTGGAAAAGCGCAGCGCGCCGCGAACAAGTTCAAGAACAAATCCCAACGTGGTTCGGATAGCGATGACATAGTCGCGTTTGTCGCCACCGTGTTTCCAATCATAAATTTTGTCCGAGAGCTTAAGAACGCCGACGACCGATCGGATGAAATGCGCAAACTACTCCGTGAACTCGAAGAGCTTGAGCGTACACTCACCTCGCTGGCCAGCAAAATTGAACGCCTGATTCAAGATTATCGCAACAAAGGATGCGATCGCCATCTCAGTCGCCCGCCCGCCAATCCAAACAGGTTGCCGACCGCGCCCTCCGGACCGATGATCGTTTGACATGCGTACGGGCATTAGGGGGAACATGTGAAGATCGACTTGAAGACCGACGAGCGCTTGGTCGCAACCGCTTCAAACAAAAGCCTGAGTTGGGTCGCACTTTTTGTCATGTCCTTTGGCTTCTTGGCCGTGTTTCTCGCGCCAGAAACGCCACCCGATATGTGGAGTTTGACCACCAGCACATCTCTAGCCTTCGCGATCGCTATGACCGGCTGGGGCTTTGGCATGGCGTATCTATGGCGCGCGGGTTTATGCGTCGAGATCGATCGGGCGGGCGGCGTCGTCCGAGTGGATAGATTTGATCGCAAAGGTTGGTCCCGCCAAAGCTATCCATTGGACGAGTTCCAGGGCGCAGAGCTCGCCCCCCGACAACAGATCATCCAACGGCGGCCGGCGCTCAAATTCAATGACGGCGACGAAATAATGGCGCTAGGCGTTTGGGATTTCGAACAAGGCGCAGCTTTCGCGAGCGCTGCGCGCGAAATTGCAGATTTCGCTGGAAAACCAGTCCTACAACGGGACTGACTGGTTTAAGCCTC
>JBCCMB010000209.1:0-2378 GCA_039026555.1 Pseudomonadota bacterium
CGGTTTTGCGGGATCGGCTCCGGCTTGCTTGAAACCGCGCGCGCGTCGGCCAACCGGCCTCTGGAACTCACCGTACAAGACGTCAACATCCGGGCGCGGCGCTTCTATCAAAGGCTTGGCTGGATCGATATGGGCGCGGAAAAATCCAATCGCGGCGAACCCTCGCGGCGGCTGCGTAGCCCGGAATAAAGCCTCCGCACGCAGCACGCGTCAGGTCCTGGTCTAGACGCCGGGGTCATTAGGCTGGCATCGTCCTTGAAGAGCGAGCGGGGTAGGGCGGCTGCGACGGAGCGATACGAAGCCATGACGAGCGAAATTCAACAAATTCGAGCGCAGATTGCGGAAATGGGCATGTCAAAATTGGACTTGCCTGAACAACGAGCCGCGTTCGATGCGTCTGGCGACCAATTGCCGATGCCGCCAGGAACCAATGTGTCAGAAGTAATGGTCGGCGGGGTGTCGTGCGAGGCGCTCCTGCCGCCGGATGTCGATAGCAATAAAGTCGTTTTCTGGCTGCATGGCGGCGGATACGGCGTTGGCAGCGCCAAAAGCCATCGTGGATTTCTTGCGCAATTGTCAAAATGCGCTGGCAGCGCAGGGATGGCGGCGAATTATCGCTTGGCGCCGGAACATCCTTTCCCAGCGGCCGTCGACGATGCGGTGGCGGCCTATCAAGGCCTGCTCGCTGAAGGCGTGAAACCAGCGGATCTCGTTGTGGGCGGCGATAGCGCGGGCGGAGGACTTGCGCTCGCCATGGGAATGAAACTCAAAGAGCTGGGCGCGCCGATGCCTGCGGGTTTCTATCTGATAAGCCCCTGGGCGAATTTGGAGAATACCGGCTGGAGTTATGATGCGAAGGCCTCGCGCGACCCTGTTCTGTCCAAGGAAGAATTGGACAAATGGGCGGTTGCCTATGCGCAAGGTCAGAACCGGTCCGATCCTTTAATGTCCCCCGTAAACGGCGATTTACGCGGATTGCCGCCCGTTTACATCCAAGTCGGCGAAGCGGAGATTTTGCTGTCGGATTCGTCCTTGCTGGCCGAGCGCCTGGGCGGCGCAGGCGTACCGGTGTCGATGGAGGTGTGGCCCGACATGCTGCATGTCTGGCACATCTTCTATCCGAACCTTGCGCCAGCCCGAGACGCCATTCTACGCGCGGGTGCCTGGATCAAAGGGCATTTGGGCGACACAGCTTAAGCCGACGCCGCGCCGCGCGGCGCTGAACCCGCGCCGGCGAGCAGCAAGACGCCTCCGACCGTCAGCGCGAGCGCCGCAGCTTGCGGCCAGCCAAAAGGCTCGCCTAACACGAAGACGGCGACCCCAGCTGCTGCAGCCGGACCCACGCCGCCAACCGCGCTGGCGGGACCCGGACCGATCCGTGCAATGCCTTCGGAGATCATAAAGCTAGGCGCCAGCGTGCAGCCAATGGCGAGGATTGCTCCGTAAACGAAGATCATCCCTGACATTGGCGGCGGCCAGGGCCAATCCTGATAATCGCTGTGCTTGAGAGGTCATAGGAAAACTCCGACGGTCGAAACTTGCGCGTGCGGAGGGTCAAAAAAACCGGCGAGCGGAGCCTCCGCAGCCGGCGAAACAAAACAACATGTGCGCCGACCAATCTCAGATGAGTCCAATCTTCCAAAGTTGGCGGGGCGCGGTCGTGAACATGACGCTTGCTTACAATGCGCCGAGCACACGCGCAATCTGGGTTTTCGTTGCGGAGCCTGCGGCGCGCGTTGACAATGGCGGGGCGACGTCTTCCCATCAAAGTGAAGCTGGGCATGAGGTGGAAGATGCGATTTCTAAGTGCGATTTCGTTAGCGGCGCTGGCGGGCGCCTGTGCGAGCGGCGTGACTGAACAACCGACGTCGACCTCTGCTTTCAATCCATCTGAAGAGGTCTATGTCGAGCGCCATATGCAGGCGCCGATGCGAGACGGCGCGCGCTTGGACACGCATATTTTTGTTCCCAATGGCGCAACCGAACCCGTACCCTCGATCCTGATCCGAACCCCTTACGATAGCGAGCTGAACGGTCGGTCCGGCGTTCTTTATCAGCGCTTGTTGGACATGGGCTATGCGATCATCGAGCAACATGAGCGCGGCCGCTATCTCAGCGAAGGCGAATTCTACATGATCCCGCGCCCGGAGGAGGATGGTTGGGACACGCTGGATTGGATCAGCGCCCAGTCTTGGTCGGACGGCCGTGTCGCCACTATTGGGTGCTCTTCATCCGCCGAGAACCAACCCAAACTCGCCGCCGCCGGGCACCCCGCGCATGTGGCGTTTGTCGCCATGTCAGCCGGCGTCGGGGTCGCGGAGGCCGGCCCGTTTAAAGAGCAAGGCAATTTCTGGCGGGGTGGCGCCTGGCAGCAGGGC
>JBCCMB010000210.1:0-2358 GCA_039026555.1 Pseudomonadota bacterium
CGCAACGTGCCGCGCAAAGTGCGCCCGTCGCGAAGGCGCACCACATCTGAAAACACGGGAAACAACAAAACGATCCGATAACCGGAGGGCGCGATCTCGGCGTCTTCAATCGCTTTGCGCAAAACGCCCATCGCATCTTTGGCGTCCCGCCGACTGGCCCACCGCGTCAGCACTTGCAAGTCGATCCGATGCTCCGCCGACGGAGTGTCCGCGCCGCCGCCCGGCCGCAATTCGTGCAAGGACACTTGCGCGTAGGGATAGACGGGCGCCGAGACTGGCTCGTCAAACACGCGCGCCGGATCGCCAAATATCGATTTGACGCCGGCGTCCGCGCGCACCGCTGTCAAAATCGCGTCCTGAAGCGCGGTTTCAGCGCCGGGTAGCGCAAACCCGCTCATAACCGCGACCTCCGCCATGGCGCTAAAAGGTCGGCGACGATTGGGGACAAATCCTCTCCGACGCCGCCTTCGCTGCGCTTGCGATAGGCTTCCAGCGCGAGCGTTTTCACGGCCAAGCGAAGATCGTCCGCAACGTCCTGGGACGAGGTGCCAAAGCCGGCCGTAAAGCGAATCTCAATCCCGCCATGACGCCGACCAGGTCGGGGCCACGCCTCCGCATCCAGCACTAAGCGCGAGGCCAAACCCGCTTCTAGGCGAAAGCTAGAGGTCTCGTCGCTCGACGTGTCGTCCGCCGCATAGATCGTGACGGACGTCAAAGCCGCCGCCGGACGCACCGGAAGTCGATACGCCCCCATCTGCAAGGCCCGCTCCGGCCATTTATCCAGCGTCAATAGCAGCCCGCGCTCGATCAGCGCCAATCCTGTCGCCGCTTCAACGCGCGCACGCGCCGAGGCGATCAACTCGCCGATCAGCGTGTCTTCCTGCGCGTAATCGACCCGCAGAAAATCCTTCGCATCGCTCAGCGCCACCGGCTCCACAGCCGGCGGCGTCTCCATCGAGAGATTCATGTGATTTGTCTTTCTTAGAGGCGCATGTTTTAGAGACGCTCGGTCGCTCAGTGCATGGCGATAAGCGACCGGGGCATCGTCGGTCCGCTAGAACTGCATCACTTTGATCGCGTCGAAATTTTGAACGCCGCCGCCCACGCGCTTGGTCGTGTAGAACAAGACATAGGGCTTCGCCGAATAAGGATCGCGCAGCACGCGCGCGCCCTGGCGGTCGACGATGAGATAGCCTTTCCGGAAATCGCCGAACGCAATAGCCGCTTCGCCGGCGGCGATATCGGGCATGTCTTCAATCTCCGTGATGGGATAGCCGAAGACCGTCGCCGGTTCGCCGGCCGCGCCCGGACTCCAGAGATATTGTCCGCTGCTGTCTTTTAGCTTGCGAACGGCGGAAACCGTCCTGCGGTTCATCACAAAGCGCCCATTGGCGCGAAATTGCGGCTTTGGCGCATAGATCAGATCGATGATCGCATCTGCCGGATCGCTGGACGCGAAATCGCCCGTACCGCCAGACGCGACAAATCCAATCTCGCCCCAGGTGTGGGAGGCGTCAGCCGTGATTGTATAGTCCAAAAAGCCCTTGGGCTTGTTGACACCATCGCCATCCACGAAAGCGGCGCTTTCCTGAGCGGAGAATGCAGTTTCCACCTCATCCGCCAACCATTCATCGACATCAGCGTAGCTGTCGTCCAACAGCGCTTGCGTCGCGGCCGGCATGGCGTAGAGCTCCGCCGCCGGGAATTCGAGCAGCGAGAGATTAGGAGAGGTTGTCTCCGTCCGCGCCCCCGTTTCGGCGGCCCACGCCGCGCCCGCGCCTAATCCCACTGGTTTGCGGAACACGGTTGCCGAGGTTTGGCGCACGGTCGCTATCTGGCGCATCGGGCTGGATTGCATCAGACGCGCTTCGATGAGACGGTCCAATTCGGGCGGTGCGACATAGCCGCCCTGCGCGTCGGTTCCGACGGTCAGCGCTTTGGTGTCGAGACGCGCGAGCCCGCTTTCATCGCCCATGCGCAGATAGGCGGACCACGCCGATTTGTGTTCCGGGTCGGCGGCGATCTCTTCCTCGCCCAAACCAGGAGGTGAAGCTTGCAGGGCGAGCCGGTCCAACGCGCTCTTTTGCGCGTCCAGCGCGCGATCAATCCGCGAGATCTTCTTTTCCAGCAGCGGATCTGCGGAGCCGCGTTTTTCGATTTCATCGAGCCGTGCGTCATTAGCGGCTTTGAGCGCCTCAAAGGCGGCGTTCAGCTCGTGCGAGAGGGATTGCGCGTCGGCCTTGCCGGCGCCCATTTTGGTTTCGACAGTCATGATTATCCTTTGTCGGATTAAGCGGCGCGTCGCGCCTCGAAAAGCTGGTCCTCGGCGACGCGCGCCGTCTCTCCGAGCGGCGTAAA
>JBCCMB010000211.1:0-2324 GCA_039026555.1 Pseudomonadota bacterium
CCTGTTCGCCCGGCTGCGCAATGGCGGCCGCCGCTGCGAACTGCGAACCGGCGTCCTGAACTTCGACCCAGCCCTTGGAATAGGCTGGAATACTCTCCACGGAGCCGGCGCGTTTGGCTGGATCCGGCGCCTGCACGCGAAACCCGTCGACCAAGGTCTCAATCGGCTCAGCTTTGATCGATTTGAGCGGTTTGGACGCTTTTTCGGCGTCGGCTTTCAACGTGTTCACGCGCAGATCCACGGGCGCGCGCACCGCCATAGCTTGCGCCTCGATCACCGCCTCTTCGCCGAATGCACGCGTCATCATCGGCGTCATCCAGTCCGGATAATCCCCCTGGACATGTGGCGGCGCGGTCGGATCCGGCGCCATCACCAAGCGCTCGCGTTCGTCCGGCGTCAGCGCAGAGGGTGCATGCTCCTCATCGAACGCCGCATCGAGGCGGCCGATATCCCATCGCCACACATGCGCCAGAGCCCCCAAAGCTAGGGCGCGCGGCCCGTCATCGCCCATGGCGTACGCCAACGAATTCTTTCGTCGCAGCGCATCCAACACCAAGCCGGACACCCATGCTCGATCCTTGGCGCCGGCATAGCGCGCGCGCTTGCCCCAATCGCGCACCGCCGACTTTACGGGCTGTCGCCGCGACATGACATCGTCCAACACCTGGATTGCGGCGTCCAACCGCCCGCCGTCACGCATCAGGATGAAACCGCCTGAACTTTAAGAGCGTGTCCGCGTCGACCCCGGCGGCAGCCGCCATGGACGCCTCAATTTTGTCGCCGAAACGCGGCGCCAAAGGCAGGCGCAAGGCCCGCGATAGCAAATGCATGTGATAGGACGCCAAGGCAGTCGCTCGCTCAAACTCTCTAAGATATTGAAAGGACGCGTCTCTTACGCCTTCGTCTTCCTGCAGTCCACCGGCATCCAGAAAGAAGCGGTGCGCCAGATAATTCCGATATCGGATGTAGTGTCGCAGATTACCCGCCCAAAGCGGGTGCTCGTCAATGATGTAGGGTTCAATGCGCTTGAGCCGGGCGCCAAGCGTGTCCGCCTCTAGGATTTGCCGGCCTTTCGCGTCGAGCGCCTGCCCTTCCGCGTCCAGAACGGCGATGACGAAATTTCCCATCGACAATTCCAGCACCTGCGCGCGGAACATCGCTTCGCCGTATTTGGCGAAGACTTCATCGGCGGTCATTAGGTTGTCGGGATGGAGTAGTTCGGCGCTTCGCGCGTCATGGTGACGTCATGGACATGGCTTTCGCGCAAGCCCGCGCCCGTAATCTGGATAAACCGCGCCTTGGCGTGCAATTCCTCGATATCCTTCGCGCCGACATAACCCATCGCCGCACGCAGACCGCCGACCAGTTGATGTAGGATCGGCCCGACGGCGCCTTTGAAAGGTACTTGTCCCTCAATGCCCTCCGGCACCAATTTCATCTGGTCGGTCACTTCTTTTTGGAAATATCGGTCCGCCGATCCCCGCGCCATCGCGCCAAGCGATCCCATCCCCCGATACGCTTTATAGGAGCGCCCCTGATACAAGAAGACTTCACCCGGCGCTTCTTCGGTGCCGGCGAGCATGGAGCCCATCATGGCGGCGTCTGCGCCGGCCGCCAGCGCTTTTGCAAAATCGCCGGAGAATTTAATACCGCCATCAGCGATCACGGGCACATCCTGCGCGCGCGCCGCTTCGGCGCAATCGCTGATCGCTGTCAGCTGCGGCACGCCCACGCCGGCGACCACGCGCGTCGTACAGATAGACCCCGGGCCAATCCCGACTTTGACGGCGTCGGCGCCAGCATCGATCAGCGCCTTGGCGCCGTCATGGGTTGCAACATTTCCAGCGATCACCTGAACTGAATTTGACAAACGCTTGGCCTGCGAGACGGCGTCCAAGACCGATTGCGAATGCCCGTGCGCCGTATCGATCACGATGACGTCGACCCCGGCTTCCATCAACGCTTCTGAACGCGCCAAACCCGCATCGCCCACCGTAGACGCCGCGCCGACCCGCAAACGGCCCTGCGCATCCTTACACGCGTTCGGATTGGACATGGATTTTTCCATATCCTTGACCGTCAAAAGCCCGACGCAGCGATTGTCGTCGTCGACCACCACCAATCGTTCGATCCGGCGCTGGTGCAGCAATCGCCGCGCTTCACCAGGGTCTACCCCTTCAGAGACCGTGACGACGTCGCGCGTCATCAATTCGGTCACCAGCTGATCTTCGTTCTCGGCGAAGCGTACATCGCGATTGGTGAGAATACCGACGAGCTCGCCGGGACGTCCGCCCGTGGCCGGTTTGACAACGGGAATGCCGGAG
>JBCCMB010000212.1:0-2256 GCA_039026555.1 Pseudomonadota bacterium
CAAACGCCAAAGGGATGGTCGGTTGTGTCCGCGGGGTTGGAATTGACGCCCGAGGAGCCGTCAAATTGGAAGCCCGCCTCGCGCGCGAATTGAATCACCAACGCCTCTTGGACATAGCCGGCGCCTGCCGCCGGATCCTGCTCCGCGGTGGAGGGCAGACGATGTTCGACGACACCCAGAACGCCGCCAGGCTTAAGCGCGCGATAGGCGTCGGCGAAGGCCTTTTCCGCCCATCCGCCCGCCATCCAATTATGGACGTTTCTAAACGTCAAAACGATGTCCGCTTCGCCGTCGACCCCCAAACCGTCGCTAGTCTCGGAAAATGTCGTGATCTCAATTGCGCCGTATAGCTCGGGCTGAGCCGCAAAAACATCGGCGTAGGCTTGCATGGCGCCGCTCGCGAAATCTGAATCTTCCATTGCGTAGCCGGCTGCGATCAACCGCCCGCCGCCTGCGTTCAGATACGGACCCAGTATCGACGTGTACCAGCCGCCGCCAGGCCAAATCTCGACGACGGTGTCGTCATTCTCGACGCCGAAAAATTCCAGCGTCTTCACCGGGTTGCGCCAAACATCGCGCTCAGGCTGGATGCGCCATTCTCCGGACGCCGCCCATTCCAGCGTTGGTTCAAAGGGTTCGGGCGGCGGCGTCGCTTCAACGCGCGTATCTGTTTCGCCGCCTGGTAGAAATCGACCGTCTGTCGCCACATTCAACGCGACGCCCCCCGCAGCGGCCGCTATTACGAAGAAAATGGCGATGATCAGTCGTAAACCGAGCATGGGGTCCTCGTTTCCTGCGCCGCTGGTCGGCGCTTTGGCCTTGAATCTATCTGATTTGGCGCTCTTGAACAGAGCAAACCCGTCTCCCAAATCTATAGCCGAAGCGCCGAGTGTCGGGCTTCATTTAACCTTCCGGCGACGGATGCTTATCGCGCCGGAGTTCAACTCAAAACGATCCTCACAAGGATTGTACTGTTGCTTTGTAAAGGACAGACGATATGAGCACGATTGACCTCACCCCACTTTATCGGACGATGGTTGGCTTTGACCGCATGGCCAGCATGATCGACACGGCGCAGCGCCTTGACGGTGCGCAAGGATATCCTCCCTACAATATCGAACATGTCGGCGAAGACGCCTATGCGATTGAAATCGCAGTTGCGGGCTTTGCAGACGGCGATTTGGATATCGAGCTGAAAGAAGGCCAGCTAACGGTTGTTGGTAAGAAAACCGGCGACAGCGACGCGCGCAAATATTTGCACCGCGGCATTGCGGAGCGCGGTTTTATTCGCCGCTTCCAACTCGCCGATCATGTCGTCGTCACCGGCGCTCAGCTGGAAAATGGATTGCTGCGGATCGAATTGGTGCGCGAGCTGCCAGAAGCTATGAAGCCGCGGAAAATCGCGATCGGCGCCGCTGAGCCGGCGCCGTCGATCGAGAGCAAAGTGTCGAAGAAAAAGCCCGTCAAAGCGGCTTAGCCGTCAACGCTTGCTAAGTAAGATCAGGGCGCGCCTCTGCGGGGGCGCGCCTATTTGCGTTAGTTGTCGCTAGATGCTTGACCGCGATTGCGTCCGCCGCCGCCTCTGCGCCGTCGACGCGGGCGTCCGCCGCGGCCGGATCGGCGCGTCTCGCCGCCATCTTCGCCATCGCCGACAATCTCCTGGCGCGGCGGGCGTTCGAGATATTCAGTGGCGCCGACGGCGTCAAAGAAAGCAGCCGCATTCTCGTCATCGCGCGCATACGAGAATTTGCGTCTGACGTCTCGGAAAGATCGCGCCGAAGACCTTAGGGGCGCATGAAAGACGGCGTCCTTGCCGAGCGAGACCTCCACCATAGCGTTTTTCGCGTATGCGGCCTCCAAATTCGCGGCGGCCCAGGGCAGGAAGGTGATGCAGACCTCCTTTTTGAAGATCGGCGTCAATGTATCAAGGCATTCTTCTAAGGGTTCGAACGGACCGCCAGGTTTGGGGTCGTCCATAAACTCGCACCAGGCCTTTACGAATGGGCCGTCTTTCTCGATGATTTTCGCCGGTGTGGGATCTTTCAGCATCTGGCTCAATTGTCCGGCCAAAGCGAAGTCGGCCAAGCAAGGTCGGCCGCCGAACAGATAAAGATGACGCTCCAAATGAGCGTTTAGAAGTTTCACAAACCGCTTGAAGGACTTTTCAACAACGCCGCCGACGTCAGGCGTCAGACCGATGCGGGGCATTTCGGCGGTCATGCGTTCAATCGCTGTTTTTTCCTGCGCCTTGCGGTC
>JBCCMB010000213.1:0-2159 GCA_039026555.1 Pseudomonadota bacterium
CGTTTCGCCCCGTCGCCCACCGGGCGGCTTCATGTCGGCAATGTCCGCACAGCATTGATTAATTGGCTGTTCGCTAAGAGCGCCGGCGGTGAGTTTGTCCTTCGGATCGACGACACCGATACGGAACGATCGACGCCGGCGTTTGAAGACGGCATTCGCGAGGATCTGACCTGGCTAGGCTTGCGTTGGGCCGACAGCTTTAAGCAATCGGACCGGTTTGCGACATATGACGCTGCAGCGGAAACGCTAAAGTCAGCGGGGTTGCTTTACGCCTGCTACGAAACGCCCGAAGAGCTCGAGCGCAAACGCAAGCTCTCGCTCGCACGTGGAAAGCCGCCTGTTTACGATCGATCCGCCTTATCGCTGACATCAGGCGAGAAAGCGGCCCTGGAGGCTGAGGGCCGCAAGCCGCATTGGCGGTTTAAGCTGTCTGGCGGCGCGTGCGCGTGGACCGATCTGGTGCGCGGCGACCAATCAATCGACACGTCGTCTATATCCGACCCGGTGCTGATCCGAGCCGACGGAACCTATCTCTACACCTTGCCATCCGTCGTGGACGATATCGACGCCAAGATCACGCACGTGGTGCGCGGAGAAGACCACGTGACCAATTCCGGCGCTCAGATTGAGATTTTCAAAGCGCTTGGCGGCGAGGCCCCGCAAATGGCGCATACGCCGCTCCTGATCGGCGCAGACGGCCAGGGTCTGTCTAAGCGGCTTGGTTCTTTATCCATCGCGCAACTTCGCGACGAGGATTACGAGCCCATGGCGATCTCTAGCTTGCTGGCGAAGATCGGCACGTCGGATGCGGTTGAAGCGCGCCGGGATCTTGAAACGCTTGCGTCCGAGTTTGAGTTTGCAAAGATCGGTCGTGCGCCGGCGCGATTTGACGAGAAAGATTTGACAAACCTCAACGCGGAATTGGTGCACGCATCGTCTTTCACCGACGTCGAAGCGCGCGTGTCGGCATATACGCTGGGAGGCAGGGCCGACGAGACATTTTGGACGGCTATTTCAGGCAATCTCACGCGCGTATCGGATGCGGCCGAGTGGCTCATGATTATCTATGGCGACGTCACTACCACTGTAGATCCTGAGGACGCTGAGTACATCGTGACCGCCGCGAACGCGCTGCCGAATGGGGATGTCACAGACGCAACCTGGGGCGAATGGACGTCAGCGTTGAAGGCCGCAACAGGTCGCAAGGGCAAAGCTCTTTTTATGCCGCTGCGTTTGGCGCTGACTGGGAAATCGCAAGGGCCGAGCATGGATAAAGTCTTGTCGCTTCTGGGACGCGACAAAGCCTTAACACGGCTGTCGAGCGCAACCTCGGCCTAACTGGCGGGGGCGAGGGCATCGGCGCGCGCTCCACGCGCCGCGTGCGTAAAACCAAATTCGATCGCGGAAAAACTCGCTTTCCGATTTGAACGCGTCGGCTGGAATGCGAGGTTCGCAACCGCTCATTTGGGAATCTGAGCTGCGCGGCGCGCCCGGCGCACACACCAGTCGCATAATCAACATTATGTGAAATAATAGATCACATATTCCGATTTATAACAATGTATTAGACGATGACGCATATAGCGGCATCATTAAAGCCGTGAGCGGATTTCCATCCCATCAAACGCCGGTACGACATGATCTGGTAGCTCCGCTCTCAACCGCGCATAATCCAGGTCGACATGCAAGTTTGTCAGGATCGCACGATTGGGTTTCAACCGTTCGATCCAACCCAACGCGTCGTCAACACTGGCATGGGTAGGATGCTTGGAATAGCGCAAGGCATCGACAATGAGGGTCTCAACGCCTTCTAGCGCCGCCAAACTCTGCTCCGGCAAGGCTTTCACGTCATTGCAATAAGCCAAATCGCCTAAGCGAAACCCTAGTGATGGAATTGAGCCATGGTCTTGCAGCAAAACATCGATCGGGAGGGGGCCGCCCTTGCCGTCAATCAACGCCCGCGCGCCCGGCTGTAGCGCGATACGGGCGTCCAAAATCGGCGGATATCCACCCTTCCCCTCAAAGCAATACTCAAAGCGATGCATCAGCACCGATGCGGTCCGCTCGTCCATGTAGACCGGCATCTGACGTCGATGTCGGATCACCAAGGCGCGCAGATCGTCAATTCCATGGCATTGATCCGCGTGCTCATGCGTAAA
>JBCCMB010000214.1:0-2053 GCA_039026555.1 Pseudomonadota bacterium
ACAACATCCGCGCCGCCCTCCATTTTCAGCAGGACATGATCATGTTTCGGGTCGGCGCCGGTCTCGTGCACAAAAATATCGAGCGCCTTTTCCGAGACGGTGAACCGCCCCGACATGCCCAGATGCATGATCAAGGTTTCGCCCGAGCTGAGATCCGCCACGAGATATTTGGCGCGCCTGGATAGGCGCTCGACGCGCACACCCGTCAAACGTTCGGCGAAACGCTCGGGCAAGGGAAAGCGCAAATCGGGTCGTCGGGTTTCGGCAAGGAGGATTCGACGCCCCTCCATGGCCGGCTGCAGGCCGCGTCGAACCGTCTCAACTTCAGGAAGTTCAGGCATGATAGGACGGCGTATAGCGGCGCAGCGCAGCTTCGCCTATGGTCGCGCCGCGATTAAGATGCTCCTCCGACAAGGACGCTCAAGGACGCTTATGGCCGAAGACAAGGTCTCGTTTGGGTTTGAAGACGTCTCGCGCGACGAAAAAGTCTCGCGCGTGAAGGGCGTGTTTCGCTCGGTGGCGGACCGCTATGATCTGATGAATGATCTGATGTCGGGCGGCGTTCACCGGATCTGGAAGGCGAACATGATCGCGCGCCTCAATCCGCAGCCGGGCGAGCTCTTGTTGGACGTCGCCGGGGGCACGGGCGACATTGCGCGGGCGTTCGTGAAGCGCGCCGAACCTGTCCGCGCCCGTCGCGGCGGCGCACCGGCCGGGGCGATCGTGTCCGACATCAATAGCGCCATGCTGTCCGCGGGGTTGGCGCAGCGCGGGGATGATGGATTGCAATGGGCCTGTGCGGACGCCGTCGCCCTACCCTTTCCGGACAAAAGCGTGGACGTCGTCACCATCTCGTTCGGCATCCGAAACGTTGTGGATATTCCCGCTGCGATTGGCGAATTTAGGCGGATCCTCAAACCCGGCGGCCGCTTTGCGTGCTTAGAATTTTCCCATATGGCCACCGCCGAGCTTCAACGCGCCTATGACGCCTACTCTTTCGCAATTATCCCCGAATTAGGCCGCGCTGTGACGGGAGATCGGGACAGTTATCAATATCTCGTTGAATCCATCCGCCGCTTCCCGCGCCAGGATGAGTTCGCCGCCATGATCCGCGCGGCAGGATTTTCGCAAGTCTCTTATGACAATTATACCGGCGGCGTTGCGGCGCTTCATATGGGCTGGGCGATCTAAGATATGTTCAAGGCGTGGATGGATTATTGGCGCTTGGCGCGCGCCGGCGCGACGTTGGCGCGGCACGGCTTAATCGTCCCCGACGAATATCGTAGCCGCATGCCCTGGCCGGGGCGCGCCGCCGGCGCGCTGTTACGCGCGCTGCCGGGCGTTCGCCGAAAAGGACGTCGCGGACAGCGTTTCGCCGCCGCGCTAGAAAAACTTGGGCCTGCTTACATCAAACTAGGTCAGCTTTTGGCCACGCGGCCCGATCTGCTCGGTGTTGAGCTGACCTCAGATCTCGCGCATCTAAAAGACAAGCTGCCCCCCTTCCCCGTCGCGCAAGCGCAAAGAGCGGTGACCGACTCGTTTGGCGAAGACGCGCAGCAATTGTTTCCGCCGCTGGGAAACGCCATAGCCGCCGCGTCGATTGCGCAGGTTCATCGGATCGAGACGGCTGACGGTCCTCGCGCGGTTAAACTTCTCCGACCGGGGGTCGAGGCGCGCATTGCGAAGGAATTGCGCGCAATGATGCGGGGCGCAAAATTGCTGGAGCGCCGATCGGCGGAAGGTCGCCGCCTTCGACTTATCGCCTTTGTCGAAACACTGGCTGAATCCATGACGCGCGAGCTCGATTTGCGCTTTGAGGCGGGCGCCGCGAGCGAATTTGCGGAGATTATCGCCGATGACGGCTTCGTCTCCGCCCCCGCGGTTGATTGGGCGCGCACAAGCGACAAAGTCCTCACCACAGATTGGGTGGAGGGAGCGCCGCTGACGGATCCGGCCGCGCTGGACGGGGTTGATCGCAAAGCCCTGGGAGAACGCATTGTGCGGGGCTTTTTGGCGACCGCTCTGGATCACGGCTTCTTTCACGCGGATTTAC
>JBCCMB010000215.1:0-2011 GCA_039026555.1 Pseudomonadota bacterium
CAGCGCAGTCGACGCCCGCGCGCGGGGCATTAAGGATCGCGACCTTGTCAAAATCCACAATGACCGAGGGGCAGTGATTTGCGCCGCCGACGTCTCGCCGATGATGAGTCCTGGAACCGTAAAGGGGTATCAATCCAGCGGTAAGTTTGAATTGGTCACGGTCGGCAATGAGCAGGTCGAGATCGGCGGTTGTCTCAACATGCTGACGCCGGACCGAACGCAAACGGCTACAACCCATTCAATGGCGCCTAATTCGACGCTGGTGCAAATCGAAAAATTCGAGAACACGGAGGCGCTTAAAGATGTCGAAGCAGCCTAGCTCGTCCGGTGGACGGAAATGGAATCTCATCATTGATGTCGCTAAATCTGTGCATGCGAATAACTGCGTGCTGGCGGCCAAGGACGAGTATGTCGGCAATGATTTTCCGGGATACAGCGCGCCTGTTCCTGAAGAGGGCGGGGACCTCTTCACGGTAACCCGTAAAGTCCGCGGACAATCGCCCGTCGTCGACGTCACCTATCTTCTTAAGACCTGCAATCATTGCGATAACTCCCCTTGCAAGAAGGTGGGCGGTGATGCGGTGATTAAGCGTGAGGACGGGATTATGATGATCGATCCTGTCAAGGCGAGAGGCCGCAAAGACATCTATAAAGCCTGCCCGTACGGCGCTCTCATTTGGAATGAAGAGCTGCAGCTTCCTCAAAATTGGACCTTCGACGCGCATTTGTTGGATGCGGGCTGGCCTCATCCGCGCTGCGTAGACGTGTCGCCGATCAATGCTGTTGAAGCGGTCAAAATCACCGACGCGGAAATGCAAAAGCGCGCTGAGGAAGAAGGGTTGGAAGTCCTTCGACCTGAGCTCGGAACCAAGCCTCGCGTCTATTACAAGAACATGTATCGTTTCAACGCATGCTTTATCGGCGGCACGATTTTGGGGATGGTGAACGGCGTCCAAGAATGTATCGAAGGCGCGACCATCGATCTTTACCTCGGCGAGGAAAAGGTTGGATCAGCTGAAAGCGATGAGTTCGGCGAGTTTCGGATTGACCGCCTGAAAGAAAATAGCGGGACCTACAAAATCGTCGCAACTCATGACGGCGTCGGAAAAGTGTCGGCCGAAGCTGAGCTTGGCGAAAGCGTCTATTTGGGCGAGCTCGTGCTGGCCTAAATCGTTGGAGGTGTTCGCTATTCGGAAACGCGAACGACGAGCTTTCCGAAATTTTGCCCGCTAAACAGGCCAAGGAAAGCGCTTGGCGCGTTTTCAATCCCGTCGACGACGTGCTCGCGGTATTTAAGATCGCCGCTTTTGATCCAGCCGCCGACGTCCCTGTGGAAATCATCGAGCATGTCGAGGAAATCGCCGAAGATGAAGCCCTGCAATGTCAGTCTTTTGACAAGCAGTGTGGCCAAGACCTTTTGAAAATTGTCCGTACCGGGGCCAAAGCCCGCGTCACGATCGATTGAGATCGTACCGCACACCAGATAGCGACCATAATCACTCATCTGATCGATCACATCCAGCGCCATATCGCCGGCGACATTGTCGAAATAAATATCGACGCCGTTAGGGCATGCAGCTTTGAGATTTTCCGCAAAGTTCGGCGCGTTGCGGTCGATGGCTGCGGAAGCGCCTAATTCATCGATGATGTAACGACACTTGTCCTCGCCGCCGACGATGCCGACGACATTCAGTCCCATGATGCGGCCAATCTGGGTGGCGACGCTGCCGACGGCGCCGGAGGCCGCCGACACCAATAGCGTCTCTCCCTTTTGGGGACGTCCCACGCGCAACAGCGCTCCATAGGCGGTATGCCCGGGTAGGCCTAGGGCGCCGAGCGCGAGAGTTTTCGGCTCTATCGACTCCGCGATCTTTGTCAGATCTTTCCCATCGCTGACGCTGAATTCTTGCCAGCCGGAATGCGTTTGAACATGGTCGCCGACCGCGTAGTCGTCATTGCGGCTTTCAATAACTTTTGAAATCGTGGTTCCGACCATCGGCGCGTTGAGCGG
>JBCCMB010000216.1:0-2004 GCA_039026555.1 Pseudomonadota bacterium
ACAGATGACATGGTCGGTGTTCAGGATTTCGATATCGCCTGACGTTTCGATCTGTCCTGCCGTCACCGGGCCAGGGCCCGTCGCACGCAGCGTCATCCGCTTGGGCGTTTCCGACACCATACGAATGGCGACGCGTTTCAGGTTAAGCACGATATCCGTGACGTCTTCGCGAACGCCGGGGACGGACGAAAACTCGTGCACCACGCCGTCGATCTGAACGCCAGTGATCGCCGCGCCTTGAAGCGAGGACAGAAGGACGCGGCGCAGCGCAGAGCCGAGCGTCGTGCCGAAACCGCGCTCCAAAGGCTCGATCGTCAAAGTCGCTTTACGACCCGCGTCAAAATCATGCTCCACCACAGGGCGTTGCGGGCGGATCAGTTCTTTCCAGTTTTTATCATTCACCGAAGCGGCGGCGTTGGACATTTCGGGCGTCCCTATTTTGTGTCTCGGCTAAATCGTTCGCGGCGGGCGGCGCTTAGACGCGGCGACGCTTGGGCGGACGGCAGCCATTGTGTGGAATAGGCGTCGTGTCGTGGATCGTAGTGATCGTCAGACCGATGGATTGCAACGCACGCAGCGCGCTTTCACGGCCAGATCCTGGCCCGCGAACGTTCACTTCAAGCGTCTTCAGACCATGATCCTGGGCTTTACGACCCGCGTCTTCAGCCGCGACCTGAGCCGCGTATGGCGTCGATTTACGCGACCCCTTAAAGCCCATCATGCCGGCGGAGGACCACGAAATCGCATTTCCCTGCGCATCCGTGATGGTGATCATCGTGTTGTTGAAGCTGGCGTTAACATGCGCCACGCCGGAGGTAATGTTCTTACGCTCCCGCTTTTTAACTCGAGTTGCTTCGCGAGCCATAGCTTAAGCCTTACTTCTTCTTACCAGCGATAGGTTTCGCCGGGCCTTTGCGCGTGCGCGCATTGGTGTGCGTACGTTGGCCGCGCACGGGCAAACCGCGGCGGTGCCGAAGGCCGCGATAGCAGCCCAAATCCATCAGACGCTTAATGTTCATAGCGGTCTCGCGACGAAGATCGCCCTCGACCATATAATCCGCGTCGATCGTTTCGCGGATCTGGATGACCTCCGCGTCCGTCAATTCCGCCACGCGACGCGATGGCTCAATGCCGACTTTTTCGCAGATTTCCTGCGCTTTCGTCGGGCCAATGCCGTGAATATATCGAAGCGAAATCGTCACCCGCTTATTCGTGGGTATGTTTACGCCGGCAATACGGGCCAATTCGCCCCTCCATCCATTCTTTAGTCGCGCGAAATCGCGACGAAAATACGCCGCCGACGCCCTAAAAGCGCCGCGGCGATCTTGTCTCCTCGTCGCGGAAGCCGACACTTATAGGCGCGCCGCTCGCGCCGTCAACCGAATAATGCGGCCTGGTCTGCTTTTCCGTACGCTGTAAAGAACGCCCCAACAAACTTGGGCCTAAACGCTTTACGCCGCAGGGGCGGACGCCGCGTTCAAAACAGCTTCAATCGCGGCTGAAACCTTGTCGATATCCGCCATCCCATCGACTTCGACAAGCTTGCCTTGCTCTGCATAGATTGGCAGCAGCGGGGCGGTTTGCTCATTGTACGCGCCGAGACGTTTGGTGAAGCTTTCCGGATTGTCGTCCGGACGCCCCTCTTCCTCAAACCGTTTGGTCACGCGCGCGATTAGCGCCTCTTCGTCCACTTTCAGCCGGATCACTCGATCGACACGCTGACCGCGGCCTTCGAGCGATTTGTCCAACGCTTCGGCTTGCGCGACGGTGCGTGGAAACCCGTCAAAGATGAAGCCTGCAGCATCTGGATTGAGGTCCAATTGCTCTTCGATCAGCGCGATCACAATCTCATCGGACACCAAACCGCCTGAATCCATAATGCCCGCCACGCGCTGACCCAGTTCGGAGCCCGACGTCCGCGCCGCGCGAAGCATGTCGCCAGTGGACAATTGAATAAAGCCGCGTTGGGCGACCAGGCGTTTGGCTTGCGTTCCTTTGCCCGCC
>JBCCMB010000217.1:0-1965 GCA_039026555.1 Pseudomonadota bacterium
AAGTTTCGGTTCGTGATTCGCCTCATGGGCGCTGCGATTATCGTCCATGCCGACGCCGGTCGACTGGGTTTCAAGTGCGGACAAGACACATCCTTCTACAACTAACTATTCGTTGTCTTTAACACGTCATACGGGCGCCCGCCAAACGTCTATTGAACTTCACACCACGCTAAAAGCATATCTGAACGCTGTGTTTTGTCCGTCGTCGGAGCGTCTGAACCGCCCCAGCTCTGGGTCAATTCATACCCCGCCGCAGCGACCAGATCCGCCAAGCGCTTGGGCGTAAATTTCCAACTATTTTCGGTGTGTATCGTTTGACCGCGTGCGAAATTGAAGACGCGCTCGTTGAGCTCAATAGAGGTGGCTCGACGCGCGGTGAGATGCATTTCTATCCGCGAATCCCGGGGACTGAAAAAAGCGTAGTGATCGAAATCCGAGATGCGGATTTTGGCGCCGAGATCATTCTTCAGTCGATGAAGCAGATTGAGGTTGAAAGCCGCCGTCCATCCTTGCGCATCATTATACGCCGCATCCAAACGCGCTGAATCTTTTGCCAGATCCACGCCCAACAGCAACGCATCGCCCGGCCGCAACACGCCCTTAAAGGTCTTCAGGAGGCCAAGCGCCGCCTCCGGATCGAAGTTTCCCAGAGTTGAGCCGGGAAAAAAGCAGACGCGCTTGCCGTCTCCACCGAACATATCGGCCGTAGGTTCGAGCGTCCGGGTGAAGTCGCCGATAACCGCGCCTATGCGTAAGCTTGGGAAATCCTGATTGAGGCTAGCCGCGACGTTGCGCAATTGATCCTCTGCAATGTCGAACAGCGTGTATTCGGCCGGTCGATCGAAGGCTGTGAGCAGGATGCGCGCCTTTTCCGCTGCGCCGCTGCCGGGCTCGTAAAGATTGGCGTGCGGTCCCGCCAATGCGGCGATATCGGGTGCGGCGGCGTGGAGCAGGGCCGATTCGCTGCGGGTGGGATAGTATTCCGGCGTCTCGCAAATGCGTTCGAACGCCTCGGCGCCGAACGCGTCGTAAAAATATTTCGGCGGGATAAAGGGCTGAGGCTCCGACAGACCATTTAGAACGTCGGCCCGAAAACGGTCTTCGGGCGCGCCGATATCGATAAGATAGGCAAGGTCTTCGTGTGCTGCGTCGCGACCAGCGCTCTTGGGCGCCGGATCGTGCTCGCCGTCATAACTCGGCACGGATCACGTCCTTTATCCAGCCTCGGAAGCGGGCGAGGGAGTTAAGTGGTTGTTTCCGCTTCCAAACGCAAGCGGGTGGAGTTTTCCCAATTGAGCGGAGCGCGTAAATGCACCCAAGCCGGCGCTTCTGCGCATGGCAGTTTGTTTGCGGCGTATGCCGGTTTGCGCGCGCTGGCGTATCGCCGCGAAAATTTAGAAAATCGCGCCTTGGGTCCAGCGCCGGGACGCGACACCACGGCAATCGGAAGCGATCGCGCGATCTCATTCCATTTTTGCCAATGATGGAAGGTGAACAAATTATCGCCGCCCATCAGCCAAACGAATTGCGCGCGCGGCGCGGTCGCGCGCAGTTTGGCGACAAGGTCGGCTGTGTATCGAACGCCCAGACGCGGCTCTAAATCGGTAACGGCCATGCGTGGATTGTTCGCCATCACCAAGGCCGAGATCATCCGTCGTTCAAACGGCGTTTCGGTTGATTTTAGAGGATTTCCAGCCGCTGGAATCCACCAAACATAATCCAATTGCAATCGCTTCAGCGCGACCTCGGCCACATGGTGGTGTCCATAATGCGCCGGGTCGAAACTGCCGCCGAATAGGCCGATTTTGACGCCGTCGACAGGTGTCGGAAGTCGATAGGGCCAGCGGGTCAAGGGCGGATATGTCCGTCCCCGCGCACCACATATTTGAAAATGGTGAGCTGTTCGGCGCCGACCGGCCCGCGCGCATGCAGACGGCCCGTTGCGATGCCGATCTCCGCGCCCAT